>NZ_JBIWLW010000012.1:0-253810 GCF_044766385.1 Streptomyces sp. NPDC102274 | reverse complement strand
GACCTTCCTGGACCAGCACGGGATCCCCCGGTCAAAGTCCTGGCGCACCCTCGGCACCTGACCTCAACCATCCAAGATCCCCGACAGAGTCAAGCTTTGTGCCTGTTCCCTTTGTGCGTGTTCGCGACGGCGGGCCGTATTCACACTCAATAAGTGCTTCTTTCCGGTTGGTTCGCCGTCCGGGAATGCCGCTGGGCCGGAGGGTCGACTTTCCATGGGCGAGTTACTAGGATGCCCAACAAGTTCTGGGCGTCGGCATTGTTTTGGAAACAACCATAGGTGTGCAGCCGAGCCTATTCATCTGTTGGTAAAGCGACGTTAATTTTCTTTGGAACAGCGGTACGTATCACTCCACTGAGCTGGCCCTCGCCGAAGGTGACGGGGCAACTCGGCTGTGTGGCTACGGGGGAGTAGGGAATCAGTGGGGCCTGACAGAGGTCTGTACCGGAGAAAAATGCGCACCATTTCCGTCCACGGATGTCCTGACGTCGTGAGGTGCCCAGGATTTGGCACTTTCATGCGTCATGGACGCGAGTACTGATTCGGGGGCGGGAGCCGCGTGCGTTTTCAGCTTCTGGGCCCTTTGAGTATTGCCGAGGGCCATGACGTTGTTGTTCTTAAACCGTCCAAACCGTCCAGCCTGCTGGCGGCTCTCCTCATTCATCCCGGATCCGTCGTGTCCACCGGCTATCTGCTGCGCGCCCTGTGGGACGAGGACCAGCCGGCCACGGCCAGGGCCGCGCTCCAGAGCTGTGTCCTCAGACTGCGCCGGATCTTCGTCAAGTACGGAGTCACGCGCAATGTCATCGAGGCGGTGCCCGGTGGCTACCGGATGAACGCCGACGCCGACACGCTCGACCTGGTGCGGTTCCGCGCGCTGGTACGGGCGGCGGACGACGCCGACGACGCCGAGGGCGAGCTGTACCGGCTCAAGGAGGCGCTCACGCTCTGGCAGGGACCCCTGCTGGCGAATGTGCCGTCCCCGATGCTGCACCGCGACGAGGTGCCGGGGCTGACCGAGGAGCGGCTGCGTACGCTCGAACGGGCCTGTGACATCGAGCTCGCGCTGGGCCGATGTCGTCAGGTACTGGTCGACCTCTGGGAGGCCGCTCGCCGGCACCCCGGTCGCGAACGGTTCTCCGAACAGCTCATCGAGGCGCTCTACCGAACCGGCCGGCAGTCGGAGGCGCTCTCCGAGTACCGCAGTGTGAAAGGCCGGCTGAAAGAGGAACTGGGCGTCGATCCCGGCCCGTCGCTCCAGCGGCTCGAACTGTCGATCCTGCGCGGCGACGACCTCGGCCCACCCGCACTCGATCCGGCGCTCGACCGGACGGCGCCGCCGCCCGGCGGCCGTACGGAGGTGGCTCGCGCCCCGCGCCCCGAGCCCTTGGCGATCGCCGCCCCGGCCCCCGTTCCCGTACCGTCCGTACCGCTCACGCCCGCCGTACGGCCGGTGCCGCCGGTGCCGTCCTTCACCGGCCGCGCCGCCGAGCGGGCGGCGATCACCGCCCGCCTCACCGCCGGATCGACGGACACCACCGTCGTGGTCCTCTCCGGAGCCCCGGGCATCGGAAAGACGGCGCTGGCCCGGCAAGCCGCCCATGACACCCAGGACAGCTTCCCCGGCGGCGTGTTCATCCTGGCCATGACGCGTGAGGACGGCTCCTCCGTCCCCCCGGCCGAGGCGCTGGCGCACCTGCCGCCGCCCGGAACCGCCGACGGCGCGACGCTGCTCGTCCTCGACGATGTGACCAGCCCCGATCAGGTCCGTCCACTGCTCCCGGCCAGGCCGGGCGGCGCCGCGATCGTCACCAGCAGGCGCGGTCTGGCCGGACTGATGGCCACGCACGGCGGCAGCGTTCACCGGCTGTCCACCCTGGATCCGGCGGAATCCCGGCAACTGCTGGCCGCCGTTCTCGGCCCCGAACGCGTGGCCGCGGAACCGGACGCCGCAGGCGAACTCGCCCGTATCTGCGGCCACTTCCCGCTCAGTCTGCGGATCGCCGCCGCCCGGCTGCTCACCCGCCCCGGGCTGCGCGTCGAGGACTGTGCGGCCTGGCTGGCGGAGGATCTGCCGGCCAGACTCTCCCTCGCCGACGATCCGCGGCTGTCCGTACCGCAGGTGTTCGGCGGCGCGCTGCGCCGGCTGGAGCCGCGCTGGCGGGAAGCCTTCCACCGGCTCGGCGACCACGAGGGGCTGCTGCTCTCCTCCCACGCGCTCGGTGACTCGCCCGAGGCGGAGGAGGCGTTGGAGCGGCTCGCCGACGCGGGCCTGCTCGAAGAAGGGCCGCCCGGCCCGTACCGCATCCATCGACTGCTGAAAATCTACGCGCGTCAGCAGGCGCGCGAGAGGCACAACAGCCAGGCGGCGACTGCACGCCACTGACGGGCGACGCCCGAACTCCACCACGATCAGGCCACCTTGACCAAGCATCCAGGGGTGTCATTCTCATGGGCTCAGCGACCTACGCGACCGTTGCCTCGACCCGCCCGCGCATCCGCCGCGACGTGCTCTTCACCGAAACACCGGAGGGAGTGCTCTTCCACAACGCCGACGGCGGGTTCCAGCTGACGGCCAGGTCCGCCTACCGGTTCGCCACACTGATCGTGCCGCATCTCACCGGCGAGCACTCCGTCTCCGAGATCTGCCAGGGCCTCGGCGACCAGCAGCGCTCCATGGTCGGCGAGCTGGTGAACAGCCTGTACGAACGGGACTTCGCCCGGCCGGTCCCGGCGACCGCGAGCCAGGCGCACGACACACCGCCCGACGTGGCACGGCGCTTCGCCCCGCAGATCGCCTATGCCGACCACTACTCCGACGACGCCGAGCGACGCTTCCACCGCTTCCGTACGGCACGGGTGGCCGTGCTCGGCGACGACCTCGTGGCCCGCTGGTGCGTCCTCAGCCTGATCCGCAACGGTTCCGCGACCATCGGCGTGCAGCCGGGACTCGGAGCCGAGAGCATCGAGATCGTGGAGTCCGAGGCACGGGAGGCGGCGTCCGACGGCTGCCCCGTGGACCTCCGGCGGATCGGGGCGGACGACCCCCGGCAGCCCCCGAGCTGGGCGGACCTCGCGTCGTACGACCTCGTGGTGGTGACCGGGGGACCCGCGGCCCCGCGGCGGCTGTTCCCGCTGCTCCGGGCCGGCGTGCCCGAGGGCCGTACGCTCCTGCCGGCCTGGTCCTACGGCCAGTTCGCCGTGGTGGGACCGCTGATGACGCCCGACACGGCCGGCTGCTGGTCCTGCGCGGTGCTGCGGATCGGTTCCCACGACGGGGCGGCGGCAGCTGCGGACATCTGGAGCGGTCTGGCACTGCCCGGTTCCGTACCGGCCGGTGATCTCCCGAGCCGCCCCCTGGCGGCGATGATCGGCAATCTGCTCGGCTACGAGATCTTCCGCATCACCACCGGCGCACTACCGGCGGAGACCGCGGGCCAGCTGATCATCCAGGACATGAAGTCCCTCGATGTCACGGCCGAACCCCTGCTGCCGCACCCGCGCTGCCCGTTCTGCGCCGGGACGGCGGCGGCCGGTGCCCCGGCCGGCTCCGTGGATCTCCCCCTGGGCGTCCCTCTGGACCTCCCGCTGGATCTCCCCGCGGACCTCACGGAGGCCGGGAGCGGCACTCCGCCGATGCCGACGGTCGACACGGCCCGGGAGGCCGAAGCACTGGTGGAGGAGCTGAACCGCCGCTCGGTCCTGGTCCGGCCGCGCGCCGGAGTCTTCGGCCGGTTCGCCGACGAGCCGCTCACGCAGATACCGCTCAAGGCGACCCTCGTCGAGTTCGGCACCGGCCACGGCGCCTCCCGTCGGATCGCCGCCTTCGATGTGCACCATGTCGCGGGGGCACGGCTGCGGGCGCTGAACGCGGCGGCCGGGGTGTACGCGGAGCATGTCGTGCCCACCGCAGACGTTCTGACGGAGGATCAGCTCGACGCGATGCGTGCGAGCGTGCCGGCCGTGGAGCCGGGCGCGCTGGCACTCTCCGGCGGAGCGGGGACGGGCGGTGCGCGGGTGACGGCCTGGACCCGGGCCGTCTCGCTGCTCACCAAGGAGCGGATTCTCGTACCGGCTGCGGCTGTACGCACCTTCGGCCCGCACAACGCCGACCGGCTGTTCGAGCCGACGCGCGCCGGGACCGGAGCGGGAGCCTCGGCGGCGGACGCCGCCGCCGACGGTCTGCTCTCCGCTCTCGCCCATGACGCGCTGTGTCGCACCCTGTGGGGCGGTACGGCGAGCAGGGTGCCGCTGAAGCCGCTCGCGGAGGGGGAGGGGGCCGATGCCGAACTCACCTTCCTCGTCCGGTCCGCGGCCGTCCTCGACATCGAGCTGGACCTGCTCGACCTGGGCGAGAGCGACCGCTCCGGCGCCCATGTGCTGCTCGCCCGGGGAGCCGGACACTGGGCCGTCGGCAGCGACATCCGCGCACAGAGCGCCGCGGTCGCCGCGCTGCGCGATCTGCTGGGACAGGTGCAGCTGGGCCGGGAGGAGACGGCCGCGCCGTTCGACCTCGGCGATCCGCTCCTGCGTGACCTCGACGCGACGACGATCCACGCCACGGACACCGAGGGGACCGGGGCCGTCGCCTCCCGGGCGGTGACCGGCTGGTCCGAGGTGCTCGACCGGCTCCGGGCGGCGGGACGCGACGCCCTGATGGTGGACACCGGCTCCGCGGACCTGGCCATCGCGGGCATCACAACCGCCCGCGTGCTCCTCACCACGGAGGCATCCCGTGGTGCTTAGCACAGTCGATGTCCGCCCGGCGGAGGGCCTGCTGCGTCAGGCCCTGGCGCGGCTCGGCGGACCCGAGGTGAACATCGGCGTGCTCGGTACGCACGACGCGTTCGCCACCGGACAGGACGCCGCGTACACCGACGGGTGTGACGCCGCCCGGCACCCCGAAACGTCGGTCCCGGTGCGGCTGTACGGCGCGCACGCCGTCATCGGGCCCCTGCCAGGTGCCGACGGCGCACCGGCCCCGGCCTGCTCCCACTGTCTGGCCCGCCGCTGGCAGGCCGTACGGTCCGTGGCCCTGCGCGACGCCCTCGAACTGGGCGGGGATACCAGGGCCGCGGCGGAGTGGCCCTACGCCACACCGTTCGCGGCGGACGCGGTGGCCGCGCTGGTCACCGCACTGCGCGAGCGGCCACCCGCCCCCGGAGGCCCGTTCCCCGAGATCCGGCTGGTGGATCTGCGGACCCTCACGGTCCGGTGCTATCCGCTCGTGCCCGACCCCGAATGCCCGCGCTGCGCCACGCCGCGAACCGACAGCGCCGAGGACGCCCGGATCACCCTGCGTCCCGCCCCCAAACACCGTTCCGGCTCCTTCCGGCTGCGGCCCATCGAGGCGTACGACATCGACGTCGCCGCCTTCGCCAACCCGGT
Organism: Streptomyces sp. NPDC102274; assembly: GCF_044766385.1. NCBI lineage: Bacteria > Bacillati > Actinomycetota > Actinomycetes > Kitasatosporales > Streptomycetaceae > Streptomyces > Streptomyces sp. NPDC102274. Next base: position 248,422 of record NZ_JBIWLW010000012.1, on the reverse strand, counting down.
GTGCGGCGCGCTCGGGCCGTCCGTGGTCCATGACGTCTCCTCCACCTCCACCTCCGCGACCATCGGCTGCTTCTCGATGCGCTCCGGCGAGTATCTGCGCGAGACGTTCTGGGGCGGCCACGCCGACTCCTTCGGCCACAGCAACCGGATCGGTGTGCTCGAAGGCATGGAGCGCTACGCGGGGATGCGGGCGCGCTCGCGGATCACCAGCGTCACCGGAACGCTCGACCGGTTCGGCGCCGAGGCCGTCGACCCCCGTGAAGTGGGCCTGTACGCACCGGACTTCTACCGGGCCAACCCACGGGTCCGCCCGTTCGCGCCGGACCGGGAGATCCCCTGGGTATGGGGCTACTCCCTGCGTGACGAGCAGCCGCGGCTGGTGCCTGAGGTACTGACGTACTATCACGCGCCGGGCCTGGAGAACCGGTTCGTGCAGGAGAGCTCCAACGGCTGCGCCTCCGGCGGCTGTCTGGAAGAGGCGATCTACTTCGGGCTGATGGAGGTCATCGAGCGCGACGCCTTCCTTCTCGCCTGGTACGGGCAGCAGCCGCTGCCCGAGATCGACCCGGTCACCAGCACCCGCGCCGCCACCCGGCACATGGTCGCCCGGCTGGCGATGTACGGCTACCGCGCACGGTTCTTCGACACCCGGATCACCTTCCCGGTGCCGGTGATCACCGCCGTGGCCGAGCGTTTCGACGGCGGACCCGGCCGGATGTGCTTCGGCGCGGGCGCCGGGCTCGACCCCGAGTCCGCGCTCGACTCGGCGCTCTGCGAGATCGCGACCGACGCCGTGAACCTGCGGGACCGCACCGAGCGCGACGGGCCCCGGCTGCGCGCCATGGCCCGGGACTTCGACCGCGTGACGGCGCTGCACGACCATCCCCTGGTGTACGGGGTGCCGGAGATGGGCGAGTACGCCGACTTCCTGCTGGATCCGGACAGTCCGCTGCGGCGCGGAGTCGCCCCCGAACCCTCGTGCACCGTCCATGAGTTGTGCTGGCCGGACCCCTCCGGCGCCATGGCCGCCGAGGATCTCCGCGAGGATCTGCGGCGCTGTGTCGACGCGGTGACCGGAGCCGGCTTCGACGTGGTGGTGGTCGACCAGACCATGCCCGAGCAGCGCACGCTCGGGCTGCACACCGTCAGCGTGCTCGTCCCGGGGCTGCTGCCGATCGACTTCGGCTGGTCCCGGCAGCGGGCCCGCACCATGCCCCGGCTGCGCACCGCGCTGCGTACAGCGGGACTGCGCGACCACGATCTCGGGCCGGACGACATCAACCCGGCCCCGCACCCCTTCCCGTAATCCACTGTCCAGCCCGGAACCGTCCAGTACAGCACCGTCCAGCAGAGAGGAGGGTCCCGTGGGCTACGCCCATGACTATGCGGCCGCGATCATGCAGCGCGGCCGGATCCCGATGGAGCCCGCCGATTTCGTCCCCGACTGGGCGGATCGGCCGAGGAAGGCGAAGTTCTACCCCGGCGTCGAGTCCTTCCCGCTGCCGGACACGGACTTTCCCGAGGGGGCGACCGTGGCGGCCGGCTGTCTGCGTACCGAAGGGCGCGGCGGACAGCGGTCGTTCACCCTGGGCTCGCTCTCCGGGATGCTGCGCGACTCCTACGGTCTGACCGGACGCCGGCTCGGTGTCCAGACCAATACCGACCTCGCCGCGCTGCCGCACTACACCCAGGCCAACTGGTCCCGTGGCACGGCTTCCGGCGGCGGTCTCTACCCGGTCGGCGTCTACTGGGTCTCCGGCCCCAGCGGGCCGAGGGCGCCGGGCATCCACTACTACTCGGCCCCGCACCACTCCATGCAGCGGCTGCTCGCGGGCGATGTGACCGGTGAGGTGCGGGCGGCGCTCGGGGAGGGGGCGGCGGGCGCGGACCGGGACCAGTTCCTGGTCCTGGGGATCAAGTACTGGCAGAACGCGTTCAAGTACAACAGCTTCTCCTTCCACGCGGTGAGTATGGATCTCGGGGCGATCGTCGGGACCTGGCGTATCTGGGCCCGCGCGCAGGGGCTGAGTGTCGAACCCGCGCTGTGGTTCGACGAGGAGAGGCTGAGCCACGTGCTGGGTGTACCCAACCAGGAAGAAGGCATCTTCGCCGTCGTCCCGCTGGCCTGGGAGGGTGCCGAGCCCACCGCCGGGCTCTCCGTGACCGCTCTCCCCGACGTCCCCGCCGTCCGGCACACCGACGTCGAACGCTCCCGTACGGTCCTGCGCTTCGAGACCCTCCAGCGGATCCACGCGGCGACGGTGGAAGCCGCCACCGACCGCCCGGAGCCGGGCGCGCTCGACCCGGCGGCCGCGATCCCGCCCACCGCGACGGGCACGCCCGTCGTGCTGCCGGAGCCCGAGCTGCCGGCGGTGAGTGTGCGCGACGCCCTGCGGGAGCGGCGCAGCAGCTTCGGGCGCTTCGACGCGGCCCGCCCGGTCACCACCGCGCAACTGGCGGCCACTCTCGACGCCTGCGTCACCGCCTCGCTCGGCGGCGACAGTGAACGCCCCGTTGCGCCGGGCGGCACCGCCGCGCCGGGCCTGATCACGCTGTACGCGTTCATCAACCACGTCGAGGGCGTCGCGCCCGGCGCGTACGCCTACGATCCCGCCGATCACACCCTGCGCCCGGTGGTGCCGGGCCCGCCGGGACCGTTCCTCCAGCGCAACTACTTCCTCTCCAACTACAACCTGGAGCAGGCCGGTGTGGTGATCGTCCCCACCATCCGCACCGCCGCCGTCCTGGACGCGGTGGGAGATCGCGGCTACCGGCTGGTGAACGGCACGATCGGGGCCGTCGCGCAGACCTTCTACACCGTGGCCGCCGCCCTCGGGCTCGGTGCGGGCGTCGCCCTGGGCTTCGACAACATCTCGTACATCGAGGAGCTGGGCCTCGAACGCACCGGCGAGAAGCCCCTGTTGATCATGCTGCTCGGCAATGAGCGGCCACGGCCCGCCGACTTCCGCTACGAGATCGGCTGACCGGGATGGGGGAACGAGTGATGACACCGGACGCGCACACGACGGATGCCGGCTGGGAACCGGGCCGGCGCTTCATGCTGCGTGTCGCGGGGCTGCCGGTCGAGTCCGTCCAGGCGCTGCGCTGCGGCGACAGCCGCCGGTGGGCGGACGACGTCCTCGCGGCCGAGGACCGGCTCCGGGCCCGTGCGGACGGACTGAGCGATCTGCTGCACGAGGTGGTGAGCACCACCGATGTCGCCCCGGACGGGGCGGGCGCGGGCCAGCGCCGTGAACTGCTCGGACTGCGCCGCCAGATCTTCAACAACCGGCTGCCCGCCGACCCGGAGGCGGCCGTCCGGCTGGTCGCCGGACTCGACCCCCGCGCGGCGGAGGCGACCGCCGAGTGGTTGCGGGACCGGCGGCATCTGGAGAAGCTGCGGGCCGAGGGGGCGCCACTGCTCGCCGCCGACCTCGGCAGGACCCGGGCCGCGCTGCGCGGGCTCCTCGCCGAGGACCGGCTGCGCTGCGGTCTTCTGCTGGCCTCCCCGACCCTGGAGGGACAGCTCGACGCCTATATCGGCAAGGCCGAGGCAGGGGCCGCGGCAGGCGTGTCCCCCGACAAGCGGATGCGGAAGATCGAGCGGTCGGTGCTGTCGTATCTGTACCGGACAGCCTGCAAGACCAGTCCGTTCAGCACCTTCACCGGCGTCGCCACCGGCGTCTTCCAGGACGACGGCGGTGGCGACGGCGGTGGCGACGGAGGGGAGCCCGGACGCGACGCCGCGGACCCCACCATCCGTGTCGACGACGTGTGGTCGAGCCATGTGCGGCTCAGTGTCGTCGTGCTGGGCCGGTTCGCCGAACTGATCGTCGCCGACCCCGCCCGGCGGGGCGATCTGCCCGTACGGCCGGCCTCCGGCTGGGAGCGGGACGACGACCGGATCCGGTACGTACGCCAGTGGATCAGCGCGGGTGACGACTCGGCCGCGGTGACCTTCGACGCGGTCAAGGACCGGCTGTTCTACCTCCGCCGCAGCGGCACGCTGGACCGGCTGCTCGGGCTGTTCGAGGGACGGGACGAACTGCGCTACGGCGAACTGGTGGAGTGGCTCCATGCCGAGCACGACGCCGAGCCCGCGCAGTGCGAGACCTATGTGGCCGCGCTCCTCCAGCTCGGGCTCGTGCGGGTGCCATGCCTGGACACCGACGTCCACAGCCCCGATCCCCTGCGCTCCTTCCAGAGCGCGCTGCGCACCCTCGGGCGCCCCTGGGCCGACCGGCTGGCCGCCGCCTTCGAGGGTCCCCTCCGCGCCATCGACCGCTTTCCCTCCGCGGGCCGCGCCGAACGGGCGGACCTGCTGCGCGACCTGCGCGCCGGACTGCGGCAGGGCCAGGCCGAGTTGGGCGCGGCGGAGGCCACGCTGCCGCAGACCCTGCTCTACGAGGACGTCAGCGCCGGGCGTGAGGTGACCTGCGGGCTCGGTGCCTGGACCGGGCCGGCCGACGGGGCGCTGCGCTCCGTCGAGCGGATACTCCCCGCCTTCGACCTGACACTCCCTCAGCGGGTCACCTTCAAGGGCTTCTTCGTCGCGCGCTACGGCCGTGGCGGCCGGTGCGACGATCTTCTGGGCCTCGTCCATGACTTCCACGAGGACTTCTTCGACCAGTACCTCTCGTTCGCGGGCAAGCGGCGGCCGTTCGACGACGGGGGCGAGTACGTGCCGGAGGAGAACTGGCTCGGCCTGCCGGGGATCCGCGCGATCGACGCGGCGCGGCGTGCCTTCATCGACCGGATGCGGCGGCTCTGGGAGGAGCACGCGGACGCGGACGAGATCCGGCTCGACGAACGGGATCTCGGGCTCGTCGCGGACGAACTCGCCCTGCTCGCGGCCGACTTCGCACCGCAGTGCCACCATCTCCAGCTCACCGAGAGGGACGGCGCGCCGCTCGTCGTGCTCAACCGCTCGTACGGCGGGCTCTCCTTCCCCTTCAGCCGTTTCACCCATGTCTACGACACGGACGGCACGAACGACACGAACGAGACGGACGGTACGTATTCCACGGAGGACACGTATTCCACGGCCGGCCCGGTGGAGCGGGCGGAGAAGCGGCGGTCCGGGGCCTTCTCACGAGGGCTGCGCGACACCGCCGCCGCCGTCACCCCCGACGGAGCGGTGCTGGCCGAGATCACCGGAGGAGCGGTCACCAGCAATCTCAATCTGCACAGCCCGCTCACCGACTACGAGATCGTCTGCCCCGGAGAATCCAGCACCGTCCCCGAGGAACGGCGCATCCACCTCGACGATCTCCATGTCGAGCACGACGCGGAGACGGACCGGCTGGTGCTGCGCTCCACCCGGCTCGGCCGCGAGGTCGTCCCCGTCTATCTCGGCTATCTGGTGCCGCTCGCCCTGCCCGAGATCCCGCGTACGTTGCTGCTGATGTCCCCGACTTCGATGGCGCCCCTGGACGTCTGGGGCGGTGTCCCGGCGGGCGAGGCGCACGACGGTGTGACCACGCGGCCCCGGGTGCTGCACGGCGAGGTCGTCCTCAGCCGCCGCAGTTGGACCACGACGGCCGGCGCGCTGCCCGTCCGCCGGCCCGGCACGGGCGATGAGGAGTGGTTCCTCGGCTGGCAGCGCTGGCGTCGCGAACACGCCCTGCCCGACCAGGTGTTCGCCACTGTCTCCAGCGGCCCCAGGGGCGGCGCGGGGGCCAAGCCGCAGTACGTGGACTTCGACAGCGCGCTCTCCCTCACCGCCCTCGAAGCACTGCCTGCGGACCCGGACGACCGGGTCGTCCTGCGGGAGATGCTCCCCGGGCGCGACGGGCTGCATGTCCGCTCCGCGCGCGGCAGCCATGTGGCCGAGCTGGCCGTGGAGACCTTCACCTCGACCCGACGCAGAGAGGGCGCACCGACATGTCAGAGCTGACCCCCGCGCCGAGCCCCACACCGGTCCCCGCGCCCGCCCCCGTCCCTGGCTCCGCCCCCGTCCCTGGCCCCGGCGCGGCCGACTGGCAGGCCGTCCACATCTTCTACGCGGCCAATCCCCAGCCCCTGCTGGTGAACTGTGTCCGCCCGCTGGTGGCCGACCTGACCGCCGGCGGCCTGCTGGCCGGCCACTTCTTCATCAACTACTGGCTGGAGGGACCGCATGTCCGCCTCCGGCTCAAGCCCGTCGACGCGACCGCCACCCCCGAGGTACGGCGCCGCGCCGAGGAGGCCATCAGCGGCTTCCTCCGCGCCCGCCCCGCCCTCTACGAAGTGGACTCCGGGTTCCTCAACGAGTTCTACAACACCCTCTTCGAGATCGAGTTCCCGGAGGGCGACCGCGGCGCGTTCATGAACGAGGACGGCCGGATGAACCTGCGGCCCAACAACTCCTTCTCCTACGAACCGTACGAACCCGAGTACGGGAAGTACGGCGGCCCGGCCGGGATCGAGCTGGCCGAGTGGCACTTCGCGCACTCCAGCGATCTCGTCATGGACGCCTTCCGCACCATGAACCTGCATCTGCGCACCGTGCTGCTCGGCACGTCCGCCCAGCTGATGATGGTCATGGCCGGCTGCTTCCTGCGCGAGCGGGAGGAGCTGGGGGAGTATCTGGACCGCTACTACGAGTTCTGGCACAACGCCTTCCCCGGCACCGGCTTCATCGGGTCGAAGGAGTACGACAAGAACTACGCCGCGATGGCTCCCGGCCTCGGCCGCCGCTTCGAGGGGATCCGGCGGGCCGTCCGCACCGGTGAACTCGGCTCACTCCCCGCCTTCCTGCGCGGCTGGGCCGAACACTGCCTCGAACTGCGCACCCGTGCCGAGGAGTTGACCGTGGGCGGCGAGCTGGTGTTCCGCTCCTGGGACGGTACGCGCGACGAGCGCGTCACCGATCCCGCCGTGGCGATCCCGCTGCTGCTCTCCCCGTACATGCACATGACCAACAACCGGCTGCATGTGACGATCCGCGACGAGGCGTATCTCTCCCATGTACTCGGCCGGGTCCTGCGCGAGGACACCGTCACCCCACCCGCCCCGGCGGCGATCCCATGACCGCCACCCCCGGGGAACTCCTCTCGCACCGCCCGGCACTGCGCCCCGGCGTCCTGCTGAGCCCCGCACTGCTGCACGGCCCCGCCACCGTGCATCTGATCAAGGAGCCGGAGGGCGGCGGGGCCTTCGAGGTCGGGGCGAAGGAGTACTTCCTGATCTCCCGGCTCGACGGCAGCCGCACCCTGGCGGAGATCGGGGAGGAGTACGCCGATACCTTCGGCAAACGCCTCGCCGCCGCGCACTGGCAGCGGCTGCTGCATCTGCTGGGCGCCAGAAGCCTGCTGGCCGGCGCACCGCCCCGGCCGGCACCCGCCACCCCGCCCGGCACACCGTTCAGCGGCACACTGCTGCGGGGCACCCTGCGGCTGGTCGCCGACGCCGACGCCACCACCACACGCCTGCACCGGCTGCTGCGCCCCGCACTGCGGACCCCGGTCCTGCTGCCGCTGACCGTGCTCATGGTGGCGATGGAGGTCCTGCTCGCGACGGACCTGCCCGAACTCGCCCGTGACACATGGTGGTTGTTCCACCAGCCCGCCGCACTGATCGCGGTCTTCACCCTGCTCTGGCTGAGCACGGCGCTGCACGAACTGGCCCATGGGGTGAGCGCCCGGCACTACGGGGGTACGGTCAGCGAGATCGGGCTGCGCTGGCGGCTGCCCGTGGCCGTGATGTACTGCACCGTCGACAACTACCGCTATCTGCGTACCCGTTGGCATCAGCTCGTGGTCGCGGGGGCGGGCGCCTTCGCCAATCTGCTCTTCCTGCTGCCGTTCCTGGGCTGGTGGGCCGCGCTCCCCGAGGGGGACCCGACCCGCAAGGTGCTGTCCGGACTGCTGCTGCTCGGCAGTCTCCAGGCACTCGTCAACCTGCTGCCCCTGCCTCCGCTCGACGGCTACACGATGCTGAGCCATACGCTGCGAGTCTCCGGTCTCGCGCCGGAGAGCGGGCGCTATCTGCGGCTGTGCCTCGGCGACCGGCCGGCCGCCGCCGCGTACCCGCGCCGGGCCCGCGTCGTCTACCTCTCCTACGGGGTGGGGTCGGCCCTGCTCGTCCTTCTCCTGGTGGCGGCTCTGGCGACAGGGCTCTACTTCCTACTAGTTCACTGACCCACAACCCCCGAGGGGCGCAGAACCACATGAGCGAGGCCAGGACCATGGCGTCCGTGCCGCACGAGGCGGCCACCGGAGCGGCGATCGTCGTCGAGGAGGTACGCAAACGATACGGGGACCGGCAGGCCGTCGACGGGGTGTCACTCCAGGTCGGCCGCGGGGAGTTCTTCGGACTCCTCGGCCCCAACGGCGCGGGGAAGACCACCCTCGTCGAAATCATGGAGGGCCTGCGGCAGGCGGACTCCGGAACCGTCTCGGTTCTCGGCCAGTCCCCCTGGCCGCGGAATGTGGCGCTGCTGCCACGGCTGGGCGTCCAGACCCAGTCCTCGGCCTTCTTCGTGCGCCAGACCGCGCGGGAGCATCTGCGTACCGTCGCCGCCCTGTACGGGGCGAGCCGCGCCGACGCGGACAGCACACTCGGCACCGTCGGGCTGGCCGATCAGCGTGATGTCATGGTGGAGAACCTCTCCGGCGGCCAGCGCCAGCGCCTGGCCATCGCCTCGGCCCTGGTCCACGGCCCCGAGCTGATCTTCCTGGACGAGCCGACCGCCGCCCTGGACCCGCAGGCCCGGCGCGATCTGTGGAAGGTGCTGCGCGAGCTGAAGAGCGAAGGCCGCACCATTGTCTACACCACCCACCACCTGGACGAGGCCGAGGCGCTCTGCGACCGGGTCGCCATCCTCGTGGCCGGCTCGGTCGTGGCGCTCGACTCCCCACACCATCTGGTGACCGCCGCCGGTGCGCCGACCCGGCTGCTGATCCCGGCGGAACGGATGAGCCAGGAGGCCGCGGCGGCCATCCCGGGGGTCGACCGGGTCACCGCTCAGGGCGGCTCCCTCGTACTGGAGACGGCCGAGTCCGGAAAGGTCCTCCAAGCGGTCGACGCACTCGGCGGTCTGGACGGCGTCCAGACCCGCACCGCCACGCTGGAGGACGTCTACCTCGAACTGACCGGCACCACCGACCACACCGGCACCACTGACACCAACGACACCAACGACACGGAGCAGCAGGGATGAGCGCGTACGCGGCACTGACCGGCGCCGGCTACCGGGCGCAGGTCCGGGACAAGGCGACCCTCTTCTTCACCTTCGCCTTCCCGCTGCTCTTCCTGGTCGTCTTCGGACTGATCTTCCGGGGCCAGGAGGTGGAGGAGACCGGCCGTCCCTACATCTCCTACATCGCGCCGGGCGTCATGTCCTGGGGCGTGGCAAACGCCGCCGTCTTCGGAGTCGCCTTCACCCTGATGCAGTGGCGCCGCGACGATCTGCTGCGGCTGATCCGGATGACCCCCACCCGGCTGTCGTCGGTCCTCGGCTCCCGCTATGTGCTGGCCCTCGGCGTGGGGGTCTTCCAGGCGGTGGTGTTCATCGCGGTGGCGATGCTGCCGCTGTTCGGGCTGGAGCTGGACGGCCGCTGGCCGCTGGCGCTGCCCGTGCTGGTCCTCGGCATCACGGCGTTCCTCACCATCGGCGTGGTCATCGGCTCGTACGCCGACACGCCCGAGGCCGTCGCGGCCATCGCCAACTGCCTGATGGTGCCGATGGCCTTCCTCTCCGGCTCGTTCCTGCCGCTGGACATGATGCCGTCCTGGCTCCAGTCGATCTCGCGGGTGCTGCCGCTGCGCTATCTCAATGACGCGGTGTCCGCCGCCCTGTCGGGCCGGGGCGACCTCGGGGACATCGCCCTCGGATGCGGGGGACTGGTCGTCTTCACCGTCGTCTTCGGTGCGCTGGCCCTGAAGACGTTCCGCTGGAGCAACTCCACATGACAACGACGACGACCACGACGGACGCACCCGGCGATCCCGGCGCGGTGATGGACGGCGCTCCGCTGGAGGCCGCGCGCGAACTGCTGCGGCGCGAGCTGGCCGTACGGCTCGCCCCGGCCGCGGGGCCGACCGTGGTCCCCCTCGGCGCCGGGGACGTACTCGGCCACCGGGGCGAGGACCGCCACGCCGCCGTACGCCCCGGGGCCACCGTCCATCTCACCTCGGGGGCCGTACTGGTGGGCCCCTGGGGCGGCGGCGACGCGACCGCAGCCTGCGGCCAGTGTCTGGCCATGCGCTGGCAGCGGCTGCGCACCCGCACCGAGCGGGACGCCCTGGAGACCGGATCGCGCACCCGCGCGGCCGGCCACTGGCCGCGGCTCACCCCGTACGCCCTGGACGCGGTCGAGGCGCTGCACCGCGCGGTGTTCCTCCCGGACGCCGTGCTCCCGCCGGGCCCCGGCGCGGCCGACCGGTCCCTCCCGCAGGTCTCGCGCCTCGACCTCGCCACGCTTGAGGTGCGGACCTATCCGCTGCTCGCCGATCCGCTCTGCCCGCACTGCGGGCCACGCGGCACGGACGGCCCCGCCGACGAGGGCTTCGGTCCGGTGAGCCGGCCGAAGCCCGCACCGGACACCTACCGGCTGCGCCCGGCGTCCGCGTACCCGATGCCGGCCATGGCGCTCGCCAACCCCGTCTCCGGCGTCCTCGGGGCGGGCACCTGGATCAATGTCACCTCACCCACCACCGCGCCGGTCGCAGGCAGCGTCTTCATGCGCGGCTACGCGGGGCTGACCGATGTCACCTGGAGCGGCCAGGCCAACGGCTTCGACGCCAGCCGCGATCTGGCCTATCTGGAGGGCCTGGAGCGGTACGCCGGTACGCACCGGCGCACCGGCACCACCCTGCTCACCGCGGCCTACAGCGATCTCGGCGAGGACGCCCTCGACCCCGCCGAGTGCGGCTTCTACGCGCCCGAGACCTACCGTGACGACCCGATGGTCAGCCCCTTCGACCCCGACCGGCCCATCCCCTGGGTCTGGGGCCACTCCCTGCGCGACGAGCGCCCGGTCCTGGTTCCGGCCCGGCTCGTCCACTACAGCGCGGGCCTCGCCTCCGACAACTTCGTCTTCGAATGCTCCAACGGCTGTGCGATCGGCGGCTGTCTGGAGGAGGCGATCCTCGGCGGGCTCCTCGAACTCATCGAGCGGGACGCGTTCCTGGTCGCCTGGTACGGGGCCACCCCGCTCACCGAGATCGATCTCGGCTTGCTCGACGACCGCACCGTCCGCACCATGATCGACCGGGCCGCTCTCCAGGGCTATGACGTCCACGCCTTCGACAACCGGATCGACCTCGGCGTACCGGTCGTCACGGGCCTGGCGGTCCGGCGCGACGGCGGCCCCGGCACCTTCTCCTTCGGCGCCGGCGCGAGCCTGGACCCGGCGGCGGCCCTGGAGGGGGCCCTCTCCGAGGTGCTCACGTACATCCCGCATCTGCCCCGGCAGGTGGCCGAGCGCCGGGCCGAACTGGAGGCGATGGCCGAGGACTTCGGGAAGGTGCTGCACCTCAAGGACCACGCACAGCTGTACGGTCTGCCGAGGACGGCGGAGCATGTCCGCGGCTATCTGGAGCCCTCCGCCGTGCGGCCGATGGCGGAGGTGTACCGCGACTGGGAGGAGCGGGAGCGGCCGCGAACGGGCGACCTGCGTGACGATGTGGCCCACTGCCGCGACGCGTTGGTACGGGCGGGACACGATGTCATCGTCGTCGACCAGACCACCCCGGAGCAGCACCGCATCGGACTGCGCACGGTCGCCACGATCGTCCCCGGCCTGCTGCCGATCGACTTCGGCTGGTCGCGTCAGCGCGCGCCGCGTATGCCGCGACTGCGGAGCGCCGCGTTCCGGGCGGGGCTGCGCGACCGGGAGCTGACGGAGGCGGAGATCCGGCTCGTGCCGCATCCGTTCCCGTAACCCCGGCGGCGGGGCCGGACACCACGGAGCGGGCGGCACCCGCGCGGAAGGCCGCGGGTGCCGCCCGCCCGTGGTGCGGAGCGCGAAGGATCAGGCGCTGCAGGAGGTGGTGCTGGTGGTCGAGGAGCAGGTCGACGTCGAGCTGCAGCTGGTGGAGCCCGCGAGCACGACCTCGCTGGCGTCCGAGTAGTCCGAGATCTCGAAGGTCTCCGACTCCAGCTCCATGATCTCGTCGGCGAGGGAGGCGAGGGGGCTCTTGTCAGCCATGGTGACTCCTTGGGAGAGGCCGGGCCACCGGGCTTTCCCCGGCGGTCCCTTGTCGTGCCACAGGTATTCCAGCCGACCCCACTTCCACATCGGCAGGTCTTCCACTGACCGCTCGTGTCAGCGGTCTGTAGGTCACCCGCCGTGCCCGTGCCGCACGATGGGGCGGGTGAACCACGTACCTGTCGCGTACCCCGGCGAGAACACCCCCGTCCTGGACGGGGTGCGGGGGATTCTCCGTCCGGCGGTCGCCTTCTATCTGGACCTGCACCGCCATCCCGAACTCTCCGGCGAGGAACGGCGCACGGCCGCCCGGCTGGGGGAGTGGCTGACCGAAGCGGGCTACGAGGTGACGGGAGAGGTCGGCGGCCATGGTGTCGTCGGCGTCCTGCGCAACGGGGACGGACCGCGCGTGCTGATCCGCGCGGAACTGGACGCGCTGCCGGTCACGGAGCGGACCGGGCTGCCGTACGCGAGCGAGGGCCCGGTCATGCACGCCTGTGGCCACGATCTGCACCTGGCGGCGGCGGCGGGCGCCGCATCGCTGCTTGCCCGTGCCAGGGACCGGTGGAGCGGGACGGTGGTGATCGTCGGCCAGCCCGCGGAGGAGACCCTCGCGGGGGCGCGGGCCATGCTGGCGGACGGGCTGTACGCACGCTTCGGCCGGCCCGATGTGGTCCTCGCTCAGCACACCGCCCCGCTGCCGGGCGGCATGGTCGCCCATGGGTACGGCCCGATGCTCGCCGGCAGCGTCGGTTTCGAGGCCGTCATCCACGGCCGGGCGGGCCATGCCGGCACCCCGCAGCTGGCGGTGGACCCGGTGGTCACCGCGGCGGCGACGGTCCTGCGGCTCCAGAGCGTGGTGTCGCGCGAGTGCGCGCCCACCGAGCCCGCCGTGCTGAACGTCGGTTCCCTCCACTCCGGTTCGGGCGGCAACCTCATCCCCGACCGGGCGACGCTCGGCATCACCGTCCGCGCCATGTCGGAGCGCGCGCTCGACCGGATGGCGGCCTCGGTGGAACGGATCGTACGGGCGGAGTGCGCCGCGTCCGGCTGCCCCCGCGACCCGGAGATCACCATCGTCTCCCGCTCCCCGGTGACCCATCCCGACCCCGGGGCCACGGAGCTCGTACGCGACGCCCATCTGCGGCTCTACGGCCGCGAACGGGTGGCCCTCTGGCCGCCGGCCACGGCGAGCGAGGACTTCCCGCTGTACGGGGACGCGGGGGTGTCCGTGCACGGAATGCCGGGGATTTCGCTCGCCTACTGGATGTTCGGCGCGGTGGGCCCGAGCACGTGGGCGCGGACCCCCGGGTCCGCCGAGGAGAAGCTCGCGGCCCTCCCGCCCAACCACTCGCCGGAGTTCGCGCCGGACGTCCGTACCGCGCTGCCCGCCGGGATCACCGCGATGACGGCGGCGGCGCTGTGCTGGCTGAAGGGCGGCGCCGGACCCGGGGAGTGAGCCCCGGGACAACGCGCCGCCCACCCCTGCCACAGGGCCCCGCCCGCGCGCGAAGGCCACCCGCGCGATGCTCCTCGGCCACCATCAGATGGCCGCCGGCCCGCACCCTCAGGGGCGACCCCCTGTTCTCCCACGCCTGTCGGGGAGTTCCACCGCCTCCCACAGCAGCTGTACGGGATGCCACGCGTCGCGGCGCGTGCCGTGGAAGATCTGCTGACGGCAGGAGACCCCGGTCGCCACCACCACGGTCTCCGGCGGCTCCGCCTCGACAGCGGGGAAGAGCCGGTCCTGGCCGACGGTCATGGACACCTCGTAGTGCTCGGACTCGAAGCCGAAGGACCCCGCCATCCCGCAGCATCCGGCGTCCAGTTCGGACACCCGCACCCCGGGGATACGGCTGAGCAGACTCATCGTCGCGGCGGTGCCGACCTCCGCCTTCTGGTGGCAGTGCCCGTGGTAGAGCAGTCTGCGTCCGGCGAGCCAGGAGTCCTCACGCAGCCGCAGCCGGCCGTCGTCGACCGCCTCGACCAGCAGCTCCTCCACCTGGCGCACCCGCCCCGAGATGTCCTCGACGGACGCGTCGTCCGGCAGCAGCGCCTTGTGCTCGTCGCGCAGCGTCATCAGACAGGACGGCTCGCAGCCCACGATCGGTGAGCCGGGCTCCGTCGTCCCGGTGAGCAGATGGGCGAGCGCGAACGCCTTGTCCTTGGCGTCGTCGACCAGCCCCTTGGAGAGACTGGACCGGCCGCAGCAGCCCCGGCTCTCCAGCCGGACCTGCCAGCCCGCCAGCTCCAGCAGCTCGATCGCGGAGCGGCCGATGTCCGGCTCGGTGAAGGTGGTGAAGGAGTCGGCGAGGAACGTGAGCGTTCCCTGGGTGGCCGCCGGACGGCCCGGCTCGGTGGCGCCGCGCGCGTGCTTACGGAACCAGCGCACCAGATCGCGCCGTACGAACACCGGCAGCGGGCGCCGCGAGGTGATGCCCAGCCGGCGGTCGAGCAGCAGCCGCAGCGGGCGCAGCCGCCCCGGCAGATTGGACAGCGGCGCCACCGCGGAACCGAGCCGGTTCAGCAGCCGGATCGAGCCGAAGATCCGTGACCGCAGCGGCACGCCGTGCAGATCGTGATGGTGCGAGAGCGACTCGGCCTTGAGGGTGGCCATGTCGACACCGAGCGGGCACTCGCTCTTGCACGCCTTGCACATGAGACACAGATCGAGGATCCCGTGCAGCCGCTCGTCCCCGAGCGCCCTGCGCGGATCAGGTTCGGAGAGCGCCTTGACCAGGGCGTTGGCCCGGCCGCGGGTGGAGTCCTCCTCATTGCGGGTGGCCATGTACGAGGGGCACATGGCGCCCGTACCGCTCTTGCGGCACAGCCCGATGTTCATGCACCGGTCCGCGGCGCCTCGCATACCGCCCACCACCTCGAAGGAGAGGCGGGTACGCAGCGGTTCCGCGGGCGGCAGCGCCCGGTCGCGGAGGTTGTCCGTCATCGAGGGCGCGTCGACGATCTTGCCCGGGTTCATCCGGTTGTCCGGGTCGAAGACCTGCTTGACCTGGCGCATCGCCTCGTACAGCCGCTCGCCGAAGATCTCCCGGTTGAACTCGCTCCTGGCCAGGCCGTCGCCGTGCTCGCTGGAGTTGACGCCGCCGTACTCCGTGACCAGGTCCTTGATCTCCACCGCCACCGCGCGCATGGTGTCGACCTGTCCCGGGTCGGTGAGGTCCAGGAACGGCCGGATGTGCAGACAGCCGACCGAGCAGTGGCCGTAGAAGCCGGCCGTCAGCCCGTGCCGGTCGAGCACCTCCTTGAAACGCTTGGTGTACTGGGGGAGATGGACCGGATCGACGGCCGTGTCCTCCACGAAGGCCAGCGGCCGGCGGGTGCCCTCACCGGCCGCCATCAGCAGACCGAGGCTGGACTTGCGGACCTTCAGCAGGGAGGACCGCTGGTCCGGGGTGATGGCCTGGAGGGTGTGGTAGCCGTGGCCGTGCCGGGCCCAGAGCGTGGTCAGCCGCTCCATACCGGCGAGCAGTTCCCGCTTGTGGTTCCCGGTGAAGCTGACGAAGAGCAGCGCGTCGGGATCGCCTTCGAGGATGGAGCTCAACGAGGCGTACTCGATCTTCTGCCGGGACAGGTCGAGGATCGTACGGTCCATCAGCTCCACCGCGGTCGGGTCACAGGCCAGGGCGTCCTCGGTGGCCTCGATGGCGGCGGCCGTGCTGGTGAAGTGGCCGACGGCGATCATGGTGTGGCGCGGTTTGGGTACGAGATCGACCAGCGCCTCCGTGGCGATGACAAGCGTGCCTTCCGAGCCGACGACGAACTTGGCCAGGTCGAACGGGGTGTCGGGGCGCGCCATCCGGTCCAGCCGGTAGCCGCAGGCCCGGCGCCAGAACTCCGGGAAACCTTCCGCGATGGCCTCGGAGTTGGCGCGTACGATCTGCGGCAGCCGCTTGTAGAGGCTTCCCTCCAGCGTGGGGAGGGCGGCCCGGCGGGCGCGCTCCACCTCGTCGACCGGCGCCAGCAGCGCCCGGCTCGCGTCGGAGAGGACGACATCGAGCTCCCGGACATGATCGATGGTCATGCCGTAGCGCAGTGAACCGCTGCCCGCCGAGTTGTTGCCGATCATCCCCCCGACGGTGGCCCGGTTGCTGGTGGAGGTGTCAGGACCGAACATCAGCCCCAGCGGTTCCGCCGCCCTGTTCAGCTGGTCCTGGACGACCCCGGTCTGGACGAGCGCCGTGCGGCGGTCGCCGTCGATCTCCAGGATGCGGTTCATGTACCGCGACAGGTCCAGGACGAGCCCCGGGCCCACCGTCTGGCCGGCCAGACTGGTCCCGGCCCCGCGCGGCACCAGCGGGATGCCGTACTCCCCGGCCGCCGCCACCGCCGCCCGCACATCATCGGCGTGCCGCGGGAAGACGACACCCACCGGGGTGATCGCGTACATGCTCGCGTCCCGCGAGAACAGATGCCGGGTGTAGTCGTCGAACCCCACATCACCGTCGAGTTCCCGCCGGAGACGGTGTGCCAAATCCTCTGCCGCCGCACCCCCGGTCGCGGGGGCGTCCGAGCTGATCGTTGTCATGTCCACTCGCTCCAGAAGGTTCGGACCGTCACCGGGAACGCAGTACGTCGAGGGCGTCTCCCAGACCGCGCGGATCGATGGGTACGCCGGCGAGTTCGAGGCCCATCTGCACCCCGGCGAGCGTCCCGGCCAGGGTGAGGTCGTTGAAGTGGCCCAGATGCCCGATCCGGAAGACCCGGCCGCTGAACTTGCCGAGGCCCGTGCCGAGGGACATGTCGAACCGGTCGAGGATGATCTCGCGCACCTTGTCGGCGTCCTGGCCGGTGGGCAGCAGCACCGCGGTCAGTGATCCCGAGTGCTCGCGGTCGTCGGCGCAGAGCACCTCAAGTCCCCAGCCCCGGACGGCGGCCCGGGTCGCCGCGGCGTGCCGGGCATGGCGGGCGAAGACGGCGTCCAGCCCCTCGTCGGCGAGCATACGAAGGGCCTCCTCCAAGGCGTAGAGGAGGTTCGTCGCCGGGGTGTACGGGAAGAAGCCGCGCCGGTTGGCCTCGATGACCGGCTGCCAGTCCCAGAAGGACTTCGTCAGCCCGGCGGTGCGCGAGGCGGCGAGCGCCTTGCGGCTGACGGCGTTGAAGCTGAGGCCCGGGGGCAGCATGAGCCCCTTCTGCGATCCCGCCACCGTGACATCGACGCCCCATTCGTCATGGCGGTAGTCGATCGAGCCGAGCGAGGAGATCGTGTCGACGAGCAGCAGCGCCGGATGCCCCGAGGCGTCGATCGCCTGCCGGATCTCGGCGATACGGCTGGTCACGCCGGTCGAGGTCTCGTTGTGGACGACACAGACCGCCTTGATCGTGTGCGTGAGGTCGGCCGTCAGCCGCTGGGCCACGACCTCGGGGTCGGTGCCGTGGCGCCAGTCCCCGGGCACGAATTCCACCTCCAGACCGAGGCTCAGGGCCATGTCCCGCCACAGCGTGGCGAAGTGGCCGGTCTCGAAACAGAGCACCCGGTCGCCCGGACTCAGGGTGTTGACCAGCGCGGCTTCCCAGGCGCCGGTACCGGAGGCGGGATAGATCACCACCGGACCCGCGGTGCCGAACACCGGCTTGATGGCTTCCAGCAGACGCAGGGTCAGGGCCGCGAACTCGGGGCCGCGGTGATCGATCGTGGGCGCCGACATGGCGCGGAGCACCTGGTCGGGGACGTTCGTCGGGCCCGGGATCTGGAGGAAGTGGCGGCCGGTACGGGAGGTCATGCGAGCGGCTCCCCTCAAGGATTGTGCCGTGAGGCGGCACAACGTATCGTGTCGTGGCACGGGGGAGCATAGGGTTCGGCTGTCGAGGGAGTCAATGGATGCAGAACGTCCTCAACGCGCTCAGGGCGCTGGAGGAGGTGGCCGCGCGTCAGCCGGTCGGGGTCGCGGACCTGGCGAGGGCCATGGAACTCCCGAAGAGTTCCGTCCAGCGCGCGCTGGTCACCCTGCACACCGCGGGGTGGATCCGCCCGGCGGGCGGTGCCCCCACCCGATGGGTGGTCACCACCAAGGCGCTGCACGTCGGGCGGCACGCCACCGGTGAACTGGGGCTGCGCGATGTCGCCGTACCGGTGATGGAGGACCTGCGCCGCCGCACCGACGAGACGGTCCATCTGGCGGTGCCCGAGGGTGGCAAGGTCGTGCTCATCGAGCGGCTGGAGACGGCCCAGCCGGTGCGCATCATCCTGCCGTTGGGCCAGAATCTGCCGCTGCACGCCTCGGCCAACGGCAAGGCTGTGCTGGCGGCGAGCCCCGCCGAGGTCATCGACCGGCAGCTCGCCGAGGGGCTGTCCGGCTACACCGCCACCACGATCACCGATCCGGAGCGCCTGCTCGCCGAGCTGGCCGAGATCCGGGAGTGCGGATACGCGACGAACAGCGGCGAATGGCGCACGGATGTCTCGGCGGTCGCGGCGGCCGTACTCGGCGGCGCGGGGCAGCCGGTCGCGAGCATCAGTGTCAATGTCCCGACCAGCCGTCTGACCAGCGAAGACCAGTCCGTCTACGGCCTCTTGGTGCGGGAGGCCGCAGCGGCGGTCGGCGCCGCGCTGGGCGGCGTACGTACCCCGACGGGAGGTGACGGTACGTCAGAGCATGGCTCTTGACGCCTTCTGGTGCCGCTCCCATACTTCCGACTGCGGAAACGAGATTCCGTATTGTGGAAATATTGGAGCCGGACTGAAGGCGAGGAAGCCTTGTGTCGGATCACGTCATCTCCCTCATTGGTCTCGTACTGATATTCACGGTCGCCACCGTTTTCTCGGTGCACATGGGCGCCCTGGCCATCGTGGTCGCGTTTGTGGTGGGAACCGTATTCGTGCACGAATCCGCCGACGACATCTTCGCGGGGTTCCCCGGGGATCTGTTCGTGGTGTTGGTCGGTGTGACCTTTCTCTTCGCGATCGCGAAGAACAACGGCACGGTGAGCTGGCTCGTCCACAGCGCCATGAGAGTGGTGCGTGGCCGGATCGCGCTCATCCCGTGGATCATGTTCCTGGTCACCGCCGTGCTGACGGCCGTCGGCGCGGTGGTCCCGGCGGCCGTCGCGCTCGTCGCTCCGATCGGCCTCGGATTCGCGAAGCGCTACCGGATCAATCCGCTTCTGATGGGCCTGCTCATCATCAACGGCGCCAGCGCCGGTGGCTTCTCACCCATCAGTGTGTTCGGCAGCATCACCAACGGAGTGATGTCACGGAACAACCTGCCCGGAAATCCCGCGCTGTTGTTCCTCTGCTCCTTCCTCTTCAATACCATCCTCAGCCTCTTCGTGTTCTTCCTGTTCGGCGGTCGCGCCCTGCTGGGGCGGCGGGAGTCGGCGGCGGGCCCGGGGGCTCCGGCCGGGGAGCCGCGGGACGGTGACAGCCCGGGTGGCGGGGGCGACGGCCGGACCGTCACCGCGGCTCTGCCCTCCGCGTCCTCCGGGGCTTCCGGGTCCTCCCCGTCGGACGCGTCGGTGGCGGCGGAGAGCGGCGGCGGCCTGGCCGTCGCGGTCGCCGACGCCACCGACGCGGCCGACGCGGAACCACCGCTCACCCTCGACCGCGCCCGTGTCCTCACCCTCCTCGGTCTGCTCAGCCTGGTCGTCGGATCCCTCTTCTTCGACCTCGATGTCGGGCTGATGGCCCTCACCGTGACGGTCGTTCTCTCCCTCGTCTCACCGGACTCGGCGAAGGGAGCGGTGGACAAGTGCGCGTGGTCGACGGTCCTGCTCGTCTGCGGCATTGTCACGTTCGTCAGCCTGATGGAACGGATCGGCACCATCGACTATCTCGGCGAGAGCGTCGCCTCGGTCCGTACCCCGCTGCTGGGAGCCCTGCTCATCTGCCTCATCGGAGCGGTCGTCTCCGCCTTCGCCTCCACCACGGGCATCCTGGGCGCGCTGATCCCACTGGCGGTCCCCTTCCTGCTGGGCGGAGAGGTCGGCACGGTCGGGCTGATCGTCGCGCTGGCGATCTCGGCGTCGGTGGTGGACTCCTCACCGTTCTCGACCAGTGGCGCCCTGGTGGTCGCCAACTCGCCCGAGGCGCGGCGGGACACGGTCTTCCGCGGTCTCATGGTGTGGGGCCTCGCGATGGCCGTGGTGGTGCCCGCCGTGACCTGGGGAGTGTTCGTCGTCCCGGGCTGGTTCTGAGCACGGCGGGTGCCGGTGGACCGTGCCGGGTGCCGGGGGACACCGACGACAGCCCCGCCGCCTCCGGCTCCGGTTACGCCTCCGGGCCGGTCAGACGCCTGACTCTCAGCAGATTGTCGGTGCGCGTGCCGGGCCGGCCGTCGGGGGAAGTCAGGGACCGTTCCAGGGTCTCCTGGCGGTCGACCCGCCACTGCCCGGCCGGGAGGTCGAGCGCGTCGAGGACCTCGTCGGTGGTGGGGAAGTGGACGTCGGGCCTGTCGTCGTCCGCCCAGGAGGGCCACCCGGCGTGTCCGGCCACGAGTAGGGTCCCGCCGGGAGCCACCGCGGCGGCGGCCGACCGCAGGATCCGGTCACGGGGGATGTCCACCGGGGAGTGCAGGAACTGGGCGGAGACGAGGTCGAAGGCGCCGGTGGGGAAGGAGTGCCCCAGATCGTGCCGCTGCCAGTCGACGCGGTCGGCGACCCCGCCCTCCGCCGCGTGGCCGGCCGCCCGGTCGAGGGCCGTCGAGGAGACATCGACGGCGGTGACCCGCCAGCCGCGCCGGGCGAGCCAGATCGCGTCGGCTCCTTCGCCGCAGCCGAGGTCGAGGGCCGTACCGGACGCGAGCCCGGTGACCTCTCGGACCAGGATCGGGTTCGCGTTACCGCTCCACACGGTGTCCTTCGCCCGGTAGAAGTCCTCCCAGTACTGGTCTGCCGGAATGTCCTGAAGCTGTTCGCCGGTCATGGAAGCGCCTTCCGCTCTGACTCGTGGCCGGTGGCCGTTGGTGGTGATCGCCGGGTGGCATGGTGTGTCGTCGGCGGCGCGTGGAGCAAGTAGATTTGCTGTTACGGCAAAAGGCCGCGGACGGCTCCGTAGCGGTGCCGGAGCCCGGTGGATACGCCGCTTCCCTGTTCGGTACCAGTTAGGTACCGTACGGGTATGCCGTCACTCAACATCAGCTTCACCGACGACGAGCTGGAGGCGGTCCGCGCGGCGGCCGCCGCCGAGGGCAAGTCGCTCAAGCAGTACGTTCATGACCTGCCCCTCCGTGAGCAGCAGCGTCTCCAGTTCGTGAGGTACGCCGTCAGCTGGGGTGAACAGCACCGGGGCGAGTTCGACGAGGCGTTCGCCAACGAGGTCCCACCGGCGCGGCACGACAGGCGGGCGGAAGCCGCCTGATGCCGGTGCTGTACATCGACGTGGCCTGGCTCCTGGACGTACAGGAACAGGCTGTTCCGGAAGATGTCTCGGTGGCCGACTACTCGGCGCTGGTGGCCGCGGTGGCCCGCCACAAGACCCGCATCCCGCGCCCGGCGACCAGCGAGCCCGATGTGGCCTGGCGCGCGGCGGCGCTCATCCACACGCTGGTGCGCCTAGAGCCCCTGCCGTACCGCAACAGCTTGTACGCCTGCCAGGTCGCCGCCGCGTATATGCACGCGTCCGGTGAGGGGATCGATCCGCCGTACGGGGCCCTCGTCGAACTCGTACGGGCCATCCAGTCCGGCAAGGCCGGCGTGTACCAGGCGGCGGACCAGATCCGCGGCTGGCGCGTCTGACGCGCGCGACGCCAGGTCCTGTCCGGTCGAGCTTCGTGGATCAGCCTGCGATGTCTGGTGCGGTGCATCGCAAGGCGGAGGATCGTCCTCGTACTGGAAGTACGCGGACGACTCCGACAACGCCGCGAGGTGCCGTGCCAGACACCGCAGGCCCACGAAGATCGGCCGGACAGGACCTAGGCGCGAAGGTCCACGCTCAGGTCTCCTGAGGCTGCCGCTCGGACTCCG
The DNA here is from genome assembly GCF_044766385.1 of Streptomyces sp. NPDC102274. Lineage (NCBI taxonomy): Bacteria > Bacillati > Actinomycetota > Actinomycetes > Kitasatosporales > Streptomycetaceae > Streptomyces > Streptomyces sp. NPDC102274. The sequence goes on along the minus strand of NZ_JBIWLW010000012.1, from coordinate 226,370 downwards.
GAGCGGCGGCCGGAGCCGGTACGCGTGCCGCCCGGGGTGCGGGGGAGCGGTCGACGCGTTCCAGCAGTGTGCTCACCGCGCCCAGCACCAAGGTGCTCACCTCGGTGGAGTCCGCTGTCGACAGCGGCTCCTTGGGCGCCACCACCCGCATCAGACCGATACCCAGCAGCCAGGCCAGCACGAGATCCGCGCGCAGCGCCGCGTCCGGTCCCGAGGTCAGCGTACGCAGCACCCGCGCGTACTCCTCGCCCAGCTGCTCGCGCACCGCGGAGACCACCCCGCCGCTGCCTCCCGAGCGCAGGAACGCCTCCAGGGACCGGTCCCGGTCGGCGGCCGGCGCCAGGAGATCGCGCAGCACCGTGGCGAGCAGGTGTTCCGCGGGCGTGGCGGCCAGCTGCTCCCGCCCGACCCCCGCCATGACCTCCTCGAAGAGCGCCTCCTTCGAGCCGAAGTAGCGGAAGACCAGCGCCTGGTTCGCCCGGGCCAGGCCGGCGATGTCCCGCACCGTGGTGCTGTCGAAACCGCGCTCGGCGAAGAGCGTGGTGGCCGCGTCGAGCAGCGCCTGTCTCGTCTCCGCGGCATTGCGCCGTCGCTCGGGCCCCTGGTGGGCCATGTCGCACCTCCCGTACTCCGTGCACCCGACACGGTAATGCCGCGACGGGCCGAATCCAGCCGTGGTGAGGCCCGGTTGACGGGACCGGACGCCACTCCTACCGTTTGTAATCGAGCGCTTACATCCTGCGGCTCGCGCACACGTCGACCCGTGCGCGAAATGAGCCGCGTCAACGACTCGCGATCGAGGCTCTCCGATGACCGACGTACAGAACGCACACGTCGAACCCGCCAGCTACCCCTTCAACCGGACCGACGGGATCGGGCTGTCCGAGGCGTACGCACACGCCCGTGATCTGCCTGGGCTGCTGAAGGTCCAGCTGCCGTACGGTGAACCCGCCTGGCTGGCCACCCGCTACGCCGACGCCCGGCTCGTGCTCGGCGACCGCAGGTTCAGCCGCGCCGAGGAGGAGCGGCACGACGGTCCCCGCCAGTGGGCGGAGCAGCGCGCCGGCGGCATCCTCAGCATGGACCCGCCGGACCACACCCGGCTGCGCACCCTGGTGACCAAGGCGTTCACCGTCCACCGCGTCGAGAAGATGCGGCCCGACATCAGCCGGCTCGCCGACGGGCTCGTGGACGATCTGATCGCCATGGGCCCACCCGTGGATCTCGTCGAGGACTTCGCGCTGCCGATCCCGGTCGCGGTGATCTGCCAGCTGCTCGGCGTACCGGTGGAGGACCGCCCGCTGTTCCGCGAGTGGAGCGACGCCGCGCTGTCCACCAGCGGGCTGACCGCCGAGGAGTTCACCACCAAGCACGAGGAATTGCGCGCGTACATGGCCGGGCTGATCGCCGGGCACCGGGAGGAGGCCACCGACGATCTCATGTCCGCGCTGATCCAGGCGCGCGATGTCGACGACCGGCTCTCCGAGACGGAGCTCGTCGATCTGTGCGTCGGTATTCTGGTCGCCGGCCACGAGACGACGGCGACACAGATCCCGAACTTCGTCTACGCGCTCCTCGAACATCCCGACCAGCTCAGGCGGTTGAGTGAGGAGCCCGAGCTGATCCCGGGCGCCGTCGAGGAGCTGCTGCGCTTCGTACCCCTCGGCGCGGGCGCCGCGTTCCCCCGATACGCCACCGAGGACGTCGAGGTCGGCGGCACGCTCGTACACGCCGGGGAGCCGGTACTGGTCGCGGTGGGCGCGGCCAACCGGGACGCGCTCAGGTTCAGTTCACCGGGCGTGCTGGACATCGAGCGCGAGGGCAACCAGCATCTGGGCTTCGGACACGGCGTCCACCACTGCCTCGGCGCGCCGCTCGCCAGGGTGGAGCTCCAGGAGGCGCTGCGCGCGCTGCTGACCCGGCTGCCCGGTCTGCGGCTGGCGGGCGACATCGTCTGGAAGCAGCAGATGATCGTCCGAGGCCCGCGCACCATGCCGATCGGGTGGTGACCCATGGCCTGGCAGCTCCACGTCGACGGAGAACGCTGTATGGGGTCGGGCCTGTGCGCGGGGATGGCGCCCGACTACTTCACCTTGGAGGGCGACCGGGCGCGGCCCCTCGCCGCGAGCGTCGAAGCCCATGAGGTCGTGCTGGACGCGGCCGATTCGTGTCCGGCGATGGCGATCACCGTCGTGGACGGAGGGCGCGAGATCGCCCCGCGCCCCTGACACGTCCTTCCGGCCCCCGCTCCCCGGCCGTCACTCCCTGCCCGCCGTGTGCTCCGGCCGCCCCGTCCCCCGATGCGGGGCGGCCGCGCACTCGACACCGGAATTAGATCGCCTCACCCGGACGAATGACAGGCCCGGCCACCGGTCACGGTGCCCGAACTCCCTGGCCGGGGTGTGCACGACGCACAGGGCGGTGCGCGAGTGGTGCGTCGTGCGCGGTCAGGAGGACGCTGTTCTGTTCACGGCGCACGGGCTGTTCGGTTCACGGTGCGTGGGCTGGTCTGTTCACGGTGCGTGGCCGGGGGCGAGCGGGATCTCGCCCAGCAGACCGAAGGCGTACACGAGATCGTGGACGCCGGAACCGGTCGTGAGCAGATCCCGGTTGAGCAGACGCTCCGCGGCACGCAGACGGGCCGCGACCGTGGTGCGGCTGTTGCCGAGGCGCCGCGCGGTCCGCTGCGCGTCGGTGTTCGTCTCGATCCAGGTACGCAGGGTGGTCCGCACCCGCTGACGGCCGGCGCCGTCCAGGGGTTCGAGGAAGCCCTCGGCCCACGCGGCGGCGGCCCGGGTGCGGAGCGGCGCCTTCGCACCGGGGACGGCCGGACCCCCGCCGACGGGTTCGGCGTCCTGATGCAGGCTGGTGATGGCGAGGGCCAGCGCGACGGTGGCGCGGGAGCGGACGTCTCGGAGGTCGACACCGAGTGCGTCCTCGGCGCGTCGGAGATGGGCGGTGACGGTATTGCGGCTGATGCCCAGCAGACCGGCCACACCGGATCGCGGGAAGTGCATCGCCAGCCGGGTCGTTTCGAGGGTGAGTTCGGGCAGTGAGCGGAGCGGCCGGAGAAAGGAACGGGCCCAGCCGACGGCCGCGTCGCGCGGCAGCAGCCGTTCCAGCGGCTCCTGACCCCGGTAACCGGCCACCCTGGCGGGGGCGTTGCCCGCCACCGCCAGGGCGTGCCTGGCCTGTTCGTACGCCTCGGCCGTCGCACGCAGCGGATGCGCACCGCTGATGCCCAGCGCGTAACGCGGACTCTCCCCGACCAGCTCGCGCAGCGCCGCGCCCAGACCGCCCGGACCCCCCGGCGCGCCGGGACCTTGTCCCTCGCCGTCCCGCGCTACGTCGTCCTCGGCGATCAGGCAGATCAGATGCTCGTCATAGACCGGGCAGCGCACCATCAGTCCCCGGCCGTGGTAGCCCGAGGAGTCCTGATAGGCCCGCGCGAGCCGGTCCCGGTCCTCCGGCGGGCAGCGCAGCAGATGGACCCGGATCCGGTCGCAGTCCAGCAGCGCGGGAACGGACCCGGTCGTCATCCGGCGTGCCAGCACCGGATCCCCGGCCATGAGCGCCATGAAGAGGGCCACCCGCAGCTGGTGTGCCTTTTCCTGGTACCCGTGGAGCGCGGTGTCGGCGTCGCGGGCGCGGTGCAGGATGCTGATGACGCTTCCGGTGTGCGATGCGAGGGACGCCGCCCGGCGGCTCAGTCCCGTCGGCCCGGCGAGCACCAGCACCCGGCGCGGTGACTCGGTCCCGACCGCCTCCAGCCGTAGATGTACCGCCCCGATCTCCGTGAGCGCCGAGGTCATCCGGCCGGTCGTCAGCCGGGTGAGCACCGGCCCCAGCGGGCCGAGGGCCTCCTCGGGAAAGAGCGGGGTGGAAAGCTCCACCGTGCCCGCGCTGTCGATGAGTGCGATCTCGGTGCCCAGCTGGCGTTGGAGCCAGCCGACCACGCCCTGCAGGCCTGCGTCCGGCCGCCAAGCCAACTGTCCGACCACATAGAGGAATTCATCGAGCCGGTCATCGGGCGCCCGTCTCTCCGGGCCCTCCTCCATCAGATCCTTCCCTCCGAGTCCCCGCAGGACTGATACGCGACGCTGGATCCGGCGTCATTCTTGAATGAAATCCGTTGGGGCCCGCCCGCTCGGCAGGACGCGGCACCGGCACCGGGCCGGCGACCGGGCCCGGGCCACGTCGCACGACTGGGTGGCCTCACCACGTCGGAAGGTGGTTCATGGCCCTACGCGGCACGGACGCGGCGCCGCAGGTCGGTGCACGCGCTGTCGAGGATCTCGTCGGCGAGGGCGGGGTCGGCATCGACGCCGCGCTCACGGAACAAGCCATTCGCGGCGGCGGTGATCGCATCTCGGTTCTCCGCCGCCCTCTGCTTCGAGACGCCCACTGTCTTCCTCCAAGTCCAACTCCTGGGAGGACTGTAGCGGCCCGGGTCGGAGATCCCCATGTCGGTCGTCATCGACTTCGGGCGCCCGCGGTAAAAACAATGTCGCTCGACACTGTGATGAGACCGGCCGGAACCGCGCATGGGTCCGGGATGAACCCGGGCCGTCCGGCCGGCCGTATCCACCACCACTGACGTGGACCGACGCGACCCCCGCCTCGTGCGCGGGCGTGCGCGGCGACGCGCCGGCTCACTCAGCCGGTGAAGTGATGCCTCCCCGAACCGGCGGCGAACACGGCGCAGCCGTCCTCCCGTCGCAGGAACGTGGCGGTGTGGTGCCGCACGTCCGCCCCGCCCTTCCCATCCGACCCGGCCGCCGTTCCGCCCTCCGGTATCCACACCTCGGCGGTGGTGTTGGCGGGAAGCGAGACGGTGAGCCGGAAGCCGTCGGAGTCCGACGTCCAGTGTGTCGTGACCGGGCCGTAGAGCGAGTCGTAGCGGCCCTCGGCCTCCGTCACCCCGCCACCGGGGCGCGGCCGGACGACGATCTTCCGGAACCCCGGGGCACCCGGGGCGATGCCGACGATGTTCGCGTACATCCACTCGCCCACCGAGCCGTACGCGTAGTGGTTGAAGGAGTTCATCCCGGCGTCCTGGAAGCTGCCGTCCGGCCTGATCGAGTCCCACCGCTCCCACATCGTCGTGGCGCCCTGGTCGATCTGATAGCCCCAACCGGGGAACGTCCGCCGCAGCAGCAGCCGGTAGGCCACATCGTTGTGACCGGTGGCGGTGAGGACCGGCAGCAGTCGCGGGGTGCCCAGAAAGCCCGTCGACAGATGCCAGTCCTTGGCCTTGATGAGTTCGACGAGCCGGTCGGCGGCGGGCCCGCGGTCGGCGTCGGCCAGCAGGTCCATGGACAGGGCCAGGACGTACGCGGTCTGCGTATCGCCCTTCACTCGTCCGCCCGCGGAGACATACGCCGCGCGGAAGGCGTCGCGTACGGCGCGGAACAGCGCGGTGTACGGCGCCGGGGACCTGCCCAGGACCTCGGCGGTCCGGGCGACGAGATCGGCGCTGTGCGCGAAGTAGGCCGTGCCGATGACGTCCTTGGGTGTCTCGTCCTGGAGGTTGAGCCAGTCGCCGAAGCCGTCGGCGGGACGCAGATAGCCGCTGCTGTGCGCCTCCAGATAGTCGAGCCACTTCAGCATGGAGGCCCACGACTGCTCCAGCACCTGGACATCCCCGTAGGCCTGGTACAGCGCCCAGGGCACGGTGACCCCCGCGTCGCCCCAGCCGGCCGCGCCGCTGCCGACCCCGGCGATGTCCGGGGCGACATGGGTGAGGGCGCCGTCGTCCTCCTGCGCGTCACGCAGATCCCACAGCCACTTGGTGAGGAAGCGCGCCGATTCCATGGTGTACGCGGCGGTGGGCGCGAAGACATTGATGTCGCCCGTCCAGCCGAGCCGTTCGTCGCGGGCGGGCGTGTCGGTGGGGACGGAGAGGAAGTTGCCGCGCTGGCCCCAGGTGATGTTGCTGTGCAGCTGATCGAGCATCGGGACGTTCGTTCTGAAGTCCATCGTGAACGGCGCCGAGGTGTGGATGACCCGCCCCACGACCGCGCCGAGCGACGGCTTTCCCGGATAGCCCGTCACCTCGACATAGCGGAAGCCATGGAAGGTGAAGCGCGGCTCGTAGGTCTCCTCGCCGCCGCCCCTGAGGGTGTAGGTGTCGGTGGCGCGGGCGGTGCGCAGATTGTCGGTGTAGAGCGTGCCGTCGGGGTTGAGCACCTCGGCATGGCGCAGCCGTACGGTGGTGCCGGCGGCGCCGGAGACGGTCAGCCGGACCGCGCCGACCATGTTCTGGCCGAGATCGAAGACGAAGACGCCGGGCCGGGGCTCCGTCATCCTCTCCGCGGGCAGCTCACCCGCCACCCGTGAGGGGCCGTCCACCTCCGCCACGAGCGCGGCGGTCACCTTGTCGACGGCTTCGGCGGCCACCCAGCCGGTCGCGTCGAATCCGGCGCGCGTCCAGCCGTCGGTCTCCAGCCGGGCGTCGTACTCCTCACCCGCCATCAGATCGGCGTCGGTGACGGGTCCCGTCGCGGCGCGCCAGTCGGTGCCCGACAGCACCCGCTCGGTTGTGCCGTCGGTGTACGTGACCTCCAACTGGGCCAGCAGAGCGGGCCGTTCGCCGTACTGGTGCGGACCGAACCAGGCGATGTTCCCCGCGTACCAGCCGGCCGCGACCGTCGCCCCGAGTACGTTGGCACCGGATCCGAGCAGCCGGGTCACGTCGTACGTCTGGTACTGGACGCGCTTGTGGTAGTCGGTCCAGCCGGGTGCGAGCCGGTCCTCGCCGATCCGCTCTCCGTTGAGATACGCCTCGTACAGCCCGAGGGCCGTGGAGTAGAGCCGGGCGCGCGCGACCTTCGCCCCGGGCCGCAGCCGGAATTCGTGGCGCAGCTGCGCGGCGGGGGAGTAGGAGACCCGCACCGCGCCCCAGGGACCCGAGCCCCACGCGGCGAGCGTCTTGGCGGCGGGCCACGCGGCGTCGTCGTAATCGGTGCTCTGCCAGTCGCCGGAGGGCTCCTGGTCGGTGGTCCGCCAGCTGTCGTCGGTGGCGAGGACGGTGGTGCCGTCCGCTGTCGTCAGCTCCAGCACACCGAGCAGACCGGCGGGACCGGCGGTCGCGTTGGTGGCGGAGACGGCGATCACCTGGGCGCCGGGGCGCAGATGGCCGGTCACATCGACGACGACGGGGCGTTTCCAGTTCTCGGCGGGGCCGTTCGCCTCGGCGTGCGCGACACGGACGCCGTTCACAGAGGCGGTGTAGCCGTCGTCGGCGGTCATGACCACCCGGGCGCGGGTGACTCCGGCCGGTATGTCGGCCCGGCCCCGGAACCAGCGGGTCGCCGCCGGGGCGCTGCTCGCCGGATCCCCCTCGGGGAACCAGATCCAGGAGGCGCCGTCCAGCGCGGGAGCGCCGACGAGCGCGGCGGGCGCGGCGATCCAGCGCGCCGACCAGTCCGAGGCGTCGGTGAGTCCGGTCTCCCACCAGGACGGCGCGCTCCATGCCGACGCGCTGCCGTCGGCGTCCCACACCCGTACCGACCAGTGGTAGCGGGTGCGCGCCTTCAGCGCCGGACCCGCGTACGGGACCAGGACCGACTGCGATGAGGTGATCCGCCCGCTGTCCCAGACGTCGGGCCTGGCGAGACGTTCCGGAGTGGTGGCGACCTGTATCTGATACGCGCTCTGTCGCTGTGCGGGACGGTCGGCCACGACGGGCCAACTCAGCCGGGGACGTGGGGTGTCGAGGCCGAGCGGATGGCGTACGTACTCGACCGTCGGTTCGGTGACACGCGCCCCCGCGCCGGCACCCGGCCCGGCGGCCGGAGCCATGGACGGATCGGCTCCGGCGGCCGGAACGGTCCCGGTGACGAGCGCTGTTCCCAGAGCGGTGGCGGACGTGCCGAGCAGTCGTCTTCTGCTGATCACAATACGGCTCCGTTACGACTCGGTGATGAATCGTTTCACTTTTGCGAAAGTAGGGAGACGCGTGAGACCTGTCAAGGGTTCTGTGACCACCTGGCGGCAGCCGGGAGAAGGGCAAGTTCCGCCTATTGACGGAGTGGTTGGCGTTGCTCTAGCTTCCCTGGAGGGCTGGTTGAAACCTTTCATGCGCGTGCGCCACGTGATCTTGGGATGTCCTGGTGCCCAGTGCCCCTCCCGGCAACGTTTGCCCCGTCGCGGCGGCCGGCACGCGCGCTCGCGGCGTTGGCCACAAGCCCGGGTAGCTCCGTTACCAGGACTTCCGGCCGCCTTGCGATCACACGCACCGGACGCCGCTCCTCGACGGGCAAACCTTGCCAGTCGCGGCACTAGACTCCTGGTCAAGGCTTCGATCGGGACCTGGAGTGAAGATGACACAGCAGGAGAAACCGATACGGCGGATCAACACGGGCGAGGCGCATTCGGCCCGCGTCTACGACTACATCCTGGGCGGAAAAGACAACTACCCGGTGGACAGGGAAGCCGGAGACGCGATGTGCCGCGAGTGGCGGGCGCTGCCGGTGCACATGCGGGCCAACCGGGAGTTCATGCACCGCGCGGCCCGGTATCTCGCGCGGGAGGAGGGCATCAGGCAGTTCCTCGACATCGGCACCGGCCTGCCCACCTCGCCCAATGTGCACGAGGTCGTCCAGGAGGTCCGGCCCGACGCGAGCATCGTCTACGTCGACAACGACCCGATCGTGCTCGCGCACGCGCGGGCGCTCCTGACCAGCTCTCCTGAGGGCCGCACCGCCTACGTCGACGCCGACATGCGCGACCCCGACGCGATCCTCGGATCGCCCCAGTTCCGGGAACTCCTCGATCTGCGTGAACCGGTCGGGCTGCTGATCATCGGCATCCTGCACTTCATACTCGACACCGACGACGACCACGGCCTCGTCCAGCGCCTGCTGGCTCCGCTGCCCGCGGGCAGCTTCGTCGCCATGACCATCGGCACCGCCGACTTCGCCCCACAGGAGGTGGGCCGCGTCGCCGCCGAGTACGCACGCCGCGGTATGCCCATGCAACTGCGCACGCACGCCGAGGCCGAGGCGTTCTTCGACGGTCTGGACATGGTCGGGCCGGGGGTCACCCAGGTCCACCACTGGCGGCCGGACGCCGGGCAGGAGGACATCGACGACCGCGACATCGCCATGTACGGAGGCGTCGCCCGGAAGAACGCCTGAGTCACCGGCCCGGTTGCCGGCCGATGCCCATGCGAGTGCCGTCGCATGGGCATCGGTGCGTCCGTGCCTCTCCGCGATTCGGTGCGTTTCTCTCCGTCAGTGGACCGACGGGCCTCGCGAGGTCAGCAGACCGGAACGCCGGGCAACTGGGCCGAGGGATGGTCGATATAGATGTTGGAGATGAAGCCGCCCTGGTCGCGGAGCTTGCTCCACCAGTTGTTGGTGTAGCCCTCGGCGGTGACGGTGCTGCCCTGCTTCTGGCACACCACCGTGACATCGGTCGGCCCGGCGAGGACGTTGACCACCGCCGAGTCCAGATAGGCGTCCGCGCGGACCCGGATGTCCGAACCCCACGTACGGAAGTTGCTTCCGCCGCCACCGCAGCCGTTGTCACTGGTCAGATACGACTGGTTGTACTGCGAGGGATAGGGCAGACCGGCGCCGTTGATGACGATGTTCTGGCCCACACCGTTGAGCAGCTGCTCGTAGTGGATGTGCGCACCGGAGGAGTTGCCGGACGACCCGGTCACCCCGATCTGCTGTCCCTGGCCGACCGAGGCGCCGCTGGGCACCGAGTACGAGGCCAGATGGAAGTAGTACGTCTTCCAGCCGGCGCCGTGGTCGATCACGATGTAGTTGCCCGCGCCGCTGGGCTGTGACATCCGGGTGGCCGTACCGGCGGCGGAGGCCAGCACCGGTGTACCGGCCGTCGAACCGCCGTCGGCCCGTACGAAGTCCAGCGCCCGGCGCACCTCGGCGGAGTGGTGGCTGAGCGTCCACCGCTGGCCGCACGGATAGGGGGCCTTGAAGTTCGGGGCGGCGAGCGTGGCGTCCTGGCGGGGCTGCGGGGGCCGGTCCAGCGCCTGCGCGGAAGCGGCGGTCGGGCCGGTCGTCGCGAGGAGCGCGGCGACGAGTACGGACAGCATGGTCAGTACGGACTGCGCGGACAACGGGCGTCTGCGACGCATACGGCTCCTCTGCCGAAGTAGGGTTCGCTGTAAGGGAGTTCAGCACGTGGGGACGCCGGGCGGCCATGCCTCGGCGACATCGGCGAAGGTGCCGTCGGCCGGATCGATCCCGGCCGGGTCGAGGACCCGCCGGCCCGAGCCGTCGAGACCGCCGTTGTAGCCGTTCTCGTACGCCGCCTGCGCTTCGGGCTTGCCCTGTGGCGGATCCTGGAAGCTCTCATCCGGTGCTACGCGCGTGGACACACACGCGCGTCGGCCGCCGTCGCGGGCGATGTGGCCACCGCGGGTCCCGGACACGCGAGTGCCGAGACGAGTCCGACCGGCCGGCGGTGCCGTTGCCACCTGTCACGCATCCTGAGTCGCCTTCGCTTCGGGCCGGGTGACGCCCCGTCACCCCTGTGGGGGGACAGTCGGCGCATCGGGATGTGCTGAACGTATCGTGTCCGGGCGACGCGATCCGGGCCACCGTATCGATCGCGCCATGTCCACGACAAGGGCCGCCTTCTTTGCGGACCCTTGTTCACGACAAAGGCCCCGAATTCTGCCCGGACCCACGGGACATGGCGTGGATCAGCCGGTTTCCCGGACGCCGGACCGGCGCGGCTCGGGGACGCCGCCGGGCGTGCTCGGGGCAGGGGTCTCGTACTGCTCCGGAAGCGCGTGCGCCCGTACCCGGCGTACATAGCCGTCGACGAGCCGCTGGAGCACGTCGACGGTGGTGGCGATGTCGCGCTCCTCCACGCCGTGCAGGGCCTCTTGGAGGCTGGCGCGGTTGGCCCGGTGGAGCCGGGTCAGCAGGGCCGCGCCCTCCGCCGTGATCGCCACCCGGCGCGCCCGGCCGTCGAGCGGATCGGGCGTGCGCTCGACGAGCCGCTGGGCCTGCAACCGGGCGATCTGGCGGGTGACATGGGAGGGCTCGACCATGAGCCGGGCGGCGAGATCGCCGACCCGGCTGCCGCCGTCGCTCTTGTCGAGGGCCAGCAGCAGATACACGTCCGAGCGGCGGGCGCTGACGCCGGCCTGCGAGATCTGCTGGTCGTGCGCCTGGGAGCGGGTGAGCAGATACGACAGCAGAGCCAGCATCTTCTCCAGTGCGGCTGTGGGTTCCGGGGCAATGTCGGCGTCCGGCATGGAGGAACTGTAACGGCAACACCGCGCAAGGGGACGCGGTCGGTGGCGGTCGGCATTCGGCCAAAGTGGAACCACCACCTCACTCCCCTTCCTTCCGCACGCGCAGGCGCGTTAGCGTGACCGAGAGTTAATTGCTTTTGTTAGGTAATTCGCTCGCCCGCTCGGTCCTCTCCCCGGAAGCCAGCCCGCACCCTGTGCGAAGGAGAACCCCCCATGACCGTCACCGACCACCCTCCGCTCCTCACCGCCCCAGCCTCCCGGGGCGGTTGCCCCTTCGCCCCGCCTCCCTCGTACGAACAGGCACGCGAGGAGGCCCCCGTGACCCGGGTGACGCTCTGGGACGGCTCCCAGTGCTGGCTGATCACCCGTCATGAAGATGTCCGCGCGGTCCTCGGCGACCCGAGGTTCAGCGCCGAGGCCACCCGCCCCGGGTACCCCTTCCTCACCGCCGGACGCAAGAAGGTGGCCGCGGGCGAGTCGAGCTTCATCCGGATGGACGACCCGGACCACGCCCGGCTGCGCCGGATGCTCACCGCCGACTTCATGATCAAGAAGATCGATGCGATGCGCCCCGAGATCCAGCGCCTCACCGACGATCTGCTGGACCGGATGACCGCCTCCCGGTCGGCGGCCGACCTGGTCACGGAGTTCGCGCTGCCGCTGCCGTCCCTCGTGATCTGCCAGCTGCTCGGGGTGCCCTACGAGGACCACGACTACTTCCAGGAACGCAGCCGCATCCTGCTGCACAACGATTCGACGGAGTCCGAGGTCCTGGCCGCCAGAGACGAACTGGTCGAGTATCTGACCGCGCTGGCGAAGGCCAAGGAACACGCGCCGGACGACGGCATCATCAGCCGGCTGATGGCCCGGGGCGAGCTCACCATGCCCCAGACCGCGGCCATGGGACTGTTGCTGCTGGTCGCCGGCCATGAGACGACCGCGAACATGACCGCGCTGTCGGTGCTCGCCCTGCTGCGCGAACGGGACCAGTGGACGCGGCTCCAGGAGGACCCCTCCCTGGTGAAGGGGGCGGTCGAGGAACTGCTGCGCTTTCTGACCATCGTGCACAACGGGGTCACCAGGGCCGCCGTCGAGGATGTCACCATCGGCGGCCGGACGATCCGCGCGGGCGAGGGCGTGATCTGCACGCTCAACACCGCCAACCGTGACGCGGATGTCTTCCCGTCCGGCGGGGACCTCGATGTGACCCGGGACGCCCGCCGCCATGTCGCCTTCGGCTTCGGCGTGCATCAGTGCCTGGGCCAGCCGCTGGCCCGGGTGGAGCTCCAGATAGCGCTGGAGACCATCATCCGCCGGCTGCCCGAGCTGAGGCTCGCGGTGCCGTTCGAGGACATCCGCTTCCGTGCCGACATGGGCGTGTACGGGGTGTACGGGCTTCCGGTGGCCTGGTGACCGCCGGAGTGGAGAGGGAAATCATGGAAATTCAGCTCGATCAGGACAAGTGCTGTGGAGCGGGACAGTGCGTCGTCGCCGCCCCCGAAGTGTTCGACCAGCGTGACGAGGACGGCATAGCATTCGTACTCGACGCGCGGCCGCCGGCCGCGCTGCACGAGCAGGTACGCGAGGCCGCGCTCATCTGTCCGGCCGCCGCGATCCGACTGGAGCCGTAGTGAGCGGAGCGGGAGTGAACGAAGTCCGGCAGGTGACCGTCGTCGGCGCCTCGGCGGCGGGCATGGCCACCGCGGAGGGGCTGCGCCGGGCCGGCTTCGAGGGGCGGATCACCGTCATCGGTGAGGAGGTCCATCTCCCCTACGACAGACCGCCGTTGTCGAAGCAGCTGCTGTCGGGGGCCTGGGAGCCCGAGCGGCTGCGGCTGCGCGGCGAGGACGTACTGACGGACCTGCGGCTCGATCTGAGACTCGGTGTCCGGGCGACGTCCCTGGACACGGCGGCGCGTCAGGTCGTCCTGGCCGACGGTGAACGGGTCGGCTACGACGCCCTGGTGGTCGCGACGGGCGCCGCCGCCCGCCGGCTGCCCGGCACGGAAGGCATCGACGGGGTGCATGTGCTGCGCACTCTGGAGGACGCCCTCGGTCTGCGGGACGCCCTGCGTGGCCGGCCGCGGCTGGTCATCGTCGGGGCGGGCTTCGTCGGCTGCGAGGCCGCCGCGGTCGCAAGTGAACTGGGCGCCGACGTCACCTTGGTCGGCGATGTCCCGACGCCGCTGTCCGACGTGCTCGGTCCTGAACTGGGCACGATGCTCTCCGAGGTGCACCGCGACCACGGAGTACGGCTGGAGACGGGCGTGCTCGTCGAGGGGGTCGATTCCGAGGACGGCCGTGTCACCGGGGTGCGGCTGGCCGACGGCCGTACGCTCCCCGCGGACGTGGTGCTGGTCGGTATCGGTGCCGGACCGAGCACCGGCTGGCTGGAGGGGAGCGGTCTTCCGGTCGGCGACGGAGTGGAGTGCGATCCCACGCTGTACGCCGGGTCGGGGGTCTGGGCGGCCGGCGATGTCGCCTGCTGGCTGCACCCGCGCACCGGCGCCCCGACCAGGATCGAGCATCGTACGAACGCCGCCGAACAGGGACTGGCCGTCGCCAGGAACATCCTGGCCGGGCCCGGGGCGGCCGTTCCGTTCGCTCCCGTTCCGTATGTCTGGTCCGACCAGTACGACCTGAAGGTGCAGATCTTCGGCCGTACGCGGGACGCCGACCACATGCGCGTCGTCGAGGGCGCTGTCGCGGACCGCAAGCTCATCGCGCTCTACGGGCGGGACGGCCGGGTCTGTGGTGCGGTCTCCGTCAATATGGCGCGGTCGGCCCGTCCCTACCGTGCGCTGGTGGCCGAGGGCACCGACTGGGAGACCGCGGTCGGCGCCCGCACGGAGCTGGTGACATAGCGGGAGTCTCTCTCCTGTGAGCGGGTCCGGCCGGGGCGGCCGGACCCGCTCTTCGGGCGTACGGGGCTACTGTGACGACAAGCCCCCGCACCGCCCGGACCCCCTGGCCGCCAAAGGACCGCGCGTCAGGGAGCGTTGATCAGATCATGCGCGGGCACGGTCACCTTGCGGGCACCGGCCGTGCCGCTCAGCACCACCTTGCGCAGCGCGGTGTTGTTGGCCAGGCTGGTCTCGTGGAGCCGGCGCTCGGGGTTGGCGAGCACCTCGATGTAGTACGTGCCGTTCGGCAGGTCGGTGATCTCGAACGACTGACCCGGGCGGTACTGGGTGTAGGTGTCGCCGGAGCCGACGTCCAGCACCTCACGTACCGAGATGGAGCTCTGCACACCGCAGGCGGTGGACAGATCCGTATTGTTCGGATGCCAGTTGGCGTTCTTCACCGTGTAGTCGATGGCGTCGGTGTTGGCCAGGCAGAAGGCTTCCTTTCCGCTGCGCACGGCCTCCTTCTTGTCGGCGCTCAGCAGGCGGTAGCTGGCGAAGTCGGTGAAGTGCCAGTGCTCGTGGCCCTGTCGCGCGTCCCACTCCATGGTGCCGGCGGGCGCGTGGCCGACCTGCTTGCCCTTGGCGTCGTAGAAGTACTGGTACGCGTCCATCAGGTCCTTGCCGGGACTGCGGAAACCGTCCACGACCAGCGGCGCGGGACCGGCGTTCCACACATTGGCGCTGAAGGCCAGATAGTCCTTGCCGGGGATGTCCCCGTCCTCGCCGTCGGTGATGGAGATGTCCCACGCCGGCAGCGCGCGCAGATCGGGCTTGGGCACGTCGGGCACGCTCGCGAGGCCGGCCGGACGCTTCGCGTTGGGCTTGAGCGCGGGCGCGATCCGCGAACCGTCGGTGTGCCCGGGGCCGTCGCCCGGATGGGCCGCCGCCCTGCCGGACTTGAGCGCGTTCGGCAGCGCGGGCGGCGCCGGGGCGTCGGCCCCGCGGCCGTTGCTGCTCGTGTGCGCCGAGGCGCCGGGGTGCCCCGCCGCCGCGCCATGACCGCCATGACCGCCCCCGTGACCGGCGTGACCGGTGGCCTTCGCTCCCGAGGGCGCCGCTCCGACCCCGCCTCCCTCGTCCCATGAGCGCGCGCGCACCGTCACCTTGAGCGACTTCGACGTGCTGGGCATGCCGAACAGGTCGCGGTACTTCTTGGTGACGGAGACCTTGGCGGTGTACTCCCCGGCCGGCAGGTCGACCGGCTCGGAGTAGTAGCCCAGGTTGGTGTTGGTCGCCCAGCCGTTCTCGACGCCCCACACCGAACCGAGCGTGAAGGGGTTCGTGGAGCAGCTCTCGGGATACTTCGAGGTGGACGGGGCGTCCGGACGGATCCGGCCCGAGGCGTTGTTGGGGCAGAACGTCTCGGTGGTCTTCACGACCGCCGCGCCCGCCGCGTCGGTGATGGTCACCTGGAGAAAGCCCGGCAGGCCGGAGAAGTCCTTCACGAGACCCTTCGGCAGGGTCTTGGTCCGGGTCTTCTTCCCCTCGCGGATGATCTGTTTGGCGACGACGGGGTCCTTGTAGGACTTGCGCGTCACCCGGAACTCCAGGGGCCCGCCGTCGGCGGTGACATATGTGCCGAGGTCCAGGTAGACCCCCGGTTCGCCCTCGTAGCGGTCGATTATCACGGAGTCGGAGGCGGCGATCAGGGAGAGCTTGGGGCCCGCGGGGGCCTCCGCTCCGGCGACGGGCGCGGCTCCGGCCACGCCCGCGATCACCGCGAGCGCCGCTCCGGCGGCGACCGCCGAGCGCCGTGTACGGCTGTGGTGGTGAGGTTTGGTCATCGGTTCCTCGTCTGCGAGTGCAACAACAGTGGTGCGCACGGATGGCGCGGGGTCCGTCGTCCGGGAATGTCCCGATGTTTCATGACGGGACCTATGCGTCATCTATGTGTCACCTGTGAGATCAGGAGTGCGTCACTTCGGGTTGCCCGTGGACCCGCAAGTCGCCGATGGTTGGCCGGAATTGTGCGAGAAATCATGGATCAAGCCGTCAGACATGATTCCTTCCCCATGAACCCCTGGGTTGTGCTAAGGCCGTTGATCCGGTGGGGACGGTGGCGCCCTTCCCGGGCCCGCCCGCGGTGTGATGCCGTGGATGGCCGGCACAGCGCACCTCTTTTTACTGCTCACCGACTGGGGGCTGTCGGGCGAGGAACTCGGCGAACGCCGCCCCGACGCTTCCGGCCGGGCCGGCGCCCGCTCAGCGGTGGTGCTGTCGGCCGAACCGCGCGGGGGGAGGCCGGTGCGAAGATGGTTCCGACAGGAAATCGGTTCGGGCACCGAAGGCGGTTCAGGCGTGAGGCTCACCATTCTCGGCGGCGGCGGATTCCGGGTGCCGCTGGTGTACGGGGCACTGCTCGGCGACCACGCGGAGGGCCGTGTCACCGACGTCACCCTGCACGATCTGGACGCCGCGAGGCTCACGGCCGTCGCCCGCGTGCTGGCCGAGCAGGCCGCGTCCGTCCCCGACGCACCGGCCGTCACGGCCACCACCGACCTCGACGAGGCGCTGCGCGGCGCCGACTTCGTCTTCTCCGCCATCCGCGTCGGAGGACTCGAAGGCCGCGCGGCCGACGAGCGCATCGCCCTGGACCAGGGCGTGCTGGGTCAGGAGACGGTCGGCGCGGGCGGCATCGCGTACGGACTGCGCACGGTCCCCGTCGCCGTCGACATCGCGCGACGCGTCGCCCGGCTCGCCCCCGACGCCTGGGTCATCAACTTCACCAACCCCGCCGGCCTGGTCACCGAAGCCATGTCCCGGCATCTCGGCGACCGCGTCATCGGCATCTGCGACTCGCCCGTGGGTCTGGGCCGGCGCGTCGCGCGCGCCCTCGGCGCCGACCCGGACGAGGCGTCGGCCGACTACGTCGGCCTCAACCACCTCGGCTGGCTGCGCGGGTTGCGCGTCGCCGGACGCGACGAACTGCCGCGGCTGCTCGCCGACACCGAAGCCCTCGGCTCCTTCGAGGAGGGCAAGCTCTTCGGCGCCGAATGGCTCCAGTCCCTCGGCGCGATCCCCAATGAGTACCTGCACTACTACTACTTCAACCGGGAGGCGGTACGCGCCTACCAGGAGGCCGAGCAGACCCGCGGCGCCTTCCTCCGCGACCAGCAGGCGCGCTTCTACGACGAGATGGAGCGGCCCGGCGCCCCCGCGCTCGCGACCTGGGACCGAACCCGCGCCGAACGCGAGGCCACCTATATGGCGGCGAACCGTGAGGCGGCCGGCGTCGGCGAACGGGACGCCTGCGACCTGGAGTCCGGCGGCTACGAGAAGGTCGCCCTGGCCCTGATGCGCGCCATCGCGCGCGATGAACGCACCACGCTCATCCTCAACGTCCGCAACCGCACGACCCTGCGCGTGCTGGACGAGGAGGCCGTCATCGAAGTGCCCTGCCTCGTGGACGCGAACGGCGCCCATCCGCTGGCCGTCTCCCCTCTGCCGCACCACGCCACCGGCCTGGTGTGCGGCGTCAAGGCCGTCGAACGCGAGGTCCTGGCCGCCGCCGAGAGCGGCTCGCGCGCCACCGCGGCCAAGGCGTTCGCCCTGCACCCGCTGGTGGACTCCGTCAGCGTCGCCCGCCGTCTCGTGGACGGCTATACGCGTGAGCACCCCGGCCTCGCCTATCTGAACCGGAAGTAGGACTCGGCGAGTGGCCGACCGCCGTCAGTGGGGCGAAGGCGCCCAGCGGGTGTCCGCCTCGCCCGGCCCGTCCGCCTCGCCCGGCCCGTCCGCCTCGCCCGGCCCGTCCGCCGCACACGCGCCCCGGGCGGCGCGCCGAGCACACGAAGAGTTCGAACGGGGCCCCGCGGACACGGACGGTACGAGGGGTGAGGTCACGCGAGGAACGGCAGCCGTTCGCGTCGTACGGGATGGGCGAAGCCGTCGCCCGCGGTCCAGCGCTCGACCTCGCCGACCGCCAGATCGGCCAGCCGCCGGGTCTCATTGCCCTGCGAACCCGCGAGATGGGGGGTGATCAGCGCGTTCTCACAGGTCCACAGCGGATGGTCCGAGGGCAGCGTCTCCGGCTCGGTGACATCGAGGACGGCCCGGATCCGCTCCCGCCTGAGGACATCGGTGAGGGCGTCCTGGTCGACGACGGCGCCGCGCGAGGTGTTGATGAGCACACTGTCCTGGCGCATGGAGGTGAGCAGCTCCCGGCTGACGAGCCCGCGCGTGGCGGGCAGCAGGGGAGTGTGGACACTCACCGTGTCGCCGCGCGCGAACAGTTCGCCGAGTCCGACCGGCCGGACACCGAGCGCCGCCGCCTCCTCCTCGGAGACATAGGGATCGTGCAGCAGCACCTGGAAGTCGTACGGCCGCAGCAGCTCGATCACCCGCCGGCCGATCAGCGAGGCGGACAGGATGCCCACGGTACGGCCATAGTTGCCCACGGCGCCGTCCACGCTCAGCAGGTCGCCGTCGCGGTCGCGCGCGGCGCGGTAGTCACGGGCCCGTTCCAGCACGCGCTTGCCGGAGAGCAGGATCATCGCCACGGTGTACTCCGCCACCGGCAGGGCGTTGGCGGCGGCGGCCGAGGACACCTCGATGCCGCGCTCCCAGCAGGCTTCGGTGATATGGCCGCGGATGGTGCCCGCCGTATGGGCGACGGCACGCAGCCGGGGGGCCAGGTCCAGTACGGCCGGGTCGAGGGGTGGGCAGCCCCAGCCGGTGACGAGGATCTCCACGTCCGCGAGCGTGGTGCGGGCGCGGTCGGTGGTGAAGTCGTCGAGGACGGGCGGTGGTGTCAGATCGCAGACCGTGCCCAGGGCGGCCAGGGTCTCGGGCCCGAGGACCGCGGCGGCGGCATCCGGATTCATGGCGAGGGCGGCGCGCGGACGGGCACGTACGGTCGGTGCGGTGGGCATCTCTCTCCTCTGACGGGGGACGGTGGCCGGCGGGCCCAGCGGCTACTCGACGGTGCCGACGGTGAGGCCCGGCGCCGCCGGACACGGGCCGCTGGTGCGGTCGGCGAGCCGCGCGCGTGGCGCGTCGCAGCGCGAGAACCGCCACTCGATGAAGTCCATGGCCGCCTCCCGTGGCCGCGGTATGAGACACGGGGAATCCTGATCGACTGATCGGAAAGGGTCAATAGATCGCTCGGAAGAAACTCGAAGCGGTCAAACGATCAGTTTTCTGTGGGGGTTGGACGGGACACCGGCGGCTGTGTCGATCCGCGCACCCTCAGCGTGGGCAGCAGCTCGATCCTGCGCACCGGACCGGCGGCGCCGAGCGGCCGGGCCAGCCGGTGCAGCAGCAGTTCGGCGGCGGCCCGCCCGACCTCCGCCTTGGGCGGGGACACCGCCGTCAGCGGGGTGCTGCCCAGCGCCGCCATCACATCGTCGTACGCCACGACCGAGCAGTCACGCGGCACCCGTACCCCCTGTTCGGCGAGCCGTTGCACCAGCATCAGCGCGTCCACGTCGCCGTGCAGCACGGCGGCCGTGGCCCGGCGCTCGGCCAGCAGCGCGGCAAGGTCGAGGGGGGCGCGGTCACGCGCAGCTTCGCCGAGGCGGGCGCCGTCGTCATGGTCCGGACCCGGCATCGCGTCCGGTGAGCTGAGAACCACCGACCAGTCCTCCACCTCGGGCCGGGCGGCGGCGATCTCGGCGAAGGCGCGGCGTACGCTGCGCGCCGTGGGACTGTCGTCGCGGGCGGCCAGCACGATCCGGCGGTGGCCCAGCGCGAAAAGATGATCGACCGCGAGATATGTCCCGTACCAATGATCGGAACACACCGAGTCCAGCGCGTGCAGCGCGCTGCCCGGCCGGGGCCGCCGCTCCATCAGTACGGTCGGCACCGCCACCTCGGACAGCCAGCCGTAATCCGCCGTCTCCGAGACCGCGTCGCGCCACCTCGGGGCGATCAGCAGTCCCCGCGCGCCGGCCGCCAGCGCCGCTTCGACCAGAGGCTGTTCCACGCCCGGTGCCTGCGGCGCGATATGCAGGGCGATACGCATCCCGGCCTCCTCCAGCACGGGCCGGGCGCCGTACGCCACCTCGTACAGATACGAATGCCGCTCCGGCACCACCAGCGCGACCGGACCGCCGTCCCGCCCCGGCTCCCCGGCCCGGGGTGCCGGGACCGTGACCTCCTCGACCGCCCCCACCGGGCGGACCACGCCGTGCCCGCGCCGCAGCCGCCCGGCGCGGGCCAGCTCCTCGATGTCCCGCCGGACCGTGACCACCGAGACATCCAGTTCCGCGGCGAGCGCACTCACCTTGACCGCGCCCCGTGACCGCACCACGGCCAGGATCCGCCGGCGTCTGAGCTCGACCGGCTCCCGCATACTGTTGGCCCCCTTGCCGCCACCACCGCGCTCTGTTCGTTCGAATGTTTCGTATGAGCGCTTGGAGCCGCAGCATAGCCATCGCCGTGTCGCGCGGGCGGAGTGCGGCCGCACCGCGTCACCCAGGGCTCGCCGGGGAAGGTCGGGTCGGGGCGAATCAGGACAACAGGTTCAGGGCTCCGGGCAGAACACGTGCCGTGACCGGCAGATCGCCCTCGACCTCGCCGTCCGCGCCGTAGGGGAGGTCCCGGTCGCACTCGATCCGCACCTCCCGCCCTCGCAGGGTCTCCACCTGCCGCCGGTGAACGTGTCCGCCGCTCCTGAGCTCGTTCATCACGGCGAAGAACAACAGGCGGGAGACCTGGTGGATGATGACGACATCGAGCAGGCCGTCGTCCACGGCCGCGGCGGGTGCGATGCGCCGGCCGAAGCCGTAGTAGCCGGAGTTGGCCACGACGACGGTGAATCCTCTGCGGTGATGGAGGGTGCCGTCGACGGTGACGCGGTATCCGGCCGGGCGCCAGCCCATTACGGCGCGCATCCCTCCCGCGTAGTAGGAGGCGGCGCCGCGCAGCAGACGGCTGTGGTTGGCATGGCGGTTGGCCAGCGCGTCGACACCGGCGTAGACGCTGCCGAGGACGGGCACGCGGTCGTGAACGGCCGACTCGACCTCGATGACGTCCGTCGCCTTCGGCTCGCCGTGCAGGAGCAGTTCGGCGAGCCGGGCCGGCTCGGCGGGCAGCCCGACCGCACGGGCGAAGTCGTTTCCACGACCGGCGGGCACGATCCCGCCGACCGCGTCGGTCCCCGCGAGAGCGCCGACGACGCGGCCCGTCAGGCCGTCACCGCCGACGCCCAGCACGATCCGGCCCCGTCCGGCGGCTCCCAGGGCCAGTTCCCGTGCGTGACCGAGACTGCGGCTGTACTCGACTTCGAGTTCGGCGCCGGCCTCACGCAGCAGTCCGGCGAGGGGGGTGAGGGCCGCCGCCGATCTCGCGCCTCCCGCGCTCGGGTTGACGACCGCCGTGAATTGTCGCATGGCTACGCTCCGGTGGGCGGGGACCGCACGGGTGGCAGAAGGATGCCGGGATTGAGGATGCCGGACGGATCGAGGCGGTCCTTCACCGCGTGGGGGACCTCGACGCCGAGAGGGCCGATCTCCCTGGCGTACCCGTCACGGTACCCACACCATGGTGATGGCTGATGGTGCCGCCCGACGCGAGGATCGCTTCGCCCACCACCCGTGCCGGACGTGCCCGAGGCGCCGGAGTCCGAAACGCCCCGCCGGGCCGCGGCAGCGGCGGCGCCTTCCGCCACCGGTAGCTGACCGGCGCCTGCCGCCGGGAGCGCGAACCGCCCAGGGGCGATGGCCTTGTACAACGCGCCTCGCCCGCGACGGAGGGCGGGTGGCCCGGACAGTGAGCGGCCCGGTCCCGCTTCCGGGGACACGTTGAGCTGTTCGGCGGCGCGGGCGAGGCGGGCGCCGCCCCGGCCGGTGATGATGACGGGAGCGCCACCCCGTCCCCGGGTCTCCGGGGAAGAGCCTTTCCCGCGCGCTCCAGAAGCCCTCGGAAGCATCGGGAACCCGGCAAGCCTCGGGAACCGGGCAAGCATCAGGAATAGGCCGCGCGGGATCCGGGTAGGCACGGTCGTTACTGGATTCGAGTCCACGCGGGAGACGACACGATGGTGAATCTGCGGGAATCCGTGGGCCGTTACGGGATCTGGAGCGCGGAACTCCGCTCGGAGGACGTCGCCCTGCGCGGGGAGATTCCCGAGGCCGCCGCCGAACTGGAGGAGCTCGGCTTCGGCGCCGTCTGGCTGGGCGGCAGCAGCGGTGTCGAGCACGCGGTACCGCTCGTCGAGGCCACCTCCCGGCTCACCGTCGCCACCGGCATCCTCAGCATCTGGCAGTACGAGGCCGCCGATGCGGCCGCCCGCTTCCTGGCGTTGGAATCCGGGCACCCGGGGCGCTTCCTGCTCGGGCTCGGCGCCAGCCACGCCAAGCTCGCCGCGCAGTACCGGCGCCCCTACTCGGCGATGGTCGGCTACCTCGACGCGCTGGACGCGGCAGGAATGCCGGCCGGGCGGATCGTACTGGCCGCCCTCGGGCCGAAGATGCTCGAACTCTCCCGTGACCGCGCGGGCGGCGCGCACCCGTACCTCGTCACCCCCGAACACACCGCACAGGCCCGTGAACTCCTCGGCCCCGACTCCCTGCTCGCACCTGAGCTGAAGGTCGTCCTGGACGCCGATCCGGAGACCGCCCGCGCCACGGCCCGCGGCTATCTCGCGCGGTATCTCGCCCTGCCCAACTACACCAACAGCTTCCTGCGGCTGGGGTTCACCGAGGACGACTTCACCGGCGGCGGCAGCGACCGGCTCATCGACGCCGTCTACGCGTGGGGCGACGCGGCCCGGATCCGGGACTGTATCGACGCCTTCCACGTGGCCGGCGCCGACCATGTCGCTCTCCAGATCGTCACGGGCGACAGCGCTTCGGGGGCGCCGGGAGCCCTGCCGCGTGCCGAGTGGCGCCGGCTCGCCGAGCTGCTGACCTGACGCGTGACACCCGACGCCGTACGGCCCGCTCCTGCCAGTTGGTGAAGGCGAACGCCGTTCGACGCGCTTCCCACGCTGCTGCGCGACCACCGGATCGAGGCACGCCGGGGCGATGGGCCCCGGCGTAACCTCACCCGTACGCCGGACAACCGGCGCCGCCGGATCCACGCTTTCCAGGAGCCGGTCACCCTGTCGGCGGCCAGGATCGTCGTCGGGGCGACCAACGGCGCCGCGTCCGCGCATATCGGTGGCCGTCCGCGCCTACGGACCGGGAGTTCAGACATGGTGACGAGGGTGATGGTCACCGGCGCGGCCGGGCGGATAGGACGCGCGCTGCTCGCCCTGCTCGCCGAGCGGGGAATCGAGGCCAACGCGCTGGTACTGGAGGACCCCGGCGACCTCCCCGCGCGGCTGGTGGTCACCGGTGACGCCACCGATCCGACGACCGTACGGGCCGCGCTGGACGGCGCCGACGCGGTCATCCACCTCGCGGCCATCCCCTCCCCGGTTCACCACAGCGCCGGGGAGGTCTTCGGCGGCAACACCCTTGCCACGTTCACCGTGCTGGAAGAGGCCGGACGGGCCGGAATCCGCCGTACCGCGCTCGCCAGTTCGTTCGGTGTCACGGGTCTGCCCTGGACGGACGAGCCGCATCCGCACCCCGCCTACCTCCCGGTCGACGAGGCGATGCCCGCGCAGGTGGCGGACGCCTACGGGCTCTCCAAGCAGACCGACGAGCTGACAGCCCGGACGATGGCACGACGCCACTCCATGAGCGTGATCTGTCTGCGCTACCCCTTCGTCGGCGGGTTCGACGACCGGCTGCGGGCCCGCGCCGCCCGGCTCACCGCGGATCCGGCCGCCGGGGCACGGGAGTTGTGGACCTATCTGGAAGTGCGCGACGCGGCGCGGGCCGCCCTGCTGGCCCTCGGCGTGCCCGGACCGGGAGCGCACGCCGTCCATCTCTGCGCCCCCGAGACGCTGGTTCCGTTCCCCACGAAGGAACTCCTGCTCCGCTACCACCCCGCCACCCCGCTGCGCCGCCCCCTGCCCGGACGCACCGCGCCCATCGACACCACGGCGGCGCGGCGGCTGCTCGGTTTCACCGCGCGGAATCTGCTCGACATCTGACGCCGCTGTCCTCCTGTCCTCCGTCGCCGGCTCCCCGAGACCGTCGGGGCCAACCCTCAGGTAGAGGGTGAGACGGGCGGTCTCGTCCAGCGGGGGCACGAGCCGGGCCCGGACGTGGTGCCGAGCCGTCAGCCGGGTGCCGATCCTGTTGGCCGGTTGTCGCCATCCTCTCCACCCGAGGTGTGAAGCCTGTCCCTTGGGATCAAGGTGAGAGAGACGGGCCGGACCGGCCCGCCGGGACAGCGACCGCGCGCCTCTGCCGATCGGAGGGAACACCCGTGTCTCGTATGGACGCAGTGCGAAGACTTCTGATTCCGGTGGCCGCGGTTCTCGAGATGGTGCTGTTGTCCACGAGCGCGCGAGCGAGTCCGGCGACCGGAGCGACCGGAGTGGCCCGAGTGGCTGGAGTGGCCCGAGCGACCGCCGACCTCGACGCGCGGCCGCTGGACCGTACCGTCTGGCTGTGCCGACCGGGACTGCTGAACAACCCCTGCGGGCAGGACGCCGAGGGCATGCCGCAGCCGGCCGGCCCCGAGCTGGTCACCCGCTACCCGAGCGGTGGGACCCGGCTCCTGGATGCCACCCTGTTCGCGGTCGGCGCGAGTGGGAAGCGCGAGCCGTTCACCGTCACCGGGAAGCCGCCCGTGGACTGCTTCTACGCCTATCCGACGGTGGACCTGCTGCCCAACCCCCTGCTCCGGACCGGCAGCCGGCCCCCGGTGCCGCAGGACGTCCATCAAGCCGTGACGCTCATGCAGAGCGCGCGCTTCGCCGGACTGTGCCGGATGTTCGTCCCGGTCTACCGCCAGGTACCGCTGCCGGCTCTGCTCGCGGGGATCGTCGTGGGCTCGGGCGCCGACCTGACCACGGCCACCATGGACATCCGAGGCGCCTGGGACGACTACTGGGCCCATGACAACCGCGACCCGAAGACCGGCGAGCGCCGTGGGGTCGTCATCCTCGGTCACTCCCAGGGCACCGCAGTCGCCACCGAACTGATGCGGGAACGGGTCGACGACCACCCCGGGGTACGGCGACAACTCGTCGCCGCCGCACTGCTCGGCGGGAACGTCGAGGTGCCCGAGGGCCGGGACGCGGGCGGTGGATCCGACCCCGCGTCGACGTTCCAGCACATCCCCGCCTGCCGGCGCCCCGCCGGCGCCCCGCTGCCCACCGGCTGCGTGGTCTCGTACGCAACCTATTCCCTGCCCGGGGGCTCACTGCCCGCCGTGATCGGCAGAACGGCGAGCCCCGGCCACCGCGTGGTCTGCGTCAACCCGGCGGCGCTGCTGCGCGGCGAGGCGGCCGACGCCCGCGTACCGCTCGATCTGTATCTGCCCACCCGGCGGCTGATCGGCGGCAACGCACTGCTGCCGAACGGACCTCTGGCGCTGCCCCTGAACGGCTACCGTCTCCCGGACCTGCCCACGGGCTTCGCCCGCCATCCCGATGCGCTCACGGGGGAGTGCACGCATGCCACGGACGGAACGGTCAGCGCCGACTGGCTCCAGGTCGGCGGGGACCTCTCGTACTTCCCCGCCCCCGCGCCCGCCGGACTGACCGGTCTGCACGCCATGGACTTCAATGTGGCCCAGGGGGACCTGATCGCCCTGGCCACGGCGCAGACCCGCGCGTGGCTGGACCGCCGGAAGCCATGACCCGTACGGTCGCGCCGCCGCGCCATAGGGCGGCGGCGCGCCCGGTCCGGGCGGAGGGGACGCGGCCGGGCTGTTACTCGATGACCAGCTCGACCGGGATGTTGCCGCGGGTGGCGTTGGAGTACGGGCAGACCTGGTGGGCCTGGTCGACGAGTTCCTGGCCCAAGGGGCCTTCGAGGTGCTCGGGCAGCTCGACCCGCAGGACGACGGAGAGTCCGAAGCCCGAGGCCACATCGCCGCCGATGCCGACTTCGGCGGTCACGGACACGTCCTTGGTGTCATGACCGCCCGCGCGGCCGACCGCGCCCAGAGCGCTGGCGAAGCAGGCCGCGTAGCCGGCGGCGAAGAGCTGCTCGGGGTTGGTGCCCTTGCCGCTGCCACCCATTTCGCGCGGCGGCGCCAGCTGGACATCCAGAAGACCGTCGGAGCTGACGGCCCGGCCGTCGCGCCCGTTCGCGGTGGCGATGGCGGTGTAGTGCGTCGTGGTCATCGGTTCTCCTCGGGAGTGGAGTGGCGAGGCATGGTTGCGGATGCGGTCGGCGACGGGGCCGCCGGCCGATCCCCACAAGAACAGCATAGCGCAATTTAATTGTGCACAACTGAAGAGTACGATGACCTCATGGATCGCTCAGCGGACACACCCCTGGAAGGCGCGGCGGCATACCCCCTCCCGTCGGGACGCGGGCCGGCGGGCTCGGAGGAACTGCTGCGCCTGGACCGTCAGGTGTGCTTCGCGCTGCACGCGGCCTCCCGCGCGTTCGACGCGCTCTACCGGCCGCTCCTCGGGGAGTTGGGCCTCACCTACCCGCAGTACCTGGCGATGCTCGCCCTCTGGGAGCACGACGTACTGACCGTCAAGGAACTGGGCCTCGCCCTCCGTCTCGACTCCGGGACCCTCTCCCCCCTGCTCAAGCGGCTGGAAGCGGCCGGACTCGTGGTGCGCGAGCGCAGCCGCAGCGACGAGCGCTCGGTCAGCGTCCGTCTGACCACCTCGGGTGCCGCGCTCAAGCGGCGCGCGCGGGTGCTGCCCGAGACGGTTCTCGCCTCGACCGGCTTCGACGAGGGCGAACTCACCGCGCTGCACCGGACGCTCGGCAGACTCACCGCGGCTCTGGACGGCGCCACCGCGCGCCGTTCCTGAGCCCTGTCCGTACGAGACGTTCGGGTGGCCGAACGGCCGCTCCGCGAGATGTGCCGCACAGAGGTGTGCCACAGAGTGGGGGTGGGGGAGGACGGGATCGGACCGAGAGGACGCGCAGACATGCTGGCAGTGGAGTACGCGGAGTACGGCGACCCGTCGGTTCTCGGGGTGGCCACCATGCCGGAACCGCACGCCGGTCCCGGACAGGTCCGCATCGCGGTGTACGCCGCCGGGGTGAACCCTGTCGACTGGAAGGCGCGTTCCGGGCAGCTCAAGGATCTGATGCCGCAGACATTGCCCGCCATCCCCGGGAGGGAGGCGGCAGGTGTCGTCGACGAGGTCGGCGAGGGCGTCGACGTGATCGCCGTGGGGGACGAGGTGTTCGGGCTCGGCACCGCGACCTCCGCGGAGTTCGCCGTCCTGGACCACTTCGCCCGGAAGCCCGCCTCGCTGGACTGGTCCCGGGCGGCCGGGCTCGCGTTCGTCGCCGAGACCGCGTCGCGCGCCCTGGGGATCCTGGGCCCGTCCTCCGGACAGACGCTGCTGATCGACGGTGCCGCGGGCGGGGTGGGCAGCGCCGCCGCGCAGTTCGCGCTCGCCGACGGGGTCGCCGTCATCGGCACGGCCGGTGAGTCCAACCACGCGTATCTGCGTTCCCTCGGCGCCGAGCCCACCACCTACGGACCGGGGCTGCCCGAGCGCGTGGCCGCCCTGGCCCCGAACGGGGTCGATGTCGCGCTCGACACCGTCGGCAAGGGAGCCCTGCCGGATCTTGTCGCGATCACCGGTTCCCCCGACACGGTGGTGACTGTCGCCGACCTCTCCGCCGCCGAGCACGGCGTACGGATCACCACCAGGGCGTCGGCGTTCGACGCCCTGGCCAAGGCCGCCCGCCTCGCCGACGAGGGAAAGTTCGGGGTCCGTATCGCCGCGGAGTTCACGCTCGCCGACGCGGCGAAGGCCCACGAGATCAGCCAGGGTGGGCACGCCATGGGCAAGGTCGTCCTGCGACTGACCGGAGTCTGATCGCGGCACGCGACCGGAGCACGACCGAAGCGCGACCGGAGCACGGCTCAAGCTCTGCCGGAGTCCGTCCCGGAGGGACGAGCGGCTCGGCCGGCGGGCGGGACGAGGGTGCGGTGCTCGGCGGGTCGCGGGGCACTGGCATGATCGGTGACATGGCTGAACGCGTTATCGCCGCGTGTGACGGGGCGTCGAAAGGAAATCCCGGGCCCGCCGGCTGGGCCTGGGTCATCGCCGAGGGTGACGGTACCTCCGTACAGTGGGAGGCGGGACCGCTGGGCACGGCGACCAACAACGTCGCGGAACTCACCGCGCTGGAGCGCTTGTTGACGGCCGCCGACCCCAGTGTCCCGCTGGAGATCCGGATGGACTCCCAGTACGCCATGAAGGCGGTCACGACCTGGCTGCCCGGCTGGAAGCGCAAGGGCTGGAAGACATCCGCCGGCAAGCCCGTGGCCAACCAGGAACTGGTCGTCCGCATCGACGCGCTGCTCACGGGGCGCTCGGTGGAGTTCCGGTACGTGCCCGCGCACCAGGTGAACGGCGACCGTTTCAATGACTTCGCCGACCGTGCCGCCAGCCAGGCGGCGATCGCGCAGGAGGCCGCGGGCAGCGCGTACGACTCCCCGGAGCCGCCGACCGCGCCCGACACCGTACGCTCCGGCGGGTCCCGAGGCCGCGCATCGGGCTCGGGAGCGGGCTCGGGAGCCTCGGCGAAGGCGGCCCCGTCGCGGCAGCGCACCCCGGGAAACCCGAAGAGGACGCTCAACGCCAAGTTCCCCGGTCGCTGCCGTTGTGGGCGCTCCTACGCCGCCGGTGAACCGATCGCCAAGAACCCGGACGGCTGGGGTCACCCGGCATGCGCCACGGCGACGGCGCCCGCCCAGACGTAGCCAACCGGCCGTCAGCGGCCGGCCGTGTCAGCGGCCCGCCGCGCCGAACAGCCGCTCCGCCAGCGGATCCCCGTCCAGGAACGCCGCCAGTTCCGTACGGTCCGGCGCGGTGGCGGGGCCGCGGCGCCCCACCGCGTACGCCGCCGCCGCGTTGGCTCCGCGCGCGGCCGTCAGCGGGTCCTGGCCCTGGCTGAGCAGGGCCAGGAACGAGCCGACATGCGCGTCCCCCGCCCCGTTGCTGTCGACCGCGTCGACCGGGAACCCCGGCACATGCCGCGGCGCCTCACCGGGCGCCGCCAGCCAGCAGCCGTCCTTGTCGGCCCGTACGAGCACACCCGCGCCCGGAGCCAGCCGTTCCCGCAGCGCCGCGGCCGCCGTGCGCGGATCCTCGTGGCCGGACATCAGCCGGGCCTCGCGGGCGTTGCCGCTGAGCCAGTCCGTACGGGCCAGGACCGGGGCGAGCACCGCCTCGGGGATGTCGGCCACCAGCGGCGCCGGGTCGAAACAGAGCGTGATGTCCGCCGGCAGCCCCGCCGCGAAGCGGGACAGCAGCGGGCCGTTGACCGGCATCACCAGTCCATAGCCGGAGAGCTGCACCACATCGCCGGGGAGCAGCCGTGCGGCGACCACGTCGACATCCGCCCGCGTCAGCTCCGCGTCGACCCCGAAGCTGGTGACGAAGGTACGTTCGCCGCCGCCGTCGACCAGGGCCACGGTGAAGCCGGTGTCGCCGTCGGTACGGGCGGGCAGCAGCGTCGCGATGTGTTCGGCGGCGAGCGCCTCGCGTACGAGATCGCCGTACGGTCCCGTGCCGTGCAGCCCGGCGAAGACCGCTTCCGTACCGAGACGGCGGGCCGCGACCAGGGTGTTGAAACCGCCGCCCGCGGTCAGTTCCGTACGTGTGCCGATGACGTCGCCGCCGCGTTCGGGCAGCGCGGGGACCTCGATCACCAGATCGGCGATGACGTTCCCGGCGAGGACGAGACGGCCGCTCAATGTCCGGCCTCCTGGAGAGCGGGGGAGACGGCCTCGTTCGCGGTGCCGGTCGCGGCGCCGGTACGGCGGCCGAACAGCGCGTACACCGCCGCGCCGACGGCCATCGAGATCGCCCAGCCCAGCCCGTTCACGCCGAACCAGGTGTCGGAGAGCGGGCCCGCGAACCAGACGTCGGTCTCGCTCGTCGACGCCTTGGTGAAGAGCAGACCGGCCACGATGGCGGCGGCCCAGCCGAGGACGGCGGGCAGGTGGAAGCCGCCCGCGTACCAGTACCGGCTGGTGCGGGTGGTGTCCATCACTGCCTCGGAGTCGTACGTACGCCCGCGCAGCGAGTCCACCGCGATCACCCCGATCCAGGCCGAGATGGGTACCGCCAGCAGGGTCAGGAAGGTGGAGAAGGGGCCGTAGAAGTCGTCGGCGATCAGCATGAAGTAGATACCGCCGGCGAACATCAGCACCACATCGAGGGCGACGGCCACCGGGCGCGGCACCCGCAGCCCCAGAGTGATCATCGTCAGCCCGGCGGAGTAGGTGGAGAGATGGTTCGACATCAGCAGTCCGCCGAAGGCCGCGATCAGATAGGGGATCGCCATCCAGGAGGGCAGCATCGCGTTGATGGCGGCGACCGGGTCGGAGGCCGTGGCGAGCGTCGGATCGCCCGCGGCGAGCAGTGAGCCGAGCGAGATCAGCAGCACGAGCGGGATGCCCGCGCCGAACGCCGAGGCCACGATCAGCCGCCTGCCCGGAATATCACGGGGCAGATAACGGGCGTAGTCCGCACCCGCGTTGGCCCAGCCGATCCCGGTACCCGCCGCGATGAAGCCGATGCCCGCGATCACACCGCTGGTCGGACCGGTCGGGGCGTCGAGGACCTTGGTCCAGTCGACGGTGGCGACCAGGAAGCCCATCACGATCAGATTGAGGACGCCGAAGACGACCGTGGCCCACTTGTTGATCCACATGATGGTGGCGTGGCCGAGACCGCTGATCAGCAGCGTGCAGGCGATGAAGACCAGCAGACAGACGAGCGTGAGCACGGTGTTCTGGTCGACTCCGAACGCGATGCCGAGCAGCGCGAGCAGCGCGTACGCCGCGGTGGTCGTCGTGATCGTCTCCCAGCCGACCCGGCTCAGCCAGGTGACCAGGGTCGGACCCGCGTTGCCCCGCTGCCCGAAGACCGCGCGGGAGAGGGTGAGCGCCGGAGCGCCGCCCTTCTTGCCCGCCAGGCTCAGGGCCCCCACCAGCGCGAAGGAGCCGAAGGCGCCGACGACGGCGACGAGCATCGCCTGCCAGATGTTCAGGCCGCGGAAGGCGACGAGGGTCGCGCCGAGCGGGAGCCCGAGGATGCTGATATTGGCGGCGAACCAGGTCCAGAACATCTGGCCGGCCTGGCCGTGCCGCTCGTTGTCGGGG
Source organism: Streptomyces sp. NPDC102274 (assembly GCF_044766385.1). NCBI lineage: Bacteria > Bacillati > Actinomycetota > Actinomycetes > Kitasatosporales > Streptomycetaceae > Streptomyces > Streptomyces sp. NPDC102274. The sequence goes on along the minus strand of NZ_JBIWLW010000012.1, from coordinate 195,117 downwards.
ACCGGTTCGATCCCTCGGGTCTCAATGGCACCGACGCGATCGTTCGTCTTCGAAGCGGCCATGACGGAACCTCCTAGCAAGGTGCGAAGGGACGGGTGGCGAAAACGGAGGAGCGGGGCCCTGGGGCCGGGGACCCGGGGGTCCGCGCGGCGTACAGGGGTCTCGGGGCGGCTCAGCGGAGGGCGAGCAGCCGGGCGGTCAGTGGTTCCAGGGCAAGGGAGTTGACGGTACGGAGCGTCCGGACGGCCTCGGCCGGCAGTGCCGAGAGCCCGGCGACCGACCCGGCGATCGCGCCCGCGACGGCGCCGATGGTGTCGCTGTCGCCGCCGAGGTTGGCGGCGAGGAGGGTGGCGCGCCATGGATCGCCGTCGGCCACGGCGAGTACCGCGAAGGCGGCGGGCACCGACTCCTGGCTGGCCACGCTGGTACCGATGAGTGCGCAGATCCGGTCCAGGGCCTCGGCCTCCGGGAGGTCCCGTACCAGCTCCCACGCCCACTCGATCCGGGAGGCGATATCGGCTCCGGCGATCCAGTGCCCGCGCCGCGCGCCCGCCCGGGAGGCGGCCACCGCGGCGGCGACGGCCTCCCCCAGTGTGCCTCCGCCGACACCCGTGCTGACGGCGGCGGCGACGGCCGCCGCGCCCGCGATCCCGACAGTCGTGTCATGCGTGACCTGGCAGGACTCCACGACATGGTCGAGGAAGGATTCCAGCGGCTCGACGGCGAAGGCGATCCCGACCGGGGTGACGCGCATCGCGGCGCCGTTGGTCGTGCCGTACCTCCCCGCCTCCTGGATCGGTACGCCACGGGCCACCGCGTCCAGAGCGGCCTTGGTGGACGGGCCGAGAAGGTCGAAGGAACCCTTGGCCTTCATCTCCTTCTCCCAGTCGAGCAGCTCATGGGCGAGGCGCAGCGGGTCGATCCGGCCATGGCCCTCGTCGATCAGCCGGCCGACGATGACGGCCTGGTCGGTGTCGTCGGTGACGGAGCCGGCCGGCATGCCCGCGCTGACCGGGTTGTCGGGACGGGCGGGCTCGAAGCCGGTGAGGGTGCCGTAGACCCGTACGACGTCCTCCCGGGACATCACCTGCGTGGGCATGCCGAGGGCGTCGCCGAGGGCGAGTCCGTAGTACGCGCCGAGGGCGCGGTCGAGTCGGTCGGTCACAGTCGGCCTCCCCGGCCCGAGCGGACGTGCAGTTCGAACCTGGCGGGGTCCAGCAGGCTGGTGACCTGCTCGACGACCGAGCCGTCGGCGGCCCGGTAGACCTGGGCGAGCCGCAGGAAGGACTCGCCCGGGGAGCGGTGCAGTACGGCGGCCTCCGCCGCGTCGAGCCCGCGGACGGACACCAGGCCCTCGCCGGAGTCGGTGATACGGCCCGCGGCGATCAGCGCCCGGTTGAGCGAGCCGCCGTCGAGTCCGCGCTCCGGCAGCCCGGAGAGGTCACCGGTGGCGGGAACCCTGCTGTGTTCGAGCGACACGCCCTGTCCGTCGGCGAGACGTCTGACCCGGTCCAGGGCGATGAACGTACTCGACGCGAGCCCCAGCTCCGCGGCCAGCTCCCGGTCGGTCACCTCCTCCAGGCGGAGGGTCTCGGTCGTCAGCTCGGTGCCCTGCTCGGCGAGCGCCCGGGTCCAGCCGAGGCGGTTGTCCAGCGGCGTCCCGTCGAAAGTGACGAAGGAACCGATCCCCGCGTGGGTGGAGATCAGCCCCTCCTCCCCGAGGACCTGGAGCGCCTGCCGCAGGGTGGTGCGGCTGACGCCGAAGCGCTCGGTGAGCGCGTGCTCCCCGGGCAGCCTGCTGCCGTCTGTGTGGACGCCGGCGCGGATCTCGTCGGCGAGAACGCGGGCGATGCGATGATGCTTGTGTACCTGTCCAGGCATGTCTAGAAGGTAAACGGACACGTTCCCTCCGGTCCATAGTCCACGGAGGATTTCTTTCGCCCCGCACGGTGTCGGCCGGGGCGCTCTTCCCGGACGCCGGATCCGTGCGCGCCTGTCGGTCGCATGGGACGGCGCGCCGTCGGGGGTCCGGGGCGGCGGCCGCGGGGAGACGTCCTCGCCCTCGGTCGCGAAGACCGGTTCATCGGTGAACCGGGCCGGTTCACCGGAACGGGTGTCCGGAGGCCGGGAGTTGTACGAAGTGCCGGTCACGTCGTCCCCGTCGCGCTCGGAGGAGAAGGCGACGCGCCGGCCGTGAAGGCGGGCCGGCGCCCGAAGGAAGGGTGAGCATTCAGCCACAGCCAAATCGCCCAGAAGTGATTTGGGTCACAGTCGCGGGCCGGAATGGTGTGTGTGCCGGAAAGTGCCGCCCCTCGCGGGTGCGTGCGCGAAAGGGGGCTGTCCTGGCCCCGGATGACGGATGTCATGGTCGGGCGTGATGTATGTCAGGAAATGGACGATCTCGTTCCTCATTTCTGTGTGACCTGCGTCATATGACCCGGGGTTGGGTCGGTGCTTACATCCGACCGCACGGTGTGGTGATCGGTCCGGCGAACACAGCCCGTGGTCCGTCCCCGCCGCTCTCCCCAACTCCCGTGCCGAACAGCGCCGATGCTCAGAAGCCCAGGATTCCCTGCCGCCCAGGACCCAGAGGGAGAGCGCGTGACCGATCGAGCCGCCCGCGATGACACGGCACCGCTCGCCGTACGCGAGGCCGCCTGGTACCTGCCGGAACCGGTCGTGCCGGTCGCCGGACTGGCGGCACGGGACGAGACCGAACTCCGCACCCGCGGCAGCCTGGGGATCGACACCGTACGGGCGGACGACCGGGTGAGCGCGGTGGACCTCTGCGAGCGCGCCGCGCGCCGTGTGCTCGACCGCTCCGGGGTGGACGCCCGGGAGCTGGGGGCCCTGATCATGGTCGAATCACGGGCACCGGAAACCCTGCTCAGCTCCGAGGTGACCCGGCTGCAGCATCTGCTCGGCGCCGGCGCGGCGACGACCCTCGCGGTGGGCGGGCTCGGCTGTGTCTCGATCAGCGCCGCGCTGATCACCGCCCGCGGCCTGCTGGCCGGGGACACCGCCATGGACAACGTCCTGGTCGTACACGGCAGCAAACCGGCCGCGGCGGTGCGCTACCGCCACCCCGTGACGGTCAACGGCGACGGCGGGCAGGCGCTGTTGCTCTCCCGCCGCGGTCCCGTCCGGATCCTCGACATCGCGCAGCGGACCAACGGCCAGTACTGGGACCTCTTCCAGGTGAAGTACCGGGACCGGCCCACCGCGCAGTGGCGCGAGGAGTGCGGCGACCCGGCCACCTACTCGTTCCGGCTCGCCATGGAGACACGCGGCACGCTCTCGGCGATGCTGCGCGAGGTCCTGGAACGCAATGGCCTGCGCCCGGCGGACATCCGCGGATATCTCAGCCACAACCTGTCCGCGGGCAGCTTCACCTTCACCGAGGAATCCCTCGGCATCGACATCCTGCCCGTCTGCCGGGAGAACCTCCGGCGCTACGGGCACCTCGGCTCGAACGATGTCTTCCTGAACCTCTACACGGCCCTGGAGCGCAAGGAACTCGCCACGGGGGACCGCGTCGTACTGCTCAATGCCAGTCCGGTAGCCGCCTGGAGTCTGCTGCTGGTCGAGATAGGACCACAGGAGGGTGTGGCGTGAACGGCATCACCGAAGAGGTCACGGAGTTCCTGACCGCGGCGCTCCGCCGGCCGATCGGCCCGGACGACGACTACTTCGCCTTGGGCCTCGCGGACTCGCTCTTCGCGCTGGAGCTGGTGACCTTCGTCGAGGAGCGCTTCTCGTTCACCGTCGAGGTGGAGGACCTCGACCTGGACAGCTTCCGCACGGCCACCCGCATCACGGAATTCGTGCTCCGCAAGACCGGGGCCGGCCGGCTGACGGAAACCCATGACCAGGGTGCCTGACGCCGCGCCGCCCGGAGCCGGGCCGCCGGCCGAGACCCTGACGCACGACGCGCCGACCGCCGGGGGCCGACCGGAGGACGGACAACCGGGCGGCGCGGAACGGTCCTTGATACGCGCGGCGGCCGAACTCGCCGCCGGGGCACGCGGTCCGGCGGCCGACTGGGACCGCACCGGCGCACTGCCCGACTCCGTACGGAAGGACATGGCCTCGGCGGGCCTGCTCGGCGCCGACCTGCCCCGGAGGTACGGGGGAGCGGGCCTCGGCCCCGCCGCGCTCGGCGAGGCGGCCGCGCACCTGGGCGGGGTGTGCAGCGCCCTGCGCGGGCTGCTGACCGTGCAGGGCATGGTCGCGGCGGCGCTGGCGCGTTGGGGCACCCGGGAGCAGCGTGCCGACTGGCTCCCGAGACTGGCGAGCGGTGAGCTGACCGCGGGCTTCGCGGCCACCGAGCAGGCGGCCGGCAGCGCGCTCGGGGCCGTGGAGACCCGGATCGAGGACTCCCGCGACGGCGCGGACATCGAGGTGAGCGGCCGCAAGAAATGGATCACCTTCGGTGAGGTGGCCGATGTCTTCCTGGTCCTGGGGAAGAGCCGGGGCAAGCTCGCCACCGTGCTCGTCGAGGCGGACCGTACGGGCGTGAGCCGGGAGCCGGTGACCGGCCAGCTCGGTATGCGCGCCGCACGGATCGCGCATGTGACCTTCGACGCGGTGCGGGTCCCCAGGAGCCATCTCGTCGCCCCACCGGGTCTCGGGCTGTCCCATGTCGCGGCCACCGCGCTCGACCACGGCCGCTTCACGGTCGCCTGGGGATGCGTGGGCATGGCCGAGGCGTGTGTCGCCGACGCCGCCACGCATGCCGCCGCCCGCTCCCAGGGCGGTGTGCCGCTCGCCGACCACCAACTGGTCCGGTCCCTGCTGGCCCGCTGCTGGGTGCGGACCGCCGGCGCGCGTGAACTGGCCCGCCGGGCGGCGGAGTTCCGCGTGCCGGGTGCGGGCAGGGGCGTCACGGAGACCATCGTCGCCAAGTACGCGGCCGCCGCTGCCGCGGCCTCGGTCAGCCGCGACACCGTACAGATCCTCGGCTCGGCCGGCTGCGAGCCCGACAGCAGACCGGGACGCCACTTCCGGGACGCCAAGGTCATGGAGATCATCGAAGGAGCGCAGCACGTGTCCGAACTTCACATAGCCGATCGCCTCCTGCGTCAGTTCGGCGCTCCGCCCGTCTCCGGCACGCGACGCCCCGGGGAGCCGGTATGACACCGGACCGAGGTGCCCCGACGCGCGCCCCGCGGACCGCCCCCGTCGTCAAGTGCCTGGTGTGGGACCTGGACGACACGCTGTGGGACGGGGTCGTACTGGAGAACGACGACCCGGAGCCCTTCCCCGAGGCGCTGGAGACCCTGAGCGCACTGGACAAGCGGGGCATCCTGCACGCCGCCGCCAGCCGCAGCGAACACAGCGCCGTCACCCGCCATCTGACGGAACACGGCCTGGACGACTGGTTCTGCGCGGTGCAGGTCGGCTGGGGTGCCAAGTCCGGCGCGCTGCGCCGTATCGCCGAGACCCTCAACATCGGTCTGGACACCCTCGCGTTCGTCGACAACGACCCGGCGGAGCGCGCCGAGGTCGAGGCGGCGCTGCCCATGGTCCGCTGCTACCCGGCCGACGAGGTCGGCCGGCTCCCGGACCGCGCCGAGTTCCAGCCGGAGCAGGTCACCGAGGAGGCGTCCCGGCGGCGCGCGCTCTACCGCACCGAGTGGCGGCGCCGTGAGGCCGAGGAGGAGTTCGGTGAGGACCGGCAGGCCTTCCTCGCCTCGCTCGACCTGGTCATGCGGCTGCGCCCGGCCACCGAGGACGATCTCTCGCGGGCCGGCGAACTGACCGTCAGGACCCATCAGCTCAACAGCACCGGCCTGACATACGACGCCGACGAACTGCGGGCGCTCAGCGCCTCGCCGGACCATCAGGTGCGGGTGGCACGGCTCAGCGACCGGTTCGGTGACTACGGGATCATCGGCCTGGCCGTCACCGAACTCACGCCCGGGGACTCGGTCCTGAGGCTGATGCTGATGTCGTGCCGGGTCGCCTCACGGGGAGTGGGCGGTGTCCTCCTCAACCATCTGGTCCGGGAGGCGCTGTCGGAGGGCCGCCGGCCCGTCGCGCACTTCGTACCCACCGACGTCAACCGGAACATGCTCGTCACGCTCCGGTTCGCGGGCTATCGGCAGGTGGCCACCGAGGACGGCCACCTGGTGCTCGCGATCGACCGGGACCGTCCGGCTCCGGAGCACCACAGCCATACCCGTGTGATCACTGGCGCGGAGTGAGAAGGGGGAGACCACGGTGGTGAACAGCTACGCGAGCGACCGCGACGGAGCCGCTGGGACTCGGGCCCGGGGCGCGACCGTGACCGAACAGGGGCCGACCGCGTCCGAACACAGGCCGACTGCGACCGAACAGGGGCCGACCGCGACCGAACAGAGGCCGATCGTGGCGGAACAGGGGGCGATGCCGGCCGAACGCGGGTCGCTCCTGGCCGCCTTCCGGAAACAAGCCGCCCGCTCCCCGGAGACCACCGCCCTCATCATCGGGGAAGCGGTCCTCACCTACCGCGAACTCGACCACGCCGCGGCCGGGCTCGCCCGGCTCCTGCGGCAGCGCGGCGCACGGCCGGGCAGGGTCATCTGCATCCGCGTCGAGCAGAGCGCCCTCGCCGTGATCGGGGTACTCGCCGCCCTGCGGATCGGCGCCGCCTGGGCCGCGCTCGAACCGGACCTGCCGGCCTCGCGCGTACGGGCGCTGTTCCGGGACACCGACTGCGCGGTGGTGCTGAGCACGGGTGACGACCCGGCCATGACGGGCCTGGTGAACCCGCCGGAGCGGCTCGATGCCGCCGGACTCCGGATACCCGACCTCATCGAGACCGGTGCGCGCGTCGCGGACGTGGACGAGGGGTACCCGCCGGTCTCCGAGGACGCCCCCGCCTATCTCGTCTACACCTCGGGATCGACCGGGCTCCCGAAGGGGGTCATGGTCAGCCGCGCCCAGCTCGCGGCGTCCATCGGCTCCCGCGCCGGGGTCTACGGCACCGAACCCTCCACCTTCCTCATGGCGATGCGGCTGTCGTTCGACGGCATGCTCGGCGGCATGTTCTGGTCGTTCCGCAACGGCCACACCCTGCTGCTGCCCGATCTGCGGCAGCTGAGGCAGGTTCAGGAACTCGCCGGGCTGGCCGGCACACACCGGGCGACCCATCTCGTCGTCGTCCCCTCCTACTACCGGGCGCTGCTGGACGAGAGCCGACTGCTCCCCGATTCCCTGCGGCTGGTGGTGGTCGCGGGCGAGGTCTGTACGCCGGAGCTGGTGCGTACGCACCACGAACGGTTGCCCGGCGTGCGACTGGCGAACGAGTACGGCCCCACCGAAACGATCATCTCCTGCACCGTCGAACCCGACCCGGACGCTTCCCGGCCGCGGATCCCCATCGGCCGGCCCTGGCCGGGCGCCGAGGCATGGGTACTGGACGACCGGCTGCGCGAGGTACCGGCCGGGGTGGAGGGCGAGCTGTACATCGGTGGCGCGTTCGTGGCCCTCGGGTACGCCGGACAGCCGGGCAGAACGGCCGAGCGGTTTGTCGCCGACCCGTTCGGCCGGCCGGGAGCGCGCCTGTACCGCACCGGTGATCTCGCCCTCGTCGACGAACAGGGAGCGATCCACTACCACGGCAGAACCGATCTCCAGGTGAAGATCCGCGGCACGCGTATCGAACTCGGCGAGATCGAGAGCGTCCTGGAGCGCCATCCCGCCATCGGCCAGGCGGTGGTGGTCTGTGAACCGGCCGAGGACGACGAGCCGCGCTTGATGGCCTTCGTCACGCCCGCCGGGCCCCAGGTCACGCCGCCCGGCGGAATGGCACTGCGTCGGCACTGCCTCGGACATCTGGTGGAACAGGCCGTGCCCACCGTGTTCGTGCCGGTCGCGCGGATGCCGCTGAACAGCAGCGGCAAGGCCGACCGGACGGCGCTGCTGCGCGACTGCGTCCCGGCGGGCGGGCCCGAGGGCGGCGCGGGCGCGGATCAGGTCGACGGGCGGCTCGAAGGCCGGACGGGCGAGGACTCCCCCTGGGAGGGGTGGACCGGCCACCGGCGGACCGTCGGCGCCATCTGGGCGGCCGTACTCAGACACTCCGACACCGGGCCCGACGACAACTTCTTCGCGGTCGGCGGCAGTTCCCTCAAGATCATCGATCTGCACGCGCGGCTGAATCAGCGGTGGCCGGGAGTGCTGCGCATGGGAGAACTGTTCGACCTCATCACCATCTCCGCCCAGGCGGAGGCGATCACGAGCCGCGTGGGCGTGGGCGCGGACGCGGACGCCAGGCGAGAAGACCTCACACCCCCGACCGCTTATGAGCTGTGAAGGCAGGGTGCCGCATGAACGGGAGGGCGACATGAGCGGGACGGGCACGGCGTACGGGAGCGACGCGGCGTACGAGAACGGTACGGCGTACCGGACCGGCGCGACGCGGGACGACGGTACGACGCGGGCGAGGCCGGCCGTCGCGGTCATCGGGATCGCCACGCGCCTCCCGCAGGCGGACAGCCTCGACGCGTTCCGGGCGAATCTGCTCAACGGCGTCGACTCGGTGCGCCCCATACCGCCCGAGCGGGTCGAGTCCACCTGTCTGGACCCCTCCGCGGACTACCCGGAGCTGGGGTATCTGGACCGGATCGATCTCTTCGACCATGAATACTTCGGTGTGTCGCGGCGCGAGGCCGAGGTCACCGACCCGCAGCACCGGCTCGCCCTCGAACTCACCCACGAGGCGCTGGAGAACGCCGGATACGCCCCCTCGGGTCTGCGCGACAGCCAGACCGCCGTGATCTTCAGCTCCCCGAGCAACGGTTACGCGCCGCTGGTCCGCGAGCACGGCACGCTGAGCATGATCGGCAACGTCCCCTGCATACTGCCCGCCAGGATCTCCCACATCTTCGGGCTGACCGGGCCCTGTTACGGCGTCGACACCGGCTGCAACGGATCGCTCGTCGCCGTACACCAGGCATGCCGGGAACTGCGTGACGGCGACGCGGAGTACGCGGTGGCCGGGGGTGTGAGCCTGCGTCATGTCATCGCCCCCGCCGCCACTGTGGCGGCCTTCCCCGGCATCAGCTCGCCGACCGCCAGGTCCCGGGCGTTCGACCACGCTGCGGACGGAGCGGGCGGCGGTGAGGGGGGCGCGGTCCTGCTGCTCACCACCCTGGAACGGGCGATGGCGGACGGCGCGTTCATCCACGCGGTGATCCGCGGCAGCGCCGTCGGGCACAACGGCCGGCACTCCGCCACCATCAGCACGCCGAGCGCCCGGTCCCAGGCGGAGGTCATCCGCAAGGCGTGGCGCAGCGCTGCTCTGGACATCGGGACGGCCGGGTACGTCGAGACACACGGCTCGGGCACCCGGCTCGGCGACGCCATCGAGGCGGAGGGACTGGCGCTGGCCCGCCCCGGCGACCGGCGCATCCTCCCGGTCGGTTCCGTGAAGACCAACCTCGGGCATCTGGACCACGCCGCGGGGATCGCCGGGCTGGTCAAGACGATCCTCAGTGTGCGGCACGGTGAGCTGTACCCCTCGCTGCACTTCGAACGGGCGGCGGACGAGGTCGATCTCGACGGTGCCCGCCTCGATGTCGTGACGTCGGTCCTGCCCTGGCGCGACGAGGTGCGCCGCGCCGGTGTCAGCTCGTTCAGCCTCGGCGGCGTCAACGCGCACTGTGTGGTGGAGCAGGCGCCTCCGACATCCGTATGGCGGGCGGCGGACGCCGGCGACGGCGCGGCCAACGGCGCGGGTGGAGGACCGGGTACCGACGAGGCGCGGTTGGTCGGCGTCTCCGCCCGTACGCCCGCCGAGCTCATCGCCCTGTGCGAACGGCTCTCGCTCGAACTGCGCCACAGCACACAGCCGTTGGCCGATATCGCCAGGACGCTGAACGAGGGACGGGAGCACCACCCCTACCGTGTCGGCGCGGTGGCCCGCCGGACCACCGAACTCGCCGTCAGACTGGCCGCGGAGGCCACCTGGCAGCGGCTGGACACCCCGGACACGGCGGCGTCCCCGCGGACGGGCCGGACCGAGGCCCGGCTCGCCGCCGCGCCCCGCGTTGTGTTCCTGTTCTCCGGCGACGCCGACCCCAGCCGGGCGCCGGAGACGGACCCGCGCCCGGACCCGCTGCCCGAGCGGCTGCCCGTACCGGCCGACCGCGCCGCGATGGTTCGCGGCCAGCTCGCCGCGTACACCCGGCTCACCCGGGCCGGAGTGGCCCCCGACGGGCTGATGAGTTCCGGGATGTCCCGGTATACCGTCCGGCATCTCCAGAACACCCTGACGCCCGCTGACACCGCGGCGCTGGAGCGGGCGACGAGCGGCCAGGACCCGGCCGTGGCCGGTAACGCGCTCCGGCTGGAGCAGCTGCGGGCGGCGGCGGACGAACAGATCGCGGGCGGTCCCGTCGTCTTCGTGGAACTGGCGGCCCGTGGAGAGCTCGGCGAGCGGCTGGCGGAGTATCTGCACGGCCGCCCCGGCGCCTCGGTCCTCACCCTGGACTCCGGCGCGGACGGGGTGCTCGACGTGCTGGCCCGGCTCTACGAGCTGCGATGGGATCCCGACTGGTCCGCACTGGCGGCGGCCGCCGGTGGGCGGGGTGGCGGCGTCGGCCGCCGGGTCCCACTGCCCGGCCACCGGCTCAGGGGCGTCCGCTGCTGGGCGCGGCCCGTGGGCGACATCATCTCCTTCGAGGGGTTCGGAGCCGCCGCGCCGACGACGACGGCCACCGAGGCGGTGGCGCCCCCGGCGCCCGCCGCCGCGCCTGTCCGTGTCCCCGAGCCCAGGGCCGTTCCGGCCCCCGTACCCGTCGTCCCCGAGGCCCCGGTACCCGCGCCCGTACCCGCCGCGCCCGCGCTCTCGTCCGAGCCCGGTCCGACCGCGCCGTCCGGCCCGCAGACCGTGCTGAGCTGGCTTCAGGAATCCCTGACCGATCTGCTCCGCGCGGACGAGGTCCCGGCCGACGCGGACTACTTCTCCATCGGCGGGAACTCCGTCATCGCGCTCCAGCTCGTCCAGCAGATGGAACGGCGTTACGGCGCCCACCTCAAGCTGGTCGACATCTACGACCATCCCATCGTCGGCGACCTCTCGGACGCCCTCTCGGCCCGGCTGCCGCAGGCCGCGCGGGAAACGGGGACACGGCCGGAGCTGTCGGCCGTGCCCGCTCAGGACGACGGCCACGGGCTGCCGCCGATCCTCCCCGGAGACGAGCTGGTGCTGTCGTACGGGCAGGAACGCATGTGGTTCCACCACCAGTTGGACCCGACCACCACGCTCTACAACCTGCCGGGTGTCTCCCGGCACCGCGGTCCGCTGGATCCCGACGCGGTACGGCTCGCCTGGGAGGATCTCGCACAGCGGCACGAGACCCTGCGATCCAACTTCGTCGAGGCCGACGGGCGACCGCGGTTGGTGATCCGCCCGGAGCTGGGCGACTTCTTCCGGTACGAGGACGTCTCCGCCGACCCGGACCCCGAGGCCGCGGCGCGCGCGGTCATCAGGGCCGAGACCGGCTGGGTGTTCGACCTCGCCCGTGATTCGCTGGTCCGGGTGACGCTGGTACGGCTCGCGCCCGACGAGTATCTCTTCTGCTGGGCGATGCACCACGCGGTCAACGACGGCTGGGCGCCCCAGATCCAGATGAAGGAATTCCTCACGTTCTACACGGCCCGGCTGGAGGGCCGCGTACACCGGTTCGATCCGCTGCCCGTGCAGTACCGGGACTACGCGCGCTGGCAGCGGGAACTGCTGGAGGGCTCGCGGCTCGACGGCGAACTGGACTACTGGCGCGGGCGATTGAGCGATCCCCCGGCGCTCGCACTGCCCACCGACCGGCCGCGTGCCACACGCATGGACTTCGCCGGAGCGTCCCACGGGTTCACCCTCCCCGGCGAACTGGTCAACGGACTGAGGGCGGTGGGCGGCCGGGAGACCGCCACGCTCTTCATGGTGCTGCTCACCGGCCTCAAAGTGCTGCTCGCGCGCTGGTCCGGTCAACGGGACGTCGTGATCGGCACGCCGACCATCGGCCGCAGCCGCCCCGAACTGTGGGGCCTGCTCGGCTTCTTCAACAACACCATCGCCCTGCGCTCCGACCTCTCCGGTGATCCGACCTTCCGGCAGCTGCTGCGCCAGGTGCGCGGTGTGGTGGTCGGCGCGCTGGATCATCAGGAGATCCCGTTCGACAAGATCGTGCGCGAGGTCGCACCGGAGCGCGATCCCAGCCGGAACCCGATCTTCGACGTGATGTACGTCCACCAGACGCTGCCGGCGGGCCTCGCGTTCGGCGAGGACCTGTTCGGTCCGGCCGGACACGAGGACACCGGTCCCTACTTCCCCGGACTGCCGAAGGGCACGGCCAAGTTCGACCTCACGGTGGTCGTCGCCGAGCGGGCGGGCGAGGAATCCCTCGACGTGGTGATCGAGTACGCCACGCAGCTCTTCGACGCCGGTACTGTCGAGGCGCTGTCGGCGTCGCTGACGGAGCTGCTGCGTGCTGTCGCGGCGGATGAGGACACCCTGTACGGGGAGATCCCCGTACAGCCGGCCCCCACCCAGGGGACCGCCACCGAGTCGACCGCCATCGAGCGGACCGCCGTCGAGCCGGCTGCCACCGCGCCGACCGCCGTCGAGTCCGCCGCCCCGGACCTCCCGGCCCCACCCGCCGTTTCCGGAGATCCGGTCAGCGTCTGCGTGGAGCTGCGTGGCGAGGTGGACGGCGCGCGGCTGCGGACCGCGTTCCAGGAACTGGCCGAGCGGCACGCGGTGCTGCGCCCGGTACGCGGCGACTTCTTCACCGCCGTCGACACCTCTGGCCGCGACGCACCAGCGGCCGCCGCACGCGAACTCGCGCTGGCGGAAGGGCGGCGGCCCCTGGCCCCGGTCGCGGGCCGCCCGCTGCGCGCGCTGCTGATCACCACGGGCCGCACCGAGCACATCCTCGTGGTGACCACCCACCCCGCGGCCTACGACGGAGGGCAGCCCGGTGTGTTCTTCCGGGACCTGTTCGCCCTCTACGGCGCGCGGCTGCGCGGACACACGGCGCGTCTGCCCGAACTCCCGGTCCGGTACGAGGAGTACGCGCGCGGGCAGGACGATCCGCTGGTGGACGGTCCACTGATGGAGGCTCCGCTCAACGGCCGCCTCGATCACTGGAAGCACACCCTCGACGGGCTGCGCGCCTCCGGCCTGCCCGCCGACCGGCCGCGCCCCCTCGCCGGTACGGGTGCCTGCGCCGCTCACACCTTCCGGGTTCCGGAGGAACTCGCCGTCGAACTGAGCCGGGCCGGAGCCCGGGAGGGGCTGCTCGCGGGTATCGCCACGCTCCTCGCCCTGCGCGCCGAGACGGAGGAGGCGGTCCTCGGATTCACCACGGTGCCGGGCCCGGCCGTGGGGGAGACGGGAGACAGCCGGGAGCGGCCCGGGACGGACGAACTGATCGGCCCGTTCGCGCGCACCCTGCCGCTGCGCGTCGCGCTCGCCGACGACCCCTCCTACGACCGGCTCACCGAGCGGATCCGAGGAGTGGTCGCCGACGCGGAGAGCCACCGGGACGTGCCGCTCGCCGATATCGTCCGCGCGGTCGGGGTGCCTCAAGAGCCGGGGCGGGCACCGCTCTTCGACGTCGTCTACGCCCATCACCGCCTGCCCACGGAGCTCGGCTCCGCGGCCGGCGTCGAGGTCGGTGCCGTGCGGTGGCCGGGTGAGGAGGCGGGACGTCTCACCGCCGCCACCGGTACGGCCGGCCACGATCTGGCCTGGTCCGTCGTCGAAGGCCCCGAGCCGGGCGCCTTGCAGGCGTCGGTGGAGTACCGCACCGAGATGTTCGACGCCTCGACGGTCACCGCCTTCGCCGACGACCTGGTCGCCCTCGTGCGCGCCGCTATCCGTGAGCCCGCCGCGCCCCTGTCGCACCTGTGGTTCAGCGCCACCGCCTCACTCGCCGACTGACATCCCGGACAGAGCCGAAGGAGATCCGCAACCGTGCGCGAACGCAAGGACAGTGAGCCGGCCATCACGACCGGCGCGCCCGTGGGCGTCGTCGGCGCCGGAACGATGGGGATCGGCGTGGCGCAGTGCTTCGCGGAGGCCGGATACCCCGTGGTGGTCGTCGATCCCGATCCGGCGGCGCTCGGCAGCGGCCCGGCCCGCCTCCGCGCCGGGGTGCGGATGGCGGGGCTGCTGCGCCGTCCCTCCTCCCCATCGGCCGGGGCAGAAGCCGGAGCCGGAACGGGAGCAGCAGCAGGAACAAGAACAGGAACAACAACAGGAACAACAAAAGGAGTCGGAGGCGGGAGGCCCGCGCCCTCCTCCCCGTTTCCCGAGGAGCGTGTCGTCTGGTCGGAGAAGCTCTCCGACCTGGCCCCCGCCCTCTTCGTGGTCGAGTGCGCGCGAGAGCAGGTGCCGATCAAGGAGGAGATCCTGCGGCAGCTGGATCAGGTGTGCGGCCCCGACACGGTCTTCGCGTCCTGCACCTCGTGCATCCCGATCACCCGGCTCGGATCCTTCACCGGCCGTCCCGACCGGGTGATCGGCACCCACTTCATGAACCCGGCTCCCCTCAAGGACGCCGTGGAGGTCATCCGCGCGCCGCGGACCAGCGAGCAGACCGTGCGGCGGACCGTGGACCTCCTCGCGGAGCTCGGCAAGCGGGCTCTCGTGGTCCGTGACGCGCCCGGCTTCGTGACGAACCGCGTGCTGATGCTGACGCTCAACGAGGCCGCCACCGTGCTGGGCGAGGGAACGGCCGACGCCGAGACCGTGGACCGCATCTTCCAGGACTGCTTCGGCCACCCGATGGGCCCTCTGCGTACGGCGGACCTGATCGGGCTGGACACCGTGCTCGACTCACTCGAAGTGCTGCGCGAGTTCACCGGCGACGAACGTTTCCGGCCATGCGCCCTGCTGGCCCGTCATGTCGCGGAAGGCAGCGTCGGCCGCAAGTCCGGCCGTGGTTTCTACGAGTACCCGAAGCAGAGGCAGCATCCGGAACACCATCTCGTCTCGCGGGGAGGAGCCAGCCATGGCTGACCACCAGAGTGTGCGCACCGCAATGTCCGCCGCGGGCCGGGAGGTCTGGCACGACTCGCCGGCCGATCCCTGGGGTCCGGGCCTGTATGTCGCGGAGGTCGTGGAGATCCACGGCGCCCTGGACGTCACGGCGTTCGAGAAGGCGCTGGCCCAGGTCGTCCAGGAGAGCGACGCGCTGCGCCTGCGGCTGCCCGCGCGCGATCCGGGTACGGAGAGGGCCCCGGCCCTGGTGTCCGCCGACAGCCTGCCCCTGCCGCTGGTGGACGTCAGCGCCGAGCCCGACCCGGTCGCCGCGGCGGAGCAGTGGATACGGGCCCAGCTCGCCCGGTCGGCCCGTCCGGCCGGGAACGCGGCGTCGGCGCAGGCGCTGATCCGTCTCTCCGCGCACCGCTTCCACTGGTTCCACCGGCATCACCGCTCGGTGCTCGACGGCTTCGGCTGCTCGCTGATCACCCGGCGGGTCGCGGAGATCTACACGGCGCGCGCCGAGGGATGGCCGCCAAGGGACTCCGCGCTGGTGTCACCGGCGGTGCTGCTCGCCGAGGAGGCCGAATACCGCGCGTCGGCCGACCACGGGCGGGATCTCGCGTTCTGGCGGGAGTATGTCGCGGGCCGGACCGAGCCGGTGACCCTCGCCGGGGAAGCGGCGTCGGGCACTGTCGGCGCTTCCGCCGAGGCTCCGGGCGAGTCCGCGCACCCCGTCGTCCTCACCACCGCCGACACCGACCGGGTGCGCGCGGCGGCCCGCTACAGCGGCACCCCGTCCCGGGCCGTGCTGTTGGCCGCCGTCGCGGCGTACACGCACCGGATGAGCGGCGGTACGGACCTTGTGCTCGGCCTGCCCGTCGACGGACGGCCGAGCAGGGTCTCCCAGCGCGCGACGGGCGCCGCCGAGGACATCGCGGCGCTGCGGCTGACGGTGCGCCCCGGTACGGGCTTCGGTCAACTCGTCCAGCGGGCGGCCCAGGAGAGCCGCCGTGTCCGGGCCCATCAGCGGCTGCGGCACGAGGAACTGTGCCGGGAGCTGGGACTGCCGGGCAGCCGCCCGCGGCTCTACGGACCCGTCGCCGACATCCGGACCCCCGGCCCGGAGATCCGGTTCGGCGCGCTGCCCGCCGTCGCTCGCGCAGTGGGCCCCGAACCGGTCCGGGATCTGCGCGTGGTGATCGACGAGCTCCCCGGGGACAGCCGTCTGCGGATCGCCTTCCAGGGCGCACCCGGCCGGTACACCGCTGCCGAACTGGCGGCGCACGGACAGCGTTTCGGGCGTCTGCTGTCCGCCGCCGTGGCCGCTCCCGGCCTGCCGGTCGGCACCTACGATCTCCTGGACGCCGGCCTGCGGGCGACCGTACGCGGCTGGACGGGGGCGGTGGAGCAGCGCCCCCAGCAGGGCACGCTCACGGAACTGCTGGAGACCGCGGCGGCCCGGCACCCGGACGCGATCGCCGTCCGGGACCGTACGACGCGGCTCACCTACGGCGAACTCCACGAGCGGGCCAACCGGCTGGCCCATCTGCTGATCAGCCGGGGGGCCGGACCCGAGCGGGTGGTGGGGCTGCTGCTGCCCCGGACGACCGAGGCGGTCGTCGCGATGCTGGCGGTGCTCAAGACCGGCGCCGCGTATCTCCCGCTCGACCCCGCCTACCCGGCGCAGCGGATCCGCTTCATGATCGAGGACGCGCGGCCCCGGTGTGTGGTGACCGACGCCGCCGGCCGGGACATCGACGGTCTTCCGGGCGAGGTGCTCGTACTGGAGGACGCGAAGACCGCCGGCGAACTGGCGCGCTGCTCCCCGAAGCCGCCCACCGACGCGGACCGCGCCGTGCCGCTGCTGCCCGCGCATCCCGCGTATGTCATCTACACGTCGGGATCCAGCGGGACGCCGAAGGGTGTCGTCGTCGCTCATCGCGGCGTCGTACCGCTGATCGCCTGGGTGGCCGCCGAGTTCGGTGCTCAGGCGCTCGCGCACACACTGGCCGCCACCTCGTTCAGCTTCGATGTGTCGGTGGCCGAGATCTTCCCCGCGCTGGCCACCGGCGGCAGTGTCGAGGTGGTCGGCAATCTGCTGTCGCTGCTCGACGGCGACCCGCCGCGCTGGTCGGGCGGGCTGCTGTGCGCGATTCCCTCCGTGTTCGCGAAGCTCATGGACTTCGGCGGCGCGGAGCTGTCCGCGAAGACGCTGGCGATGGCCGGAGAGGCGCTCCCGGCCTCCCTCGCCTCGCGCGTGGCGCGGACCATGCCGGGCAGCAGACTGCTCAATGTCTACGGACCGACCGAGGCCACCGTGTACGCCACGGCGTGGTCCTCCGACGAGTCCCCGTCCGGTGACGCGCTGTCCGGCGGTGCGCCGCCCATCGGCCGTCCGCTGACGCATGTGCGCGCGTACGTACTCGACGGGGCGCTCCAGCCGGTGGAGCCGGGACGGCGGGGTGAGCTGTATCTGGCGGGTACCGGGCTGGCCCGCGGCTATCTGGGCAGGCCCGGACTGAGCGCGGAACGCTTCGTGGCCGATCCGTTCGGCCCGCCGGGCAGCCGCATGTACCGGACCGGTGATCTCGCCCTCTGGCGCGAGGACGGACAACTGCGGTTCCTGGGGCGGGCCGACGCGCAGGTCAAGATCAGCGGATTCCGGATCGAGCCGGGCGAGCTGGAGACTGTACTCGCCACGCACCCCGGGGTGAGCGAGGCCATGGCCGCGGTACGGAAGGACGCGGCCGGTGACGCACGGCTCGTCGCCTACGCGGTGCCGGTGACGGGGGCCGGGCGTGCGGATCCCGAGGCGCTGCGGGAGTGGGCCGCCGAGCGGCTGCCCGCGTATCTGGTCCCGGGGGAGGTACGGCTCGCCGAGTCGTTGCCGCGCACCCCGAGCGGCAAGCTCGACCGCGACGCGGAGCCCACCGCCGTGCCGGAGCCGGCTGCCGCACCGGAGCCCGCCGCACCGGCGGCGGTCGCGCCGGTCGCGGCGGTCGCCGAAGCCGTCGCGCCGGTTCAGCGCGCGGAGCCGGCCGAAGCCGCCGCGCCGGCCGCGCCCGAGGTGTCGTCCGTCGAAACCCGGGTGGAGCAGGTCGCGCGGGTGTTCCGCGAAGTCCTGCGGCAGCCCGAAGTCCCCGTGGACGCCAGCTTCTTCGACCTCGGTGGCGACAGCATCATGTCGATCCAGCTGGTCAGCCGGCTGCGTCAGGCGGGGCTGGTGCTCACCCCGCAGGACATCTTCGAGTACAAGACCGTCACGGCGCTGGCCGGGGCGGCCCGTGAGACCACGCGTGCCAAGGCAGGGGGCGCGGCCTCGGGCGTCGGAGACGTACCGCTCACCCCGATCATGCGGTGGCTGCGCGAGCTGGACGGCCCGGTCGACGGTTTCCATCAGGCCGTGCTGCTCCAGGTCCCCGGCGGAGTGCGTGAGGACCGGCTGACCGCCGCCGTACAGAAACTCCTGGACCACCATGACGCCCTGCGGCTGCGGCTCGACCGGTCGTCGGCCGAGTGGCGGCTCTCGGTACGGCCGCCGGGCTCGGTGTCCGGCGTGTCGTGTGTGCGACGGGTCGATGTCGGTGGTCTCGGTGATCTGGAGCGGGTCCTCGCGGACGAGGCCGTCCGGGCCAAGGGACAACTGGACGTCCAGGCGGGCGTGATGGTCCGTATCGTCTGGTTCGACGCGGGGGACGACGTACCGGGCCGGCTGATGTTCATGGCGCACCACCTGGCCTGTGACGGGGTGTCGTGGCGGATTCTGGTGCCCGATCTGGTCGGGGCGTACCAGGATCTCGAAGCGGGCCGCGTTCCCGGACTGCGTCCGGTGGAGACGTCGTTGCGGCACTGGAGCCGTGCGCTGTCCGCGCAGGCGCGCGAGGAACGCCGTACGTCCGAACTGCCGTTGTGGACGGGCATATTGTCCACACCGGGGCCCCGGCTGGCGAAGCGGCCGCTGGACCCGGCCGTGGACACCACGGGGCGCGCGCGGTCCCGCGCCGTGACATACGGTGCCGACCGGGCCCGGCATCTGTTCAGCACGATTCCGGCGGCTTTCCACTGTGAGATCAACGATGTGCTGCTGACCGCCCTGGCGCTGGCGGTGCAGCGCTGTGTCGGCAATGAGCGGGATGTGGTCATCGATGTGGAGGGACATGGCCGTGAGCCGGTCGTCCCCGATGCCGATCTGTCGCGTACGGCCGGCTGGTTCACCAGCATGTACCCGATACGGCTGGCGCCCGGCGGCGCCGATGCCCCGGGCCGGCGCGACTCCCGCCAGGAACTGGGCCGGGCGCTGCGGCGGGTGAAGGAGCAGCTGAGGGCGATCCCGGACAAGGGCATCGGCTTCGGTCTGCTGCGCTTCCTGAACCCGGAGACCTCGGGCGCGCTGGCCGCCGCCGAGCCACGGGAGATCGGGTTCAACTACTTCGGACGGTTCCTGCTGCCCGCGGCGTCGGGGGAACAGGACTGGGGACCGGCGCCGGAGACGGGCATGACCGCGGGGGCCGACGCGGACATGCCGCTGGCCCATCCGCTGGAGATCACCGCGCTGACCCAGGACACGGCGCGGGGACCGGAACTCGGCGTCAGTTTCACCTGGCCGGAGGGCATTCTCGACGAGCGGCTGGTCGGGGAGCTGGCGGACACCTGGTTCGAGATCCTGGACGCGCTGGCGGCGCACGCGGCGGAGCCCGGAGCGGGTGGCCGTACGCCGTCCGACTTCCCGCTGGCGAACCTCAGCCAGGACGAGGTCGAGCGACTGGAGCGCGACTATCCCGGCCTGGAGGAGATTCTTCCGCTGTCACCGCTCCAGCAGGGGCTCCTGTACCACGTCCTGGTCAGCGGATTGGGCACGGACGCGGACGCGGACGCAGACACGGACACGGACACGGATCCGGATACTTATGCGGCGGACGAGGGCGCGCGGGAGCGTGTGGACGAGGCGGACGCACCGGCCGGTGAGCACAACGTCTACACCGTGCAGGTGTGGCTGGAGCTCGTCGGTGATCTGGACCCCGACCGGCTGCGTGCCGCGGGCCGGGCGCTGCTGCGGCGTCACACCAACCTGAGCGCCGCCTTCGTCCACGAGGGCCTGGCCGAGCCGGTCCAGGTGTTCGGCGCCGCGGCCGAACTGCCCTGGCGGGAGGAGGATCTGAGCTCCTTCGCGGAGGCCGGGCGCGAGACGGAGATCGACCGGCTGCTGGTGCTGGAGCGCAACCGCCGCTTTGCCCCGACCGCCCCGCCGATGATGCGGCTGATGCTGATCCGGTTGGGTGACGACTGCCACCGGGTCGTACTGACGACCCATCACATCCTGATGGACGGCTGGTCGTTGCCCATCGTGCTGCGGGAGTTGTTCGCCCTCTACCGTGAGGCCGGCGGCGAGGGCTCCGGCACGGCCGGGGATCTTCCGGCCGGGAACCCCGCGGCCGCCGATCTTCCGGCCACCACCCCCTTCCGCGAGTATCTGTCGTGGCTCGGCCGGGTCGACGGTACGGAGGCGGAGGGCGCGTGGCGGGACGCGCTGTCGGGACTGACAGCGTCGACCCGGATCGCGCTGGAGGAGGGTGCGGCGGAGCCGATGGCGCCGCGCAATGTCACCGTGCAGCTGAGCGCGGAGACGACCGTGGCTCTCGTCGACATGGCCCGCCGCCACGGCGTGACGACCAACACGGTGCTCCAGGCGGGCTGGGGCATCCTGATGGGCCAGGAGACCGGCAACACCGATGTGGTGTTCGGCTCCGTGGTCTCGGGGCGGCCGGCGGAACTCGCCGGTGTGGAAACGATGGTGGGGCTCTTCATCAACACCGTTCCGACGCGGGTCCGGCTGGACCCGGTGGAGTCGCTGGGCGCGCTGCTGGTCAGGCTTCAGCGGGAGCAGGCCCGGCTGCTGCCGTACCACCACATCAGTCTCGGTGAGATCCGCCGGATCACGGACGTGGGGAACCCGTTCGACACGGTGATGGCGTTCGAGAACTACCCCCTCGACACGGAGGAGCTGGCGGAACCCGCCCCCGGTCTGAAGCTGGCGCGGGCCTATGGTGACGACGCCCCGCACTTCCCGCTGAACCTGGTGGTGTCCGCGCGGAGCGAGCGGCTGCTGCTGCGGTTCGACTACCGTCCGCATCTGCTGGAGCGCGACCGGGTGGAATCGCTGGCGGACCGGTTCGTCCGGCTGCTGACGACGGCGGCGACCGAGCCCACCCGGGGCGTCGGCGGCTTCATGGCACCCGGTGCCACGGCCGCCGGTACGGCCGGCGAGACCGCCGCGGGGGATGCCGGGAGGGCGGCCGAGGCGCTGCTCGCGGGCACCCAGCGGGACCCGGAGAGCGGAATCGGCGTCCTGCTGCCGCTGCGTGAGTCCGGCGACAGGCCGCCGCTGTTCTGTGTCCACCCCGCGGCCGGAATAGCCTGGTCGTATGCCGGTCTCACCGGGCCGCTTGGCACGGACCAGCCGGTGTACGGCCTGCAGGCGCGGGGGCTCGACGGGGAAGAGGTGCTGCCCGCGTCCCTTCAGGAGATGGCGGCGGACTATGTGGATCACGTCCGCTCCGTGCAGCCCACCGGCCCGTACCAGCTGCTGGGCTGGTCGTTCGGCGGGCTGGTGGCCCACGAGATGGCGGTACAGCTCCAGTTGAGCGGGGAGGAGGTCGCTCTGCTGGCGGTGCTGGACGCCTATCCCGCGGACCGGGAGAAGGACAGCGCGGGCCTGCCGACCGCGCGGGTGACCGGCGGGGATGTGCTGGCGATGGTGCTGGAGTTCTTCGGCTACGACCCCTCCGGCTGGGCGGGCGAGTCGCTGACCTATCCGCGGTTCGTGGAGATCGCACGCGAACAGACGGGGCTGCTGGCCTCGTTCGACGAGCAGCGGGTCGCGGCGGTCGCCCGGATCTTCGCCAACAACTCGTCGCTCTCGTACGCCCACAAGCCGGGCCGGTTCACCGGCGCCCCACTGGTCTTCACCGCCCGGGAGACGTCCCCGGATGTCGCCCGTGACCTGTGGCGGCCGCTGGTGGACGCCGGCGGGGTGGAGATACTGCCCGTCGACTGCACCCACGGTGAGCTGGGGCGGCCCGGCCCGCTGGGCGATGTCGCCCAGGTGCTCTCCCAGCGGCTGAAGGCCCGTCCGGCCACACCGGGGAATGTCGTATGAGGCAGGGTACGGAGCCGGGGAACACGGCGGACCGCCCCGGCTCCGTCCCTCTTTCCACCGCGCAGTACGGGGTCTGGCTGGGGCAGCAGTTCGCCCCGCCGGCCCGGTACCACGTGGCGGCCGGTTTCGAGGTGTCCGGAGATCTGGACCCCGGGCTGTTCGAGACGGCTTTCCGGCTCACGGTGGCGGAGGCGGAGCCGCTGCGCGCGCAATTTCCCGCCGGGGAGGGGGAGGAGCCCTGGCAGCGGGTCGGGCCACTTCCGTCGTGGCGCGTGCCGCGAGTGGATCTGCGGCACGAGCGGTTCCCGATGGCCGCCGCGGTGGAGTGGATGCGGGCCGATGCGGCGCGCCCGTTCGACCTCGCGGCCGGTCCGCTGTTCCGTACCGCGTTCATCCGGCTCTCGGACGAGCGGGTCTGCTGGTATCTGCTCTGTCATCACCTGGTCATGGACGGTCTGGGGGGCGCGCTCTTCGCCCGGCGTCTCGGCGAGACCTACGCGGCGCTGGAGCGCGGGGAGGACCCGGAGCCCGGCCCGCGGGTCCCGCTGGAGGCGCTGCTGCGGGCGGAGTCCGACTACCGGGCCGCGCCGGAGTTCGGCGCCGACCGTGCCTACTGGACCGGCAGGATGGCGGACCTGCGGCCCGTGCCGGTCCGGCCCGGGACTGTTCGCTCCGGGGCGGGCGGGCTCGGGGCGGCGGACGCGGTGAGCGGGGTGAGCGGGGTGGCGTCGCGGGGTGTCGCCCGGCTTCCGGGGACGGGCCTCGCCGAGCTGCGGCTGCTGGCCCGCCGGCTCGGTGTGCGGTGGCCGGTGGTGGCCACGGCCGCGGCGGCCCTGCTGGCACACGCGCGCGCCGGAGCGGGCGGCGGCGAGGAGGTGGTGCTGGGGCTGCCGGTCGCCGGTCGTACGAGTGCCGTGGCTCGCGCCGTGGGCGGTATGACGTCGAATGTGCTGCCGTTGCGGGTGCCGGTCCGAGTGGACCGGCCGGCCGCCGAGCTGGTGCGAGCGGTGGACGCGGAAATGACGTCCGCGCTCGCGCATCAGCAGTACCGCGCCGAGGATCTGCACCGCGATCTGGGACTGACCGGCACCGGGCAGGCGCTCTACGGGCTCGCCGTGAACGTGATGCCCTTCAGCTTCGGACGGCGGTTCGCGGGCCGGCCGATGACGATGCACCATCTCGCCGTCGGCCCGGTGGAAGACCTGTCCGTCACCGTCCACCCGGAGACGTCGCGCTCCGGTCTGCGCGTCGATCTCTACGCCGATCCGGCCCGGTACGGGGCGCGCGAGGCCGCCGCCGAGGCCCGGCGTTTCGTACGGCTGCTGACCGGGCTGATCGCCGAACCCGACCGTCGGGCCGATGAGTTCGGCCTGCTGTCGGCCGGGGAGCGGCGGCGGACGGTGCCCCGCGCCACCACACCGTCGCCCCGGCCCTCCGCCACCCTGCCGCGGCTGGTCGAGCGCTGGGCGGCGCGGACCCCCGGCGCCCCGGCTGTCACCTGCGGGCGGGACGAGCTGTCGTACGGAGATCTCAACGCCCGTGCCAACCGGCTGGCCGGGGAGCTGATCCGGCGCGGCGCCGGTCCCGGGAACACTGTCGCCGTACTGCTGCCCCGCTCCGTTGAACTGGTCACGGCGATTGTCGCGGTGAGCAAGACGGGCGCGGCGTATCTGCCCATCGATCCGGCCTGGCCAGCCGACCGCGTCGGCATGATCATGGCGGACGCGCGGCCGGTGTGTGTGCTCACTCCCGACGATCCGGCCGGGCCGCTGGACGAGTTCTCGTCCGCCGACCCGGTGGACGCGGACCGTACGGGGCCGCTGACGCCCGGCCATGCCGCGTATGTCATCTACACCTCGGGCTCCACCGGCCGGCCGAAGGGCGTGGTGGTCGAGCACCACAGTGTGGTGTCGCTGCTGGAGGGCGCCGCGGCCGGGTTCGGGTTCCATGCCGGTGATGTGTGGACGATGTTCCACTCCTGTGCCTTCGACTTCTCCGTATGGGAGATGTGGGGCGCGCTGGCGCACGGCGGGCGGCTGGTCGTCGTCCCCCACGAGGTGAGCCGGTCGCCCCGAGAGTTCCTGGGCCTGCTGGCCCGGGAGCGGGTGACGGTGCTGAACCAGACGCCGTCCGCCTTCTACGCGCTGGCGGCGGCCGACGACGAGGAGCCGGACCGGGGACGGGACCTGGCGCTGCGTTGGGTGATCCTCGGCGGCGAGGCGCTGCGGCCCGCGCGGCTGCGGTCGTGGTTCCGGCGGCGCGGCGACGCTTCGCCGGTCGTGGTCAATATGTACGGCATCACCGAGGTCACGGTCCATGCCACCCGGCTCGACCTGATCGCCCGTCATGGCGAGGAACCTGGCAGCCCGGTCGGCACGGCGCTTCCCGGAACACGCCTGTACGTGCTGGACGGCCGGCTGCGTCCGCTGCCGCCCGGCACGGCGGGGGAGCTGTATGTGGCGGGCCCCGGTGTGGCCGGGGGCTATCTCGACAGGCCCGGCCTCACCGCCTCGCGGTTCGTCGCCGATCCCTTCGGCCCGCCGGGATCGCGGCTGTACCGCTCGGGTGACCTCGTACGGTGGCGGCCGGACGGCGGTCTGGAGTACCTCGGCCGGGCCGACGACCAGGTCAAGGTCCGCGGCTTCCGTATCGAGCCCGCCGAGATCGAGTCCGCGCTGCTGGCCGTGCCCGGGGTGGCTCAGGCGGTGGTGGCCGCCGTACCGGACGACGGCGAGCACGGCGGTGGCGGCGGTGACGCGCGGCTGGTGGGGTACGTGGTTCCCGCGCGCGGTGCGACGGCGGCGCTGGGCGATCCCGGCCCCTTCACCGCGCGTCTGCGGGAACACCTGCGCGAGCGGCTGCCCGGCCACCTGGTCCCGGCGTTGTTCGTGCCGCTGGAGTCGTTGCCGCTCACCGCCAACGGCAAGCTGGACCGGGCGGCGCTGCCCGCTCCCGTTCCGGCGGCGCCCGTACGCGCCGCGGGCTCACCCGGCACCCCTCAGGAGCGGTGGCTCGCCGCCCTGTACGCGGAACTCCTCGGTACGGGACACGTCGGGCCGGAGGACGGTTTCTTCGATCTCGGTGGTGACAGTCTCCGTGCGACGCGGCTGGTCAGCGCGGTGCGCGAGAGGTTCCGGGTGGAGCTGGACGTACGGGATGTGTTCGCGCGTCCGACCGTGGCGGATCTCGCCGCGCACCTGTGGCGGCACGCTCCGGACGCCGGCCCGGCCCCGAACACGGGCGGGACCCAGGACGCGGATGCCGCTTCCGACGCGGTGACGGACGGCCGCACCGAGCACATCCCGCTCTCCTTCGCACAACGGCGGTTGTGGTTCCTGCACTCGCTCACGGGGCCGGACAGCTCCTACAACGTGCCGATGGTGCTGCGGCTGACCGGCGAGGCCGACGAGGACGCGCTGCGGGCGGCACTCACCGACCTGACGACGCGTCATGAGACGCTGCGTACCGTTGTCCAGGAGGCGGCGGGCAGGCCCGTCCAGCGGGTCCTGTCACCGGAGGACGCCCGTCCCCGGCTGATCGTGACGCGGACCGGGCCCGCGGAGGCGGCGGAGGAGGCGCTCGCCGCGAGTGCCCGGTACGCCTTCCGGCTGGATACCGAATGCCCGTTGCGCGCCGAGCTGTTCATCACCGGCTCCGGTGAACAGGTGCTCCTGCTCCTGCTGCACCACATCGCCTGCGACCATGCCTCCCTCGCTCCGCTGCTGGCCGATCTCCGTACGGCCTACGCGGCCCGCCTGCGGGGTCTGGTGCCCGACTGGTCGCCCCTGCCGGTGCGATACACGGATTTCACCCTGTGGCAGCGCGGGACGCTCGGTACGGACGGTCGCCCCACACCGCGGGCGGGGCGCGGACTCGCGCACTGGACCCGGGTGCTCGACGGACTGCCGGAACGGATCCAGCTGCCCACCGACCGGACGCCGGGAGCGGCGGACGAAGAAGCGGTGGACGACGGAGACACCGTGACATTCCGCGTCCCCGCGGCGGTGCACACCGGGCTCGCGCGGCTGGCGGCGGCGGAGCGCGCCAGTGTGTTCATGGTGGTGCACGCCGGACTGGCGGCACTGCTGACCCGGCTCGGCGCGGGTACGGACATCCCGGTGGGAACGGCGGTCTCGGACCGCGCCGACGCGCGCTGGGACGAGATCGTCGGATTCTTCGTGAACACGCTGGTGCTGCGCACCGATACCTCCGACCCCTCCGGAACCGTGACGTTCCGTCAGCTGCTCGGGCGGGTCCGGGAGTCCGATCTGTCGGCTTTCGCTCATCGGGACATTCCCTTCGACCTGGTGGTGGAGGCGCTCGCACCGCGCCGTTCCGCGAGCGGGCAGGCGCTGTTCCAGGTGATGCTGGTCGTCACCGCGGCCCCTCCGCGACGGCTCGAACTCCCCGGGCTGTCGGCCGAGATCGGCACGGTCGGTACCGGCGCCGCCAAGTTCGATCTCTCCGTGAGTCTGCACGAACACCGCGGCCCGGACGGCACCTGCCTGGGAATGGACGGCGTACTGGACTTCCGGACGGGACTGTTCGACCGGGCCACCGCACAGGCGATCGGTGACCGATTCGCGCGTCTGCTGGCGTGCGTGGCCGCCGATCCCGACCGGCCCGTCCACCTCGTCGGTATTTTGGAGAACGGGGAGCGCGACCGGCTGCTCACCACGTGGGGCGCCTCCCCGGCCCCTGTGCCGCTCACGCATGACACCGTGCCACGGAGATTCGCCGAGCAGGCGCGCCGCACGCCCGACGCCCCGGCGGTCCGGACAGCCGGGCAGGTGCTGACCTACGCGGAGCTGGACGCGCGGTCCGACCGGCTGGCCGGCCGGCTGGCCGCCCACGGTGTCGGCGCCGAGACCAGGGTCGCGATCCTGATGGAGCGCGGCGCGGACTTCGCGGTGGCGGCGCTGGCGGTCCTCAAGTGCGGTGGCGCGTACGTGCCGTTGGACTCGCGCTCGCCGCGTGCCCGGCGCGAGCGGGTGGTGGCCGAGTCGGGCGCGCGGGTGATGGTCATCGGCGAGGGCACGCCCCCTGACACCGTGCTCCCCGGCGACGCGCCCCTCGGCGACGCGCCCGGTGGCGGTCCGCGCCTCATCGACGTACGCGACACGGGCCCGGCGGCGGCGTCCGGTACGGGATGCACGCTTCCGGTGGGCAGCCCGGCGGGTCTGGCCCAGGTCATCTACACCTCCGGTTCGACCGGTGTGCCCAAGGGAGTGGCCGTCACCCATGGCGATGTGCTCGCTCTCGCCCTGGACAGGTGCTGGGAGGAGAGCCGGCCGCAGCGGATTCTGATGCACTCCCCGCTGTCCTTCGACGCCGTGACGTTGGAGCTGTGGGTTCCGCTGCTGAACGGCGGGGAAGTGGTGGTGGCCCCGCCCGGCGAACTGGACCTGGCGACGCTGGAGCGCCTGATCACCGGTACGGGTGTCACCACCCTGTGGCTCACGGCCGGTCTCTTCCAGCTCGTCGCCGAGGAGAACCCGGGCTGTCTGCGTGACCTGGACGCGGTATGGACCGGGGGAGACGTGGTGGCGCCGCGCGCCGTGAGCGCGGTGCGCAGGCACTGCCCGGCCACCCGCGTGGTGAACGGTTACGGGCCGGCGGAGGCGACGACGTTCACGACCCGGTACCCGGTCACCGGCCCCCTCCCCGCCGGTCCCGGGGACCGGACCTTCCGGTCGGGTGTGCCGATCGGGCGTCCGCTGGACGGCGTCGGCGTCTACGTATTCGACGGCTTCCTGCGGCCCGTACCGGCCGGGGTGACGGGTGAGCTGTATGTGGCGGGCGCGGGTGTCGTGCGGGGCTATCTGAACCGCCCCGGGCTGACCGCCGAGCGGTTCGTGGCCGACCCGTTCGGGCCGCCGGGGGCGCGGATGTACCGTACCGGCGATCTGGTCCGGTGGCTGCCCGACGGCGTGCTGGCGTTCGTGGGCCGTGTGGATGGTCAGGTGAAGCTGCGGGGGTTCCGGATCGAGACCGACGAGGTCGCTTCGGTACTGGCCGGGCACGGCGGGGTGGGCCAGGCGGTGGCGGTGGTACGGGAGGACCGGCCCGGGGAGCGACGGCTGGTGGCGTATGTGGTCCCGGAGGAGGGCCGGGGGGTCGACGAGGCCGCGGTGCGCGATCACGCGGCCGGTGTGCTGCCCGAGTACATGGTGCCGCGGGCCGTCGTCGTCCTGGACCGGCTGCCGCTGACCCGTCATCACAAACTCGACCGGGCCGCGCTGCCCGCACCGCCCCGGGCCGTTGTGGATTCGGCGGCGCCGCGGACCGAGCGTGAGCGAGTGCTGTGCGGCATTGTCGCGGAGCTGCTCGGCGAGGAGTCGGTGGGTGTCGGTGACGGGTTCTTCCGTCTCGGGGGCGACAGCATTATGGCCATTCAGCTGGTCAGCCGGGCCCGCGACGCGGGTCTGCGGATCAGTGTGCGCGATGTCTTCCGCTACCCCAGTATGTCCCAACTGGCCGAGAAAGCAGAGGAGTTCGAGACCGACGCCGTCGCGGCGCCGCCCGGGGAGGGCAATGGCAGCGGTGTGCTACCGCTGACGCCGATCATGCGCTGGTGGCGGGAGCGACCAGGCGGCGATCCGGCCTCCTTCAGCCAGTGCGTCACGCTGCGGACCCCGCCCGGACTGACCCACGAGCAGCTGGCCGACTCCGTACAGGCCCTGCTGGACCACCATGCGGCGCTGCGCCTGCGCCTGAACCCGGGAGGCCCGGACGGCTCGGACACCCCGGGCGGAGCGGACCTGCCCCATGGACCGGGCGGTCCGGGTGAGCCGGCGGGGTGGACGCTGGAGGCCCTGCCGCCCGGAGCGGTGCGGGCGGGCGACCGGGTACGCCGGGTCGATGCCGCCGATGACTGGGCTCGGCTGCCCGTACTGCTCGCCAACGCGGCCCGCGCGGCCCGGAGCCGCCTGGATCCCACCGTGGGAGGGGTGGTGGCGGCGTTGTTCCTCGACGCCGGTCCCGTCCGGCCGGGCCGGCTGGTCCTCGTCATACATCACCTGGCCGTCGACGGGGTGTCCTGGCGCGTTCTGCTGCCGGACCTGGCCGCCGCTCATCGGGCCGTAGCCGCCGGCCGGACTCCCGTACCGCCCGCCGCCGGGACTCCGTTCCGCGACTGGGCCGGTTACCTCGCCCGGCAGGGCGAGAGCGGTGCGCGGCAGGGTGAACTGGCGCTGTGGAAGGAGGCGCTGTCCGGGGGCGACGCGCTGACGGACGCACCGGTGCGGGAAGCGGGGGGCGCGGTGCGGCGGTTGGCGGTGACGCTGCCGCCGGAGCGCACCCGCCCCCTGCTGACGGAGGTGGGGGCTGCCTTCCGCTGCGGTGTGGAGCCCGTACTGCTGACCGGGCTGGCCCTCGCGATGGAGGAGTGGCGGCGGCGCCCCGGCCGGGCGCCCGGCGGGGACTCCCGTGGTGTGGTCGTCGAGCTGGAGTCGCATGGCCGTGCCGAGGTGGCGGGGGTGGATCTGTCGCGCACGGTGGGGTGGTTCACCAGCATGTTCCCGGTCCGGCTGGAGAACACCGGATGTGTCTGGGCGGATGTGCGGACGGCGGGCTCGGCGCTCGGCCGGGCCCTCAAGCGGGTCAAGGAGCGATTGCGGGCCGTGCCCGATCTGGGCATCGGTTACGGGGTGCTGCGGCATCTCGACCCGGTGGCGGCGCCGGAGCTGTCCGCTCTTGACGCGCCCCGGGCCGGGTTCAACTACCTGGGCCGGATCGCCGCGGAGGGCCGCGACGACTGGGACATCACCGCGGAGTTCACCACCCTGCCCGCGACGGACGGGACGCTCCCGCCGCCCGGCACGCACCTCCTTGACCTCAACGCGGTGACCGTCGACGGTCCGGCCGGTCCCCGGCTGAGCGCCGAGTGGTCATGGGTGGACGCGGCGTTCACGGAGGCGGAGATCCGGGAGCTGGCGGAGCTGTGGTTCACCGCGCTCGACGCCCTTGTCGTGCACGCCAGAACCCCGGGGGCGGGCGGACACAGCCCCTCCGATCTGCCGCTGGTTCCGCTCCAGCAGACGGAGATCGAGCAGCTGGAATCGGCCTACCCCGGGCTCGCGGACGTCCTTCCGCTGACCCCGCTTCAGCAGGGGCTGCTTTTCCACTCGCTGTACGCCCCGGACAGCCCGGACGTCTATCAGGCGCAGCTCGTCCTGCATCTGCGGGGAGACGTGGACGCGGACGCGCTGCGTGCCGCGGGGGCGGCGCTGCTGGAGCGGCACCCCAATCTGCGGGCGGCGTTCGTCCACCACGATCTGCCCCGTCCGGTCCAGGTGGTGCCGGGTGCGCTCGTGCCGGAGTGGCGTGAACTCGACCTCGGTCCGGTGTCGGACGGGCGCCGGGAGCGTGTCTTCGACCGGCTCACCCACGCCGATCTGCGCAGGCGCTTCGAGCTGGACCGCCCGCCGCTGCTGCGCTTCACCCTGTTCTCCTGGGGTCCTGGTGAACACCGGCTGGTGCTGACCCACCACCATCTGGTGCTGGACGGCTGGTCCGTGTCGCTGCTGATCGGTGAGTTGTTCGCGCTGTACGCACACGGGGGCGCCCCCGGCGCGCTGCCCGCGGTGACACCGTACGGTGAGCATCTGTCCATGCTGGCGGCCCAGGACCGTGACGCGGCCCGGGACGCCTGGCGGACCGCTCTCGCCGGCGCGCAGGCGCCGTCCCTCCTCGCCGGGACCGACGCCGGGACCGAGACCGTTGTCAGTGGCGGCGCGGTGCCCGTACGGTCCGAGGAGTTCACGCTGCCGGACGCGCTGACCGCGTCGCTGCGCGGCCTGGGCGCGCACGGTCTGACGCTCAATACGGTGGTCCAGGGGGCCTGGGCGCTGCTGCTGGCCCGGCAGGGCGGGGCGCGGGACGTGGTGTTCGGCACCACGGTCTCGGGTCGCCGCCCGGAGATCCCCGGTGTGGAGTCGATGATCGGGCTCTTCATCAACACTGTTCCCGTGCGGCTGACGATCGATCCGGCCGAGTCGGTAAGGGACTTGCTGGTGCGCTTCCAGGACGAGCAGGCCGGGCTGCTGGCGCACCAACATCTGGGGCTGGGGGACATCCAGCGGCTGGTGGGACGGCGTGAACTGTTCGACACGCATGTGGTCTTCGAGAACTATCCGCTGGACCGCGTAAGCCTGGCCCGTGCCGCGCCGGGGCTGCGGCTGGTACACAGTGAGGGGCGGGACGCCACGCACTATCCGCTGACGCTGGCGGCCTTCGCCGGCGACGGCCCGCTGACGCTGCGGCTGAGCCACCGCCCGGACGCGGTGGACGGCCCCCGGGCCGAGCGGATCGCGGCGGAGCTCCGACACCTGCTGGAGGCGGTCGCCGCCGCGCCCCACGATCCGGTGGCCCGCCTGCTCGGCGCCGAGCCCTGAGCCCCGAGCCCTGAGCCCCGAGCCCTGAGCCCCGAGCCCCGAGCCCTGGCTCCCGGCCCCTGAACCACGGATCCCCGGATCCCTGAACTCCCTCCCCTTTCCCGGCCATTGTCCCGCCCCGCTGAGAGGAACGATCTGTTGTGAACACGAACCCCTTCGACGACACGGACGGTGTCTTCCATGTCCTGGTCAACGACGAGGGCCAGCATTCCCTGTGGCCTTCCTTCAGCCCGGCCCCGGCGGGCTGGACGGCCGCGCTGAACGATGTGGACCGTCAGACCGCCATCGACTTCGTCAATGAGCACTGGACCGATATGCGTCCGCGCACACTGCGGGAGACGTCCGACACCCCGGCCTGACAACCGTTGGCCATAACGGGACATCGGATGGTTTGCTGACGGTGGAGCTGATGTCGGCTCGTGACTGACGGATCGTCCGTCTGCCGGAGGCGCCCCCGCTTCCGGGAACGCGCGAGGGGTGTGCCTGATGGTGACAGTGTGGAAGCGCCACGGCCTGCTGTTCGGTGCCGGAACACTGTGCATCGCGATGAACGTCCAAGGCATCGGACCGCTGTGGTACACGGGCGTCGCGTTGCTCGCCGTCGGGCTGCTCCTGCGCTGGGCCCTGGTACGGACCCAACGCCCGCCCCGGGACCGGAGACCCGAGCTGGTCCTGCTGCCCGCCACCGGCCGGTGGACAGCGCTCAACGGGCCTGCCACGAAGGTCCCGAGCCATACGCACAGCCATGCTCAGACCTACGCCATCGACCTGAAGTACGACCCGCCGCAGGGCGACGCGGACACACCGCACACGCCGCCCCCCAACTGGTGGTGGCCCTTCGGCCGGCGTCCGCGTTCCTACCCGTCCTTCGGCAGGCCCCTGCTCGCCCCGGCCGACGCGGTGGTCGTCGCGGCCGCGAGCCGTCAGCGCGACCACCTGAGCCGGACATCACTGCCCGGCCTGGCCCTCCTCTACGTGGAGGCCTTTGTGCGGATCACGGGGTGGCCGTGCCATCTGCTGGGGAATTACCTCGTGCTGGATATCGGCGACAGTCGGTACGCGGTCTACGCGCATCTGCGGCGCGGCTCCCTCCGGGTAGGCGTGGGCGACCGCGTCACGGCGGGACAGGAGCTCGCGGAGTGCGGGAACTCCGGCAACTCGTCCGAGCCGCATCTGCACTTCCAGCTGATGGACGGCCCGGACGTGATGACTGCCCGGGGTGTGCCGTTCGAATGGCACTATTGCGATGACGAGGGGAACGAACGCCACGGTGTGCCGGAGGACTTCACGCACTTCTCCTCGGACTTCTCCACGGACGGGCCGGTCGCGCTGAGGGACTGACGGGAACGCCCGCCGCGGGCCTGGGCCGTCCTTCCGCTCTGTCTGGGATCCCGGTGACCACCACGCGCCCCGTGCCTGTGGGCACTTGGGGACGGGCGGATGACGGGCGGGCGATGTGCGCCGGTCACCGGACACGGAATCGACGCGGTTGCCTCAAGATCGCATAACGCGTGGAACGCCACGGTGAACAACGCGGTCCATAGCTGCATGAAGATTTCTTTTCTCATTCATAACGCCTACGGGATAGGGGGGACCATCACCACGACGTACAACCTGGCCGGTGCGCTGGCCGAGCGGCATGAGGTGGAAATCGTCTCCGTGTTCCGGCACCGGGAGAGCCCGAACCTGACACCGGACCCACGAATACGGCTGCGCCCGCTCGTGGACCTGCGGCAGGAGAGCGAACATCCACTGCATCTGAGCCCGGCGAAGGTGTTCCCCTCATACGAATACCGCTACGGGCAGTACAGCGAACTCACCGACCAGCGGCTCGGGGAGTTCCTGGGGGCGACGGACGCCGATGTCGTGGTGGGCACGCGTCCGGGCCTGAACGTGCACATCGCCCTCCAGACTCCGGCCCGGACCGTTCGGGTGGGGCAGGAACATCTCACCCTGGACAACCACCCGCCGAGACTGCGCCGCGTACTGCGCCGGGTCTATCCGCGCCTGGACGCCCTGACCACCGTCACCCACGCCGACGCCGCCGCGTACCGCAAGAAGATGTGGCTGCCGGGCGTCCGCGTGGAAGCGCTGCCCAACAGTGTCCCCGACCCGTCGCTCCCGCCCTCGGACGGCACCGCCCCCGTTGTGGTGGCCGCGGGCCGGCTGGTTCGGGTGAAGCGGTACGACCTGCTCATCGAGGCGTTCGCGGCAGTGGTGGCCGAGCGTCCCGACTGGCAGTTGCGCGTCTACGGCAAGGGCGAGGAACACGACCGGCTGAGACGGCTCATCGAGGAACTCGGCCTGTACGACAACGTTTTCCTGATGGGCGCCGCGACCCCGATGGAGGCCGAGTGGGCCAAGGGCTCGATCGCCGCCGCGACATCGAACTTCGAGCCCTTCGGCATGACGATCGTCGAGGCGATGCGCTGCGGTCTCCCCGTCGTCAGCACCGACTGTCCGCACGGTCCGGCCGAGATCATCGCGGACGGCGCGGACGGCAGGCTGGTACCCGTCGGCGACCGCGAAGCCCTCTCGGCCGCCCTGCTCGACCTCGTACGCGACGACGAGACACGCCGCCGGATGGGGCGCACGGCGCTGAAGAACTCCGAGCGGTACGCCCCCGGGCCGGTCGTGGCACAGGCCGAAGAACTGTTCGACGCGCTGAGGTCGGCGAGGGCGGCCGGCCGCCCTCCGGCCGCGCGCACCACCGGCATCGACCGCGCTCTGGTGACCGGCGGCTACGCGGCCCGCGACGCCGCCTACTCGGCGGCCAGCACCATCCTCAAGACCGTAAGAAAGGCGAAGCGATGAGCCCGGCCCGCGACGAAAGCCTCCGCGACGGAATCCCGCGTGGGGAGAACACGCGGGGCGAGAGTGCCAAGGACGGGAGAGCCGAGGACGGGAGCGTAGGCGGCGGGATCCCGCGTGAGGAAGGGCCGGCCGCCGAGAGACCGCGCCCCCGCGCCGACTGCACGGTGGACGCGGAGAACCGCATCGTCATACGGCTCACCTCCCCGGACACGCCGAACACCCCGGCCTCCGCGCCCCGACTGTTGCTGCGTCTGCGCCCGCCGAAGGGACAACCCGAAGAGGTCAGGCGCGTGTTCGACCTGGAACCGGTACCCGGCCGGGACCGCTGGCGGGCGACCATCGACGCGGCGCCCGCCTTCGAGGAGGGCCGGTGGGACGCCTACGTCCTGCCCTCGCCCGGCGAACCGCGGCGGCGGCTCCTCCCCGGCATCCGTGACCTGCGGGCCCTGGTGACGGGCCGCGCTCCCGACAGCACTCACTCACCCCTGGCGGTCCGGATCCCGTACGCCACCCTGGACGGCTACTTCGCCGTACGCGCCTGGCTGCGCCCCACACACGCGGAAGCGGACCGTATCCGTGTCGCCGACGGCGCGACAACCGTACGGGGCCGGCTTTTCGGCGCCGAACTGGGCACCGGAGCGGTGGCACTGCTGCGCCGCCGGGGAAAGGGCGGCACCGTACGGGAGGTGGACCTGGCCGCGGAGAGCGATCACGCCTTCTCCTTCACCGTCGGCTACCGCGACCTGCTGAGCACACCGGGCAGCGGCGCGGGCCCGGCGGTGTGGGACGTGTTCGTACGCCCGTGCGCCGCCGCGCCCCCGGTGCGGATGGCCCGGCTCCTGGACGACCTCGCGGACCGCAAGAAGGTCTTCGTGTACCCGGACACGGCACTCGACGGCCTGAAGGCGCGCCCGTACTACACGGTCGACAACGACCTGTCGGTGGAGATCACGACAGGCTGACGGGCGCGGGTCCCGGGCTGGAGCGGCCCCGACGCCAGTAACCGAAGAACGCGACGTCCGAGCCGGGGATCCTCCGGTCGTCCACGAGACGACGCCGCACGCCGACCCCGAGGCGGAACTCTCCGGCGGCCCGGCTCGGTCAGCCGTCCAGTGCGCTGCCGGCGAAATCCACGGCCAGATCACGCGTGTCCTGGAAGGGAAGCGGGGGGTCCTCGAACCAGTCCCCGGTGGCCTCCGGGTGAGGCCCCACGACGGCGACCCTGCCCGCCCCGTAGGAGGTGACGAGCGCGGCGGCCAGGCCGTTCGTGTACCTGGCGAGCACTGTCGTACCCGGATCCCGACGGAGCGAGAAGTACGGTCCGTCCTGGAAGAAGACCGTGCGCGGCCGGCCCCGCCACTCGATCTCGACCAGGGCGTTGTCCTCGGTGGTGACCGTGGCGCCCGGTGAGACGATGTACTGGTCGACCTCGCCGGACAGCAGACCGAATCCCTCGTCCCGTCCGGCGAGATAGCCGCCGAGACAGAAGCCCAGGTAGCGGCCACCGTCTTCGACGAAGTCACGGATCGCCCCGGAGTGCTGCCTCAATTCCTGATAAGCGGGGCTCAGGGAGCCGCCGCCGGGCTGCGCGTACATCCGGGCCCGCGCCAGAGTGCCGGAAGACAGAGGCAGTTCTCCCCGTGGCCCCGAGGTACGGACGTCCAGACCCCAGGGACCGCGCGAGAGCAGACCGACCACCGTATCGGCACAGTCCATGTCCTCCTGAGTGCGCCCCCGATAGACCAGGGCCAGCGCGCCGGCCTCAGTGGACCGGGGTCCGGATGGCGTGGACGCACGGCGCATGTCCAGAGCGTCACGCAGGGATTTCCACGTCATCCTCGACACCTCCGTCCGACAGTCGACAGCATCCACCGGAGTCACGCCACGAGGAATTCGCCACGGCACTGATCGCTCAGATCGACCACCGGGACCAGACGCTGCTGGTGATCAACCGAGGACACCCCGGGCCCAACCCGGCCGCCGTACTCGACGAACTCACCCACGCCATCCACCACTGGACCGGTGGCCCCCGCGACGACGACATGGCCACACTCGCCGTCAGAATCCCCTGACTTGAGCTCATAGGCACCTTGCCGCAGAGGCCGTCGTCGGCTACCGGTTGAGCTTCTCCATGACACGGTCGCGGAGAAGCTCGTACTCCTCATGGAGCCTGCGCCACTCGGTCTCCGGCGGGCGGGCAATGACGATGCCTCCGACAACGGTCTCCTCCGGCCCGAACTGCTCGCGGGTGAGGTCGATCTCGATGCCCATGCCCAGACGGTTCCACCAGTGGTAGTCCACCCGCTCCGCGTTGACGTGGACCTCTCCCCGGATCAACTCTCCTCCCAGCAGGTCATTGAGCACCATGGCGGTCACCCCGCACTGGTCCCGAGCCGGATTCTCCATGTTCCAGCGCGACCGGAACTCGGGCGTGCACGTCCTGGCACTCCAACTGCTGCGAATGGCTTGTTCGATGTCGGTGAGAAGCAATGGTGTCATGCCGCTGATCCTGCCAGCAGGCACTGACAACGGCCGGACGGCCTTGCTCTCTCAGGCTCGGTTGTCGCCCTCACCTCTACCAAGCGGCTGCCTGGAGCACGTGAATGGCGATGTCCTGAACTGACCGACCGTCCGTCGGGATCAGGACGGTGCCCACCGGAGCCTCAGCATCCAGACGCCGTGCCTTACGCAGGCTCCGCTCGATGTGAGCGGTCAGCTGGGACCCGATTTCCCGCCCGGCGAGCCGCTCTCTCACGGTGGCTTCCTTCTGGCAGAGCCTGGACCGGTAGGGCATGGTTTCGCCCTGGGCCCCGGTGAGGGATGCCCAGGGCGTGGCCTGCCGGTGCGAGACGGCACCGGCAGTCACTCCGACACTCCTCGTTATCCGAACTGTCCGGGCTGGTAGTCGCCGGCGGGCTGCTGGACGATGACGTTCATGCGGTTGAAGGTGTTGATGAGGGCGATCGCCAACACCAGGGCGCCGAGCTGTTCCTCGTCGTAGTGCTTGGCGGCGTCCGCCCAGGCCTCGTCGGTGACGCCGCCGGCCGCGTCGGCGATGCGGGTGCCCTGTTCCGCCAGCTCCAGGGCGGCGCGCTCGGCGTCGGTGAACACCGTGGCCTCCCGCCAGGCCGCGACCAGATTGAGGCGGGTGGCGGTCTCACCGGCGTGCGCGGCTTCCTTGGTGTGCATGTCGGTGCAGAAACCGCAGCCGTTGATCTGACTGGCGCGGAGCTTCACCAGCTCCTGCGTCGCGGCCGGCAGCGTCGAGTCCGAGAGCACCTTGCCCGCGGAGGCGATGTGCTTCAGGGACCGGGCCACGAGCGGGTTGCCGAAGAGGTTCAAGCGAGCATCCATGGTGCAATCCTTGCCGTTGTTGGTGATGACACCTCACTGACGGAACTGCTCGGGGAGACGTGACAGGACCGGATGTGATGCGCGTCTCACCTGCCGCACCGCGGCAAGGTCACCCATGGCGGACTTCAGGACCGCACCCCTCCCTCACGACCTGGTCCGGGCCGCTCGGCATCCCAGCACCGCGCACGCCTCGGAACGCGATCCGCGCTCCGAGGCGTACGGCCGCTCCGGCTCGGGGGTCCCGTGCCGCGTGTCAGTCCACGATCAGGACGTTGAGCGGCACCGCTCCGGCCGTCGGCGCGAACGCGCCGCCGAAGTTGCCCTCGACCTCCGCCTTCTCAGCCGTGTTCGGGTAGGGGTTCGTGCAGGTGGTTCCCGCGCTGGAACCGGACATCAGGCTCGAACAGGGGCCGGGCTTGCGGTCCGGCAGGCCCAGAATGTGGCCCAGTTCGTGAGCCGAGATGCGGATCGTGTTGTGGCCCTGGTCCACCGCCTGCCGCCCGATGTAGACGGTTCCGTTGCCGAGTGACGTGGTGATGGCCCGGGGCCAGCCGTCGTCCGCCAGGACCCGTATGTTGGCGCGTTGTCCGGCAGCGGCCGGTCGTAGTTCGACAGCGTCGACGCTTTCGTTCCAGATTGCCGCGCCCCGGTCGACCGCGGACCTGAATT
Organism: Streptomyces sp. NPDC102274; assembly: GCF_044766385.1. Classification (NCBI taxonomy): domain Bacteria; kingdom Bacillati; phylum Actinomycetota; class Actinomycetes; order Kitasatosporales; family Streptomycetaceae; genus Streptomyces; species Streptomyces sp. NPDC102274. The sequence continues at coordinate 156,755 of NZ_JBIWLW010000012.1, read as the reverse complement.
CCGCGGAACCGCCGGCGTCGTAGGTGACAACACGCGCGGCCAAGGCTCGGTCCGCGTCCGCGGAAGGAGCGGCCACGGCCTGGCCACCCATCAGAGAAAGGGTCAGGGCCAGGGCGGCAGCGAACCCGCTGGTCAGCTTGCGGACGTGCATGGTCGACCTCCTTGCAGGAGAGTTAGTCGTGCACATGACATGACTTTCCTGCTCACTGCCCAGAGCGGAGTGACCCCAATCCGTCAATCCAGCCGCCGTGTCGGAGCGGGCGCCGGACGTCGATATCACCAGGACGAGCGCCGAGGCGAACCCAGGGTCGAGTGGAAGAACTGCGCCCGGACCGCCCCCATCACCACCTGATACCCCATCAAATCCCGGACGCTCCGGGCTTCGACGGGTGGAGCACCCCGAGTCGGAAGCAACTCGGTCGGCATCCCGTGCGCTCCGCGCTCGTCCTGGACCTCGAAGCGTCCCGGCCGGTGGTCAGCGCAGTGGGGTACTGGGACCCTCCTGCGCGGCCCGGGCTTCCAGGTGGTGCCACATCGTTGTGGTCGTGAACGAGGGGCCCAGGTCGGGGAGTTCGGCCAGGTCCTCGTCGCTGATCGGGCGGAGAGGGGCGCCGGTGGCGGCGACGGACAGGGTCATTTTCGCCAGTGAATTCACCGCCAGGGCCAGGGTGATGGCAGTGGCGACGGCATCGGCGGGATCGCCGGTGCCCACGGTCACCAGGCCGTGTCCTCTGAGTACCACCACCGGGCGGTCGCCGAGCGCGGCGGTCATCGGTGCGGCCAGATCGCGGCGGCGGATCAGGGCCGAGCGGGGCCAGACCGGGATGCCATCGCGGGCGAGGCGGGCGGCGGGGATGTCGTACGAGCCGACCAGCGGGAGCCAGGGGAGCCCGGCGACCGAGGCGGCGACGACCGCGGGCGGATGCGCGTGCACGACCGCGGTGACATCCGGCCGGGCGCGCAGGATCTCGGTGTGGAGGGGAAGTTCGTTGGGCGGCGCCCATCCGTCGGTGGCGCCGTGCTCCGCCCTGCGGCCGTCGAGGTCCACCTCCTGGACATCGTCGGCGACGGTGAAGGCCAGCCCCCGTTCCCGGGGCCCCCGTCCTCGTACCAACAGCCTCTCCGCGCCCACGCGCGCGCTGACGTGGCCGAGGATGTGCTCGACCAGTCCCGTGACGGCCAGCACCCGGCACGCCACGGCGACGCGTTCGCGCAGTGCCTCGTACTCGTACCCGTACTCCTCGCGCGGTGCCTCGTCACCCGGCACACCGTGGGTCATCGGGCGCCCTCCCGGCAACCTTGTTGGTATTTTGGTATGACCTTAAACCATTGGTCTCAGGGTCGTCAATCGAGCGTCCCGTCATGGGACACTGTGCGCATGCCAACCCGACCCAGGAGCCAGCCTTCGGCAGCTCAAACCGGTGGCGAGACGCCTGCCGGGCGACTTCCCGTGCCCGAAGAGCTGTTCAAGACCGTTTCCTCCAGCCGTGTCTCGCAGGTCATCGTCGATCAGATCCGGCTTCTGCTGAAGGAGGAGCGGCTGAAACCCGGCGACCGACTGCCCAGTGAGCGCGAGCTGTGCGTGCACTTCGGGGTCAGCCGGGTGACCGTACGCGAAGCGCTTCGCATCCTTGAGGCGAGCGGACTCGTGGAGATCCGGGTCGGTGCCCGGGGCGGCGCCTTCGTCACCACGCCGGACGCGCGTCAGGTGGGGGAGGGTCTCGCCACCCTGCTGTCCCTGTCGCCGCTCACCGCCGCCGAGGTCACCGAGGCGCGCCTCGTCGTCGAGCTGGGCATCGTCCCCCTGATCGTCGAACGGGCGACACAGGAGGACCTGGACGCCCTGCGGGCGATGTGCGACGAGCATGCCGAGGCGCTGGAGCGCGGCGAGTACACCATGGAACTGTCCGCCGACTTCCACACCCGTGTCGCGGCCTGTACGCACAACGCCGCGATCAAGATGCTGGTGGAGTCCTTCCACGGCCCGCTGCTGATGAGCCTGAGGCAGGCCCAGACCGTCGAGCCGCAGATGGGCCGGCTCGGCTCGAAGGAGCACCGGGACTTCGTCGAAGCCGTCGCCGCACGCGACCTCGACGCCGCGACCGCGACCATGAACGCCCACCTTCAGCGGACGGCGTCCCGTGTCAAGGACGAACACACGGAAGGTGGCGCTGCCACGGACTGACACCTATCCGGCCGGCACCCACGGAGCACCCGTCGAGCCCCACCGGCGCCCCATGACGATACCCCGTCATGGGGCGCCTTTCTGTGTGCCCGGAGTCTCCAACGATCTGGTTCGCCCAGCGCCGAGTCTCAGCAACTTTCAGGGGTGGGCAGGGGTGGGCCCTGTCAAGCGGCCGCAGACGCGAGGCATAGTTGAACGATGGCCGCTTGTGACCCTTTCGTACCCTCGGTAAAAGAGGTGGTCCCCGGCTCGGTCGACGTCCTGGCGGTTGTAGGTGCCGATCGGACGGTGGCCGTGTGGACCGCGTCCGCCGAGCGCCTTTGGGGCTATTCGGTCGATGAGGCGCTCCATCGCCCCGCTGAGGGGTTGTTGGCATCGGGCGGCCCTGCTCCTTCCGACGTCTTCGCGGGTGACCTGTGGTCGGGGCGTGCGCGGGTCAGCCGCCGCAACGGCATCGAGGCATCCGCGGATCTTCGGGTCGTTCCCCTGAGCGCCGATGGCGGCGCGGGATGGCTCGTGTGGGGGCTTGATCCGTCGGCCCGCCCTGGGTTGGAGCCGGCGGTCTTGAACAGCTTCTTCGCCTATGCGCCGATCAGTCTGGCCGTCTGGGACCGGGACCTGCGTTGCCTATGGTTCAACCCCAGCGTCCACAACCAGGACATCTACCGCTCTGGTCCGGTGGTGGGCGGCCACGTCACCGACCTGGTGGACGCCCGTCACCCCGAGTTCGTGGAATCCACCATGGCGGAGGTGCTGGAGAGCGGCGTGCCGCTGCTCGGGCACGCGCTGTGGCCGACCCCGAGAGCGAAGCGCACAGCCCACTACTACTGGATCGCCATCGTTCGACTCGGCGGGCCGGATGACCGGTCAGTGGGCGCGTGTTCGCTGGTTGTGCAGGTCAGCGGCGGGCGGGAGAGCGGGCGGATGGCCTTGCTCAGCGAAGCGGAAAGCCGCATCGGTACCAGTCTCGACCCGATGGTCACCAGCCAGGAACTGGCGGAGACCGCGGTGTCGAACGTGGCCGACCACGTCACGGTCGACCTCGTCGATGCCGTGACACTGGGGAAGGAGCCGCTGGAGCACCTCACGTCCACCGACACCAGCATCTCCGGCTTCTACCGTGGCGGGGTCGCCTCCCTCCATGGCGACCTGCGCGAGTCCCTCTGGGCGCCCGGAACGCCGGTCTTCGTCCCCCCGGCATCCCCTTTCACCAGCGTGCTCAGCAGCCGGACATCCCACTTCGAGCCTGTCCTCGACACCTCTCGCGGCACCTGGCTCGACAACGACCCGTTCCGCGCCGGGATCATTCGCCGGACCGGGATGCACTCTCTGATGATCGTCCCCCTGCAGGCCCACGGAACGACACTCGGCATCGCCCAATTCTGGCGCTATGAGAACCCGGTCCCGTTCAGCAGAGCCGACCTCGTCCTCGCCGAGGCTCTCGCGGCTCGGGCATCCGTGAGCCTGGACAACGCCTTGCGCTACACACGCGAGCGAACGGCAGCCCTCGCGATGCAGCGCGATCTGATGCCGCACCGTCTCTCCGGTGGCAGCGCGGTCGAGGTGGCCTCCCGCTACCTGCCCGCGGATGGCGGCGTCGGCGGGGACTGGGTCGACGTCATCCCGCTGTCCGGCGCCCGCGTCGCGTTGGTCGTCGGAGACGTCCTCGGTCACGGCATCAACGCGGCAGTCACCATGGGGCGCCTTCGCGCCATGGTGCGCGCGCTCACCAAGTTGGAGGTGCCGCCCGACGAACTGCTGGCCCTCATGGACGAACTCGCCGTCGACATCGCCCGTGACCGATTCGACGACGACAGTTCCACGTCGTCGTCGATGGTCTGGGCCACCTGCCTGTATGGCGTGTACGACCCCTCGACCCGGCGCTTGACCATGGCCAGTGCCGGTCACCCTCCGCCCGCGATCGTCTCCCCGGGCGGAGCGGTCGACTTCGCCGACGTGCCACCGGGCGCACCACTCGGGGTGGGCATGGGCTCCTTCGGAGAGGCGATCGAGGTGGAGCTGGCGGAGGACAGCGTGATCGCGCTGTACAGCGACGGTCTGATAGAGACTCGCGACCGCGACGTCGACGAGGGACTGGAGCGGCTGCGCGCGGCGCTCGCGTGCCCCGTCCCTGTCCTGGACGACCTGTGCGCATCGGTCGTCGCCACTCTGGTGCCCCATGGCCCGTCCGACGACGACATCGCCCTTCTTCTCGCGAGAACCAACGCCTCCGGCGACTGAGATCGGCTGCCTGCCCGGCTTGGACGCAGACGTTGTCGTGGAACCCACGTGTGTGCACGCGGATGGGCTCGCCGCCGCTTCCGGACCGTCAGCCACAGGGATCGCACGCCCGGCGGATGAGGAGCCTGCCCAGATGCCAGCCTGCCCAGATGCCTCACACAGACCGAGGCTGCCTCAGCTTCGGAGGGACGGGACATCCGGAGGCCGGGCCGTTCCAAGGGGTGACGGGCGACCTCGCAGGTATTATGGTTAGACCACTGAACCGAACTGCAGATGACGCACCACTATGCCCGCACAGCACAGGAGGACCCATGGGAGCGAAAGGACGAGTCTTCGTCCGCGGCCTGACGTCCGAGACCTACGGTCTCGACGAATTCCGCCAGCGGCAGCTCGCGGTGGAGAGAGTGCGCGACGACTCGGTGGTCGTCGACGACGCCAAGGTCGGCCACTCCGGCGACAGCGAGCAGTCCCGTACCTGGTGGCGTGTCGGCCCCGGTGACGAGGACTTCCTCACCCAGACGATCCAGGTCCACTTCGTGGAACTTCCGCCCGAGTCCAGCAATCACGGACACGGTCACCAGAACGAGGCGGCCTTCTACATCCTGCGCGGGCGCGGTTACGAGATCCACGACGACCAGCGCTACGACTGGGCCAAGGACGACCTCGTCTTCGTCCACACCGACTCCGTCCACCGCCACTTCAACCCGTACGGCGAGACGGCCACCGCACTGGTCGTCAAGGCCAAGAGCACGTGGATGTTCATGGGCCTGTGGCAGCAGGGCCGCAGCGGCCCGGTGAAGCGTGAGGCCGAGTTCGGGCCCCGCGAGGACTGGTCCAGCATCTGGACCCCGGGTGTCCTGGACCGCAAGAAGGTCATCAGCCCGGCGGACACCAAGTGGGAGAACACCCCGCTCGGCCGGGTCCGGGTGATGTCCTCCCCGGAGCGCACCGACGCGCGGATCTTCTCCGTCGACGCCTTCGAACTCGACATCCCCGCCGGCAGCCGCTCGGGCAAGTACTGGAAGATGGCCGACGAGGTCTTCTACGTCCTCGAAGGCGGCGGCTACGCCCTCCAGTGGGAGGTCGAGGCCGAGATCGCCGAGAAGTACTACGCGCGGATCGCCCTGGAGCCCACCCGGTACGAGATCACGCAGGGCGACACCCTCTACGTACCGCAGAACCACATCTGCCAGCTCTTCGCCGCCGACGGCACACCGCTGCGCGTCTTCTCCTCGCAGAACCGTGTCTTCAAGCACCTCGGTTACGACAACGTCCACTTCCTGGAGGACGCTCCCGAGTACAGCGAGCGGTAACGGCCGAAACGCCCGCCACGCACGAGGCCGCGCCCCCCGGTCGGGGGACGCGGCCTCGTCGTGCGTTCACACTCGCGTACGTTTCACACACCGGCCCGGGGCTCACACACCGGCCCAGGGCCCGCCCGCCGCGCTCTCCTCCGCCGCCGCGATCAGATCGTCCGCCCCCAGCAGGGACGGTTCACGCGCGGTCTCCAGCCGCAGGGCGAGGGCGCCGTGCACCGTCTTGCGTATGCGCCGTCCGTCCAGACCGGTGAGCAGTTCGCCCACACGCCGGTGCACCGCGTTGTCCTCGGCCAGCGGCCCCAACGCGGGCCACTGCGCCGCGAGTTCACGCAGCGAGTCGGCCACGATCAGGGGGATCACGGACTCGTCCGGCAGAGCGGTCCGTACGACCAGGTCGGCGCGGGAGAGGAAGGCGTCGTCGACCGCCTCGGCGAAGTTCGTCGTGACCACCAGCAGTGTGCCGGGGCGCTCGGCGCGCAGCGTGTCCAGCCCGCTGAGGACGGCATCGGTCGCCCGGTGGACATCGACGGGATTGGTGTCGAACGAGGCGGCCTGCCGGCGCACCGCCAGCGCCTCCACCTCGTCCACGAGGACCACGGTGTGCGGACGGCGCGCGGCCAGTTCCGGCAGGGTGTCCCGGAAGAGCCGGGACACCGAGCGCTGACTCTCGCCCAGCATCTCGCTGGGGAAGGCGTGCGGATCGACCTCGACCAGAGTGGTCGCGCCGTGCGGCGCCAGGGTCCGCGCGGCGGCCTGCGCGAGGCCTTGGGCCAGGGTCGTCTTGCCCGTGCCCGGTGGCCCCGCCAGGACGATCAGACCGTGCGGGGCCACGGCGGAGCCCGCGAGCCGCGCCCCGTGCCGGAGCACGAGGACAGCGGTCGCGAGCAGCCGTTCCTTGACCCGGGGATCGGTGATCACCGCGTCCCACGGGCCGTCGTGGTGCCCGGCGGGCAGGGCATGGATCCCCGCCACACCGTGTGGCAACGCCACTGTCACCTCGTACACCTTCCGTTCGCGCCCACCGCGCTCCTGCTCATGACGCGAGCGCTCATGGCCAGGTGGGCCGCTGCAGCGGCGGCCACTCGATGGTCGTCGGGTCACCGGCCTGGGCGTCCCGGATGTGGTCCGGCGGCTCCTCGAAGAGCACCAGCGGATCGCACAACGCCCGCATTGTCTCCAGCAGGCTGTCGAACATATGGATGCGCACCACCTTCGCCGTCTGCGACGGGTCGGTGTTGATGTGCTGGTGCCACAGGAAGTGGTCGACGACGATCAGGTCGCCCTTCTTCCAGGGGTGCCGCTCGCCGCCCTCCGGCTCGGTGCCCAGATAGCTCTCGCCCGAGCCCTCCACCACATAAAGCCAGGCCTCGCCCGGGTGCCGGTGCATCGACTGGGCGCGGCCCGGCCCGATTTCGAACATGGCCATGGTGATGCCCGAGGCCTGGTAGCCGATGGCCCGGTCGAGCAGGAAGGTGGTACGGGTGCCGCGCGGGGTGTTGCGCAGTTCCAGCTCGTCCCAACTCGTGTGCAGCCGTCCCGAGCGGCGGGCCCGCTGGTCGCGGGCGAGCCGGCGAAGCCGCGCCGCGTACGGGTCGGCCCCGTCGCGTCCCTCGGAGTACGGCGGGCGCGGCGGGAGTTCCTCCCAGGGAGTGTGTCCCGCGTCCTCGATGACGGCCATGCCCATCGTCTCCAGGAGCGGTTCACTGGAGAAGGTCAGATACCGGGCGGTCGCGTCCCCCGGCTCCCCGGCATTGCCACTGCGGTGCCAGGACCAGGCCGGGAAGTGCAGCGAGTCGCCCGGCCCCCACTCGATGTGCTCCCCGTCGATCTCCGACCAGCCGTGCCCGGCCACCACGAACACCATGGCGTCCCACGAGTGCCGGTGTGTTGTGCTTGTCGTCCCGGGGTCGAGTTCATGGACCAGGGCATCCATGGTGCGGGTCGGCCGGTCGCCGTCGGCGCCGACGTACACCCCCACCCTGCTGCCGCGCGAGGTGGGATGGGTCTCGACGTCCTCGTGCGCGACGACGGTGCGGTGGTTCTTCCGCCACTCCTCGATGAACTGGGCGCGGCGGCGTTTCTGCACGTGGTAGTGGGTGGTTTCGGTCGTGGTGTGCGTACTCATGGTGCCTTCCCGGTGTCGATGGGCGGGAGATGTACGACGAGAGGTGTACGAGAGGTATGAGGAGGAGGGGCGCGGCGGGTCAGGGGGAGGCGGGCTGCGCCTTCGGCACGCTGTAGTCGCGGACCGTACGGCTGCCGAGGGCGCTCAGCCCGGACGCGGCGGCGGGGACCAGGCCGCCGAGCGTGAGGGTGAGTACGGGACCCGCCACTCCGGCGAGCGCGCCGATCACCGAGTCCCCGATCGCGGGACCGCCCCGCGAGCACATCTGGTAGATGGCGGAGACCCGTCCGCGCAGTGTGTCCGGTGTTTCCACCTGCACCGCGGCATGCCGGACGGTGGTGGCGAGCGCGTCCGCGGCGCCGAGGGCGAGGGCCATCACGATCGCCACCGGGAACACCCGGGACTGCGCGAGACCCGTCACGGCCAGCCCGTACGCGGCCGTGCCCCACAGGACGATCCGGCCCGAGCGCGCCGTACGCACCAGCTTGAAGACCCATACGGAACCGATCAGCGCCCCCGCCGAGGGCGCGGCGCTGAGCAGACCGTACCCGGTGGCTCCGGTGTGCAGAACGTCCGCGGCGAACGCGGGCAGCAGCACCCTGTAGGCGCCGAACACCGTGGCCGCCAGATCGAGCCCCATGAGCTGCCATACCAGCGGCTTGTGGCTGACGTACGCCACGCCCTCCCGCAGGCTCTCCAGCAGCGACCGCCGCTCGTCGGCCACGGCCAGCGGCGGAACCCGCAGCACCGCGAGGACGGCGACGAGCGCCCCGTACGTCACGGCGTCGAAGACATAGACCGCGCCGGGCCCGCCGGCCGCGATGAGCAGACCCGCGAGCGCCGGGCCCACGAGAACCGCCAGTTCGCGCGAGGGGTTGAGCAGGGCGAAGGCGTCGACGAGCCGCTCCCTCGGCACCATCGCGGGGATCAGCGCCTGGCGGGCCGGCTGGTCGAAGGTCGCCGCCGCCGTGGCCAGCAGCGAGGAGACGACGACCGTCCAAACGGTGGCCGCGTCGGCGAGGGTGACGGCGGCGAGCCCCACCGACACGACGAGTGCCAGACACTGGGTCACCTGCAACAGGCGCCGCCGGTCGAGCCGGTCGGCGTAGATCCCGCCGAGCGGCGACAGCACCAGCAGGGCGACGGCCTGCGCGAGGCCGACGAGGCCCACCTGCGCGGTGGAGCCGGTGAGTTGGTAGACCTGGTAGAGATTGGCGGCGATGGCTCCCCGCGTCCCGATCTGGGACAGGATCACACCGCTCCAGTAGAGGGTGAAGTCGCGGTTGCGCAGCACCTCGGGTATCGCCATGCGGGACACTACGCCTCTCCCTTGTTCCGGCGTCCGCTCCTGGGCCGGTGTGACCGGGCGGCTCTTCCGGGGCCGGGCCGGTCCCGGAAGAGCCGCACAGGTGCCACGTACATCTCAGTCGACCGGTACGAGCGTGACCTTCTCCGGTGCCACGGTGAGATGCACCTCGGTGCCCGGTGGTATCGACACCGTCGGGTTGGAGCGGCTGCGGATCTCCAGGTCGCCGACCCCGGTGATGTGATCGATGGCATCGCCGAGGAAGGCACGCGTACGGACCTTCCCCGACCACTCGTTGGGCACATTGCCCCGCGGTGTGGTGGAGACATCGATCGACTCCGGCCGGATCGACAGCAGAACCGAGTCCCCCGCGGCGGGCGTCTTCGGACAATCCCGGGCCACCAGCCGCCCCTGTGTGGTCTCGACGGTCACCTCGTCGCCCGTCACCGACACCACCTTGGCCTCGATGAAGTTGGACGAGCCGATGAACTCGGCGACGAACCGGGTGGCCGGCTTGGTGTAGATCTCGCGCGGCTTGCCGATCTGCTCGATGCGCCCCTTGTTCATCACCGCTATCCGGTTGGACATCACCAGCGCCTCGGACTGGTCGTGGGTCACATAGATCGCGGTGAGGTTCAGCTCCCGCTGGAGCCGCTTGAGTTCGAAGCGCATGCTCTCGCGCAGCTTGGCGTCCAGATTGGAGAGCGGCTCGTCGAGCAGCATCAGCTCCGGCTGCGTCACCAGTGCCCGCGCCAGCGCGAGGCGCTGCTGCTGGCCGCCGGAGAGCTTGGTGGCCGGCCGGGAGGCGTACGCGCCCAGTTCGATCACTTCGAGCACCTGCTGGACGCGCTCCTCGATCTCTTTGCGCTCCGGCCGTTTGGCACGGGGCATCACATCGAGCGGGAACGAGACGTTCTTGAAGACCGACATGTGCGGCCAGATCGCGTACGACTGGAAGACCATGCCGAAACCACGACGGTTGGCCCCCAGATTGATCCCCTTCGCGGCGTCGAACAGCACCCGGTCGCCGAGGCTGACCCGGCCGGCCGTGGGGTGTTCGAGGCCCGCGATGGAGCGCAGGGTCGTGGTTTTGCCGCAGCCGGACGGACCGAGCAGCGTGAACAGCTCACCGTCGTGCACTTCGAAGTCGACCCCGTCGACGGCGAAGACACGGGTGCTGTCGGCGGACTTGCGGCGGCGTGCCGAGCCCGCGGACGATTCGTAGCTCTTGGCGAGGGATTCGACAGTCAGCATCCCTGGTGTCCCTTCGGGCAGGTGCTAGTTCGACGAGTCGCCCTGCAGCCCGAAGCGGGCTCCGAGGCGGTAGGCGATGGAGACGAGCAGGACGAGGATCAGGACCATGCAGACACCGAGCGCGGCGAGCGTGGTGAACTGGCCGTTCTCGAACTGCTCCCAGATCAGGACCGAGAGCACTTCCTTGCCGGGGCTGTAGAGCAGGATCGTGCTCGACAGCTCGCGGAAGGACACGACGAGGATGTAGACCCAGCCGGCCAGGATGCCGCTGCTCATCAGCGGCAGCAGCACCCGTCGGAAGGTCTGGAACCACGAGGCGCCCGAGACCGCCGCCGACTCCTCCAGTTCCGGCGACATCTGGGCCATCGCCGCGGACGAGTAGCGCATGCCGTACGGCAGATAGCGCGTGCAGTACGACACCAGCAGGATCAGCAGCGTGCCGTAGATCGGCAGCGGCATCCGCAGATAGACGAAGGAGAGCGCCAGGCCGAGGACCAGCCCGGGGATCACGATGGGGGTGAAGGCGAGCAGGTCGAGCACCCGCCGCCCCGGTGCCCTGGTGCGCAGCACCACCCAGGAGACGACCGAGGTCAGCAGCATGACCGCCGTGGCCGCGCCGACGCCGACGATCAGCGAGTTCTTCAGCGCGGTGAAGGCGAGGGGCATGTGCAGGACTTCGCTGTAGTTCTCCAGCGACATCGAGCTGAGCGTCTCTCGGGAAGGCGCGGCGTAGTACTTGAGCAGGGACGCGTAGACGAGGACCGCGACCGGCAGGACCACCGTGACCAGGAAGTACACGATCACTCCGGCGCCGACCCAGGGCCGCGCACGGCCCAGGTCCACCGGCCGGGGCCGGAACGCCTTGCCGGTCACCGTCTGGAAGTTGCGCGAGGAGCGCTGGAGCCAGCCGGAGAGGAGCACCCCGGCCGCCGCGATGACCAGCAGTCCGATGGCGAGGGCGCCGGCGGCCCCGTAGTCGATCGGATAGGCGCGCAGGACGAAGTAGATCCGGCTGGTGAAGACGTAGATGCCGTTCTGGAGCCCCAGTAGGCCCGGCACCTCGAAGCTCTCCAGCGACTGGACGAACATCAGCAGTGCCGCGGAGATCATCGCCGGACGCAGCAGCGGGACGGTGATCCGCCGCAGCACGGTGAGCCGCCGGGCCCCGGACATCGCGGCGGACTCCTCCAGCGAGGGGTCCATCGCCCGGAACGCGGCGACCATGAGGAGGAAGGTGACAGGGGCGAGATGCAGTCCCTGAACCCAGATCATGCCCCACACACTGAAGATGTTGACCGGCGAGATGCCGAACAGCGGTTTGAGGATCAGGGTGTTGATGACCCCGCTCGACGGGTCGCCGAGGAAGATCCACGAGGTGGCGTAGAGGATGCCGGGCACGATGAGCGGCACCATCGAGGCAGCGAAGAACAGTCCCTTGAAGGGGGTGTCGGTACGGACCTGGACATAGGCCAGCACCGTACCTAGCACCAGCGCCAGCGCCGCCGAGCCGAGGGCGAATCCCAGCGAGTTGAGCAACATCGAGCCGGCCTGGGAGTTGCCCCCGTAGGCGCGGCTGAACGCGCCGAACGAGACTCCGCTGCCGGTGGTGTTCAGAAAGGTGTCATGGATGAGATAGCCCAGCGGCACGAGGGCGAGATAGCCGACGATCAGAACGGCGCCGCCGACCAGGAGCCCCTGGAAGGAGAGCAGCCGCCGCAGCAGCCCCGCGATCCTTCCGGGGGAAGCGGGCTCGGGGGAGGCCCCCTTGCCCGGTGTTCCCTGGCCGCCCTGCGGGCTGGTGGCTGTGGAGGCGAGTGCCATCGCGCGTCACCGCCCCACCGTGTCGGTGCCGCGGAGCAGCGCGTCGTACTTCTCGTCCCAGATGGTGTCGTCCTTGGTCAGGCCCTCGACATCGAACGGTACGAGGGTGAGTCCCGCGACGCTCTTGTCGCCGGGGACCTTGGTGGAGGGGGTGAGGTGCAGGTCCACGAGGGTCTTCTGGCCGTCGGTGAGCAGCCAGTCGTAGAACAGCCAGGCGGTGGCCGGGTGCTGCGCGCCCTTGACCATGCCGACTCCGTTGGGCCGGGCGAAGGCGGGGATGGTGGAGACGCCGCTCGCGGGCAGATAGGTCACGGGCGCGCCGTCCTCGGCGGCCCTGGTGGTGATGTAGGTGTAGTTCATCGCCTCCATCGAGGTCTGGCCGGAGGTCAGGAACTGCATCATCGTGGTGTGGCCCTTGGCCACCTTGGAGTTGGCGGCGATCGCCTTCCAGAGGGTGTCCACCTCGGCCTGTGACTTTCCGTGATCGAGCCAGTACTTGGTGACGTTCTCGAACCAGTCGCTGTCGCTGACCTCCAGGGTGATCTTGCCCCGGTACTTGGGCAGGGCCAGGTCCTCCCAGCTCCGGGGCTCGTCACCGGGCTTGATCTTCGTGGTGTTCCAGGCGGGCTGGAACACGTTGAAGCGGGTGGCCGTCCAGTGGTCGAACTTCCCGGTCGGCTGGACCTTGTCGAGAGCGGAGCCGTTGTAGTCCGCGAGATGGCCCTGATCGGAGAGAATGGCCATCTCCGCGAAGTTGGTCTCGACGACGTCGGCCCCCGGGCGGCCGGCCTCCTGTTCCTGCAAGGTCCGCTGGAGGACCGTCTCCGAGTTGCCGCGGAAGACGCTGACGCGGATGCCGTACTTCTTCTCGAAGGCCTTGGCGATCGGGGTCGCTATGTCTGCGGTCATCGAGGTGTAGAGGGAGAGGGTGTTTCCCTCCTTCCTGGCCAGCTCCTCTGCCTGCGCGCGTTGCTCGGTGCCGGCCAGTCCCTGGAGCTGGCCGTAGACCTTGTCCGAGTCCGCGCCGGTCTGGCCCGGCATGCCGCCGCATCCCGCGACGAGTGTCGCGGCCAGCAGACAGGACACGGAGAAGGTCAAGTTACGGGTCCTCATACGGGTGCGCTCCTGTAAAGAGGTGCAAACGGTGAGTGGGTCAGCCGGCCTTGGGTACGCCGCGCAGCAGCGCGTCGTAGTCGGCGCTCCACCGGGTGCCGTCCGTCTCGGCGGACTTCGAGAGGCTGTAGGTGGTGGTGCCGGCCGGAATGGGGTCCTTGAACCCCGGTACGGACTTTGCGGCCGGGATACGCAGGGACTCGGCGATCGCCTTCTGCCCGTCGCCGAGAACCCAGTCGGTCCACAGCAGCGCTGCGGCGGGGTGCCGGGGGTGGGACATGAGGCCGACTCCATTGGGTCGCAGGATCACTGGTTCCACCACGGGTCGCCATGCCACGGGCGCGCCCTTCGCGGCGGCCTTGTCGACGGTGTGGCTGTATACGGACAGGGCGACGGCGAACTGTCCCGCACTGAGCAGTTCGCCCTGCACCGTGTGGCCCTTGATCACCTTGACATTGGCGGCGATCCTTTTGAAGAGGTCGTCCGCATCGGATTGGCTCATTCCCTGCTCTTCGGTGACGTACGTGTGCATCGACGCGTACCAGTCCCAGTCGCCGATCTCGACGGACAGCCTGCCTTTCCAGCGGGGATCGGCCAGGTCGGCGAAGTTCTTCGGCTCCTGGCCCTTCTGGACCAGGTTGGTGTTCCAGCCGATGACGAACGCGTTGAAGCGCTCAGCGGTCCAGCCGCCGAGCCCCTTCGCGGCGTCCCGGAGGCCGGCCACGGAGGGACCGTTGTACGGCGTGAGCAGGCCCTGCGAGTCCAGTGCGCGAAGTTCGAGGTCATTGGTGTCGACGACGTCGTTCTGCGGCTTATTGGCCTGGTTCTCCTGTGATATCCGCTGGAGAACCGTCTCGGAGTTGGCCCGGAACGCGTTGACCTTGATCTCCGGGTAGGCCTTCTTGAAGCCGTCGACGAGATCCTGGATATCGGTGTTCGAGGTGTAGAGGTCGAGCTGGGCGCCGTCCTTCTTCACGTCGGCGAGCAGCTTGTCCGTCCGCGCCTGTCCGGTCAGTGAGGCGTAGGGGGCGTAGGGGTCGGTGGTGGCGGCCCGGCCGCCGGGGGACTGGGACGTGGGGGAGGAACCGCAACCCGTGAGGATCAATCCGGCGGCCACAAGGCCGACCGTAAGAACACCATGTCGCATCGCACACTCCTGGGCGAAGCCGGTCGCGGGCCCTCATCGGCAGGCGAGTGAAGCGCGGGCGTTAAGGGAGGGGACCGGGCAGCGGGCTGTTCGTGCGGTTGAGATATCCGAGCGTTGCCGCTTGGGTCCCTGCATGAAACACCAAGTTCGGTCTTATGGTCTAACCATGCGACGACGGTGTTATCCCATTGTTACCAACGGATTATCGGGAGATTGACCAGATACGTTTCGGACATCTCGTCAGGTCTCTGGCAAGCCGTCGGGGTACCGGAGAACGCGGCCCGGGGCGTGTTCTGGAAGTGGCGTCGTCCGCCCGCGGGGCGGGGCTCGGGGCCGCCCCGCGGAGCGGCTGTTGTCACCGCGGTGCACTGCGGTCGCTTCGCTCGCTCCGTCTCGGCAGATGGAGCTGTCCTGCGGATGGCGGGCGCGATCGCACGGCGGACGATCGGCTTCGTTGACGGCTCGGACGTACGTGGACGTCGCCGGCAACGCGGCGAGCGTGCGTGCCGGGCGTCATGAGCCGGACGTACTTCTGAAACACGTCCCGGCGGTACCGGGGTCAGACGCGGGGATCCTCGCCGAAGACCAGGGACTTGATGGTGACGGGCACGGTGTTGGAGGGATGGCGGACGCGTCCGATGTCGATGTGGTCGAAGTCCCGCAGCCGCAGACCGTCGATGACCAGGAGCGGTCCGGTGACCCCGAGTTCGTCCCGGAGCAGTCTGCCGAGGGTCAGGGCGACATCGCCGTCGAGGACGATGAGCACGGCTCTGCCCCGTGCGGTGCGCTCGGCGAGCGCGTCCCGCAGACCCCGGGCGAAGGCCAGCAGTCGCTGATGGCTCGGCGGCCCGCTCCACGACAGGGCGACCGCTACTTCCGCATCGGCCGCCACCTCGTCGACGGCGGTCAGACGGTGGCGCACGGCGGCCTCGACCGCATCCGCGTCGACGCTCTTCCCGAGCGCGAGGACCGGACGTACGACCCGCAGATCACGGCGGGGCAGGAGGGCGCCCGGGTCGGAGACGAAGCCGGTGTTCCCGCTGAGCTGGACGCTGTACTCCGAGGCGCCCAGCGCGGTCGCGCGGATGCACTCGCCCGCGGGCAGCAGCGGGAAGGGCAGCGCGCCGGAGTCGACCCGGCGGCGCACCGCCCGGCCGAGCGGCAGCCCGAGATCCCCGAACCCCTCGTTCTGCCGCCCGTACACATACTCGGCGACCCCGCCCGAGAACATCACCCCGTCGATGGGGCCGGGCATCAGGAGCGGCGCCGTCAGGAGCAGCTCCGCGACCTCCGGCGGCGGAGGATCGCCGGTGACGGCCGCGACCAGCGCGTCCGCCATGGCCTCCGCGACCCGCCCGGCCTCCGCGGGGTGTGCGAGATCGCCCGGCTCCCAGTCGAACCCCGCCCGCGCCGCGTGACGCCGGCCGGCCGGATCGAGCCGTACGATCCGGCCCGCGTCGTCCATGACCTGGAGCCGCCCGCCGATGTGCACGGCGGCGGTCGACACCACCTCGCCCCGGTCGAGCACCGCCAGCTTGGTCGTGCCGCCGCCGATATCGATATTGAGGATGCGCTGCCCGGTGTCGTACGAGACCTTCGCCGCGCCCGAACCGTAGGCCGCGAGCATGGCCTCCATAGTGTGCCCCGCGGTCGCGGTGACCAGATCGCCGCCGCGCTCGGCGAGCACACCCGCGATGGCCTCGGCGTTGCGGCGGCGCAGCGCCTCCCCGGTGAGGATCACCACACCGGTGTCGACCGCGGCGGGATCCACGGCCGCGTCCCGGTACGCCCGGTCGATGACCGAGCCCAGCGCCTCGGCGTCGATGCGCTCGGCGCTCGCGTACGGGGTGAGGACGACGGGGGAGCGGTAGACGGTCTCCCTGCGCACGACGATGTACCGGCTGGTCAGGTCCTCGCCGATACGCCGCAGCAGCAGCCGGGAGAAGACAACCTGGGTGCCGGAGGACCCGATGTCCATCCCGACGCTGTTCAGCGAGACATTGTCCTGCTGCCAGATCGGGTTGTCCTCCAGCGCGCCGGGCTCCTCGTCGTCATGCGTATGCGCGTGTGCCGCGGTGTGTTCGTTGTGATGGTGGGTGTGGTGGCTGTGCTGGTCGGGATGGTCTGTGTTGTGCGGCCCGGCATGGCTCACGATGACGCTCCTCGTCGTGATCGCGGCGCGGCTCGGGCGGCCGAGTCCGCGCCCGTACGAGAGCGTGCGGCCCCCGGGGAGGCCGGGCCGCACACCCGGGGGGAAGCCGGACCTCAGCCGGTGACCGTGCCCTCCGGCAGGGGCGCGAGGGTGGGCAGTTCCGCCGCGTACACCTCGTCCATCCGCGGCTCCATGCCGTGCTTGGCCAGAGCCTCGCGGAAGGTCTCCCGTACCAGCTGCGACTCGTCGGCGTAGTCGATCTGGTCGCCGCCGACCCGCCGGCTGATCCAGGCCTTCGGCACCCCCTGCGCGTTGCGGATGGAGACCACCTCGTGCTTGAAGGCGAGATAGCGGCCCGGCTCGGGGCCGGTGTTGAAGTGCTGGTGGAACCACATGTTCGGCGGCACGATCAGCGAGCCGGGGCCCCATTCGTAGCGCCGCGGCTCCTCGCCCTCCGGCCACATCAGGCTGTAGCCCTCGCCCGACAGAATGATCACATGGGCGCCGGGACCGTGCCGGTGCCCCTTCTTGTAGGTGGCCGTCGGGAACTGCGAGATATGGCTGTTCATCGACCCCTTGGCCATCGCGAAGCGGATATGACCGCCGCCCGCGCCGCGCTCCTTCGCCTCGATCAGCGGCAGGCTGACGGCGTCGGCGACGAAGTTGGTGTCCAGCAGCAGGCCCTTCTGCTCGCCCCTGGGGGAGAAGTAGTCGGGCTCGCCGTTGAAGCGGTCCGGGAAGTCGTGCGCGGTGCCGAAGACGAAGTCCACATCGTCGTAGAGATTGATGACCGGAGGCATGTTCGTCGAGGAGACGAAGCGCGCGGTCTTCAGCCCGGAGCCGTTGAAGTGCTGGTGACGGGTGTTGAGCGGGATGGCGAAGATCGATCCGGCCTGCCATTCGAAGGTGACCTCGGCACCGGCGTCGTTCCACACCGTTGTCGAGCCCTGCCCGTCGAGGACGAGGATCATCTCTTCGAAGAGCTGCCGCTGGGGCGCCAGTTGGCCGCCCGCGGGGATCTCGCAGACATAACAGTCGTTCGAGGTGCGGGTGGCCTCGTGGTTGATGAACACACCCCGGCCACCGCGCCGCTCCCACGGCTTCAGTTCGACCGTACGCAGGTCGGGCACGTAGTGGGCGGCGATGATGTCCAGCCCCTCCGCGGCGACCCAGCGCGTATAGGGGGAGTCTTTTTCGGTGGCGAACTTTGCCGCCAGTTTGTCGTCGACGATTGCGTCCTGGGCCATACCACGGCCTTTCCTGGTCGGCTTCTCTGCCACGAGCATCTGGATTGGTAGAACCATAAGGCCACTGCTTTTTTGGTGTCAACGAGTCGTACGGGATCCGAGCGCGCAGGTCAGAGCCTTGGGTACGACAGGTCAGGGGTCTTGCCCGCGAAGGCTCGCAGAGGCTCAGGAGCCGGTACGACCGGTCGCCGGCGTGCTCCGGTGCCCCTCCCGGGCCACCGCGCGGGCGGCCTCGGCGGCGGTCACCGGATCGAGATAGCGGCCCCCGCGGGCAACCGGCGTGAGCCGCTCGTCGAGGGTGTAGAGCAGCGGGATGCCGGTGGGGATGTTCAGCTCCATCAGCTCGTCGCGGTCCAGCCCGTCGAGATGCGCGGCGAGGGCGCGGAGCGAGTTGCTGTGCGCCACGACCAGGACGGTCCGCCCGGCGCGCAGGTCGGGTGCGATGACCTCGCGCCAGTGGGGGAGCAGCCGGGCGCTGACATCGGCGAGGGACTCGGTGCGTGGCGCCCGCTCCTCGCCGGCGCCCGCGAGTCCCGGCTCGTCGTCGGGGTCGAGCGGTGGCGGAGCCACCTCGTACGATCGACGCCAGAGCCGGAACCTCTCCTCGCCGTACTCCCGCAGCACCGCGCTCTTGTCCTTGCCCTGAAGCGCGCCGTAATGCCGTTCGTTGAGCCGCGGGCTCCGGGTGAGCGGCACCTCGGGGCGGCCGAGCGCGGCCAGTGCGAGGGTGCCGGTGTGTACCGAACGCCGCAGTACGGAGGTGTGCGCGACGTCCGGGAGCAGTCCGGCGGTACGGAGCAGCCGGCCAGCGTGACGTGCCTGTTCCTCGCCGTGCGAGGTCAGATCCACATCGACCCAGCCGGTGAAGAGGTTTCTGGAGTTCCACTCGCTCTCGCCGTGGCGGAGCAGGATCAGCGTGTGCATGGGCCCGATTGTGAGCACGCGCGACGGTGGTCGCGCCACCTCCTTGTTCACCTCTCAGCAATCTGGTCTAATGGTCGGACCAAGGGCGGGATGGATGGCTCGGTGCCGCGTCCGTCGCTTCGGAAAAGACCAGCCCAGAGACCAGCCCTGAGAGGAAGTAGGACCTTGCCCAAGGTGATCTTCGTCGGCAGTGCCGGTTCCTCGCACACCGTCGACGCGACGGCGGGGGATTCGGTGATGGCGGCCGCGGTCAAGAACGGCGTCCCGGGAATCGTGGCGGAGTGCGGGGGCAACTGCTCCTGCGCCACCTGCCATGTCTGGGTACGGGAGGAGTTCGCGCCGCTCGTCGGCCCGCCCGGTGACATGGAGGACGACCTGCTCGACATGGGTGTGTCCGACCGCAGGAGCACCAGTCGCCTCTCCTGTCAGATCCGTGTCACTCCGGAGCTGGACGGGCTGACCGTCGACATTCCGCCCGAGCAGCCCTGAGCGCTCAGTACCCGAGGTCAGTACCTGAAAGGGAAACGGCTGTGCTAAGACAAGACATCAACGAGCTGCTGACGCAGACCGGTCCCGGAACCCCCATGGGGGAGTTGTTCCGGCAGTACTGGATCCCCGCGCTGCTGGCCGAGGAGCTTCCGGAGAACGACTCCCCGCCCGTACGCGTCAAGCTCCTCTCGGAGCGCATGATCGCCTTCCGTGACAGCGAGGGACGATACGGCCTGGTCGACGAATTCTGCGCACACCGCGGCGCCTCGCTGTGGTTCGGCCGCAACGAGGGATCCGGACTGCGCTGCCCGTACCACGGCTGGAAGTACGACGTCACCGGACAGTGCGTCGAGGTGCCCTCGGAGGCCGACAACAGCAGCTTCTGCCAGAACGTGCAGCTCACCGCGTATCCGCTCGTGAAGATCGGCGATGTGCTGTGGACCCATATGGGGGACGCGGCCACCCGGCCCGCTCTCCCGGAGTTCGAGTTCGCCCTGGTGCCGCCGGAGCAGACCTACACCTCCAAGCGCTCGCAACAGTGCAACTGGCTCCAGGCGTTCGAGGGGGGCATCGACTCCAGCCATGTCACCTTCCTGCACTCCGGCGGGCTGAAGACCGACCCGCTGTTCCGGGGCGCCAAGGGCAACGAGTACAACATGAACGACACCAAGCCGTTCTTCGAGGTCGCCGACAGCGACGGCGGGCTCTTCGTGGGCGCCCGGCGCAACGCGGAGGAGGGCACCTACTACTGGCGGATCACGCCCTGGGTGATGCCCAACTTCACCATGGTGCCACCGCGCGGCGACCACCCCA
Source organism: Streptomyces sp. NPDC102274 (assembly GCF_044766385.1). Lineage (NCBI taxonomy): Bacteria > Bacillati > Actinomycetota > Actinomycetes > Kitasatosporales > Streptomycetaceae > Streptomyces > Streptomyces sp. NPDC102274. The sequence goes on along the minus strand of NZ_JBIWLW010000012.1, from coordinate 136,619 downwards.
TCCACGGCCACTTCTGGGTGCCGATCGACGACGAGAACTGCTGGGCCTACTCGTTCGACTACCACCCGGTCCGCGCGCTCACGGACGCGGAGCGCCAGGCGATGATCGACGGGCACGGTGTCCACAGCAAGAACATCCCGGGCACCTTCAGGCCCGAGGCCAATATGGACAACGACTATCTGATCGACCGTGAGGCCCAGAAGCGCGGCGACACCTACTCGGGGGTCGCGGGCATCGCCATGCAGGACGCCTCCCTCCAGGAGAGCATGGGGCCGATCGTGGACCGTACCCGGGAGCGTCTCGTACCCGCCGACAGCGGGATCATCAAGGCCCGGCAGAAGCTCCGCAAGGCCGTGACAGCCCTGCGGGACGAGGGAGTGACCCCGCCCGGGGTGGATCCCGCGCACCACAGGGTGCGGTCGGCCGCGGTGGTCCTGCCGCAGGCCGAGTCGTTCCTCGACTCGTGCCGCGAGGCGGTCAAGTCGGTGCCCGGCGTACCCCAGTCGTCGGTCTGACATGCCGGTGCCGACGGCGTATCTCAGCGAATGCGCGCGGGCGACCGCGCCCGGCGAGTCGCGGTTCCGGATCCGGACGCGCATCGCGCCGGCCAGGGCCGCGCGGATCATCGCCCTGGACGAGCGGGCCGAAGGCGTCGCGCACCGGCTGGCCGGCCGGGCGTGGAACAACGCGCGCTTCTACGCGAACCGGAGCCCGGGAGGCGTGGACGCGTCCGGCGGCGCCGTGCTGCTGCGCGAGCTCGACGGTCCGCCCGCACCGCTCGAACGGGTGCTGACGGACACCGATGTGGTGGTCGTCCTCGCCACCGAGGACGGCGGCTGGGCCACGGCCGCCGCGATCGGGCGGCACTGCGGCAGGAACGGCATCACGACCGCGGGGGTGGTGCTCGGCGACGGCTTCGAGGCCGGTGACGCCATCGCCGCGCTCCGCCCGTACGCCCGGGTGCTGCTGCTGTCCGCCGACGAGAGCGATGTGTTCGAACTGCTCACGGCCCTCAGGGTCTAGGGCGTGTCTGACAAATCCCTCCTGGCTCACGGCGTCTGGCACGCGCGCTCGCTGCGTTGTCGGGCCCGTCCACGTAGCTCCGCTACGAGGACGACCCTCCGCCTTGCGATCGCACGCACCAGACGCCGTGAGCCCCGCCCTCCGGGCGGACGGCGCTATTTATCAGACACGCCCTAGGGCGTGTCCTCGGAGTCCCGCCTGCCCGGCGTTGTCCGGCACGCACGCTCGCCGCGTTGTCGGGTCTCCCCAGTACATCCAGTACTGGGGAGGCCTGTACATCCGGTACCGGGGGGATCCTCCGTCCTGCGATCGCACACACCGCGGCAACATCTCGCTGCCGCCCCAAGGGCAGGCGCCGGGCCCGCCCTTGGGGCGGATGACACTACTTCTGAACACGCCCCAGGCCTTGCGCGGCCTTCCTCCAGACAACCGGGAAGACGAGCCCACCATGACCGACAGCATCATGACCGAGAGGATCACTCCGCGCACGCTTCAGCGGATGAAGGAGGACGGCCGCAAGATCGTCGGCGTGGTGGCCTGGGATTACCAGATGGCACGGATCGTGGACCGGGCCGGGGTCGACCTCGTCTCGGTCGGCGACACGGTCGGGGTGAATCTCTGGGGGCAGTCGAACCCCTTCGAGGTCACCATGGACGAGATGCTCGTGGTGACCCGGGCGGTACGGCGCGGGGTGCGCCGCGCTCTGGTCAGCGCGGACTTCCCGTTCGGCCCCCTCCAGGAGGGCACCGACAGCGCGGTGCGCGCGGCGATCCGGTTCGTCAAGGAGGCCGGCGCCGACATGGTCAAACTCGACGGCGCCTCGGACTTCCCCGAGGCGGTCACGGCCATCACCCGCGCGGGCATCCCGGTGTGCGCGCAGTTCGGCATCACCCCGCAGACCGCTCTGCGGTACGGCGTCGAGTACCGCGCGATCCCCTCCGCCGCCGACCAGGTGCCCGAGGCGATGAAGGACGCGCTGGTCGCCGAGGCCAGACGGCTGGAGGAGGCGGGCGCCGCGCTGCTGAACTTCACCAACTCGGGCCCGGTCGTCGGAGCCGCCGTCGCCGAGGCGGTCTCCGTCCCGGTCGTGGGCGGATTCGGCGGCGGGCCCTGGCTCGACGGCCGGATGCGCATGGTCAACGCGGCCATCGGCTATGCCGCCTCGGCCCTCGACGACCCGCCCGACACCTATGCGAACGTCGCCCAGGTCACGCTCGACGCGATCACGGCCTACGCCGGGGATGTCCGGGCCGTGCGGCAGATCGCCGGAGGCATCCCCGTACCACCCCCTGCCACGGACTGAGCGCCAGCCGCCCAGGGCGTGTTTCGGACGTCCCGTCCGCACCGCGACACCCGGCGCGCACACTCGCCGCGTTGTCGAACGCACCGGCCGCCGCGGTGCCCGCCCCGCGGGTGGACGACGCTACTTCTGAAACACACCCTGGGCCTTGTCCGACACATCCCGCCCGGCCCCCCGGGCGGGCGACGCTGTTTATCGGATACCGCCTGGCCGACAAGAGAGGAACCGCGCCATGCCCACCGCCGTTATCGACGGGATTCCCACCCGATACGAGGTGGCCGGCGACGGCCCGCCGCTGCTGATGTTCTCCCCGGGCGGCTTCGACTCCTCGCTCGAAGGCTGGCGCGAGGTCGGCATCTACCGGCGGCTGCGCCTCCTCGCCCATCTCACCGAGCGGTACACCTGCATCACCTTCGACCGCCGTGAGTCCGGCCGGTCCGGAGGCAGGCTGGAGCGGATCTCCTGGGCCGACTACGCCGCCCAGGGCGTGGGCCTCCTCGACCACCTGGGAATCGGCCGGGCGCATCTGATGGGTGGCTGCGTCGGCTGCTCGACCGCGGCGGCGCTCGCCGTGGCCCGCCCCGACCGGGTGCTGAGCATGGTGCTCTACTCGCCCGCGGGCGGGGCCAAGTACCGGCTGAAACAGCACGCCCGCTTCCTGCGGCACCTCGCCCATGCCGAGGAGCACGGCCCGGCCGGGGTGGTGGATCTGGCGCGGAGCACCGACGCGGGCTTCACCGCCGATCCCCGGGTGGGCCCCTGGGCGCGCGTCATCCGCCGGGACGACGAGTTCGCCGAGCGGTACGCGCGGACGGACGCCGACCGGTACCAGGTGACGGTCAGCGGTATGGCACGGCTGCTCTTCGACCGCGATACGGTGCCGGGCCCCGAACCCGAGGACCTGCTGACCCTCGATGTCCCGGCGCTCGTGGTGCCCGGCCAGGACGACTCGCACGCGCCGTCCGCGGCCCGCTACCTCCAGGAATGCCTTCCGCTGGCGGAGTACTGGGGCGTCCCCGTGACCGAGCAGACGGAGCGCAGCGCGTCGGCCAGAGTGCTCGAATTCCTGGACGGGGTAGGGGAGTAGCGCCCCGAAGGGTTACGGCAGGCCGCGCCCCGGACGCCTCACGGGGCGCGGCCTGCGGTCTTAGCGCGGTCCGCTGTCGCGGAGCGCCCGTGCCCCGCCGCCGCGTTCGATCGCCGCGATCTGGTCGAGCCGCCGTCGGTGCACCCCGCCCTTGAACGGTGTGTCCAGCCACGCGGCCACGATCTCCTCGGCGGCCCCCGGTGTCACCACCTTCGCGGCCAGCACCAGGACATTGGAGTCGTTGTTGCCGCGCGAGATCCTGGTGCTCCACAGATCGTGGCAGAGGCCGGCCCGTACCCCGGGGAACTTGTTGCAGGCGATGGTCTCGCCCAGCCCGCTGCCGCCCAGGACGATCCCGCGGTCCGCGGGACCATCGGTGACCTGCCAGCAGACATCGGCGCAGAGCGGCGGATAGTCCACCAACTCCTCGGCGTCCCCGTAGGCGCCGCGGTCGTCGACGGTGTGGCCTCGCGCCGCCAGCCATACCGCCAGATGGCCTTTGAGTACCACGCCGTTGTGGTCCGCGGCGATGACGATGTGCATGGTCTCTCCTCCAGTGGCGAGTGCGGCTTCAGAGATGGATACGGGCCGCGGACAGTACGGGTCCGAGGCCCGCTGGGGCGTGTCTTCAAAGTGGCGCCGTCCGCCCGAGCGCCGGGCAGGCGGGACTTTGAAGACACGCCCCAGGACCGTGCGGGTCCTCAGGCCTCCAGACCGAGCGTGCTCTCGGCGAAGAGCTCTTCGAGCACCGGCGCCCGGTCGAGGATCCGCTGGTCGACCGCGTGCCGTATCAGCGTCTCCAGCACCGCCCGGTTCGGCCCGATGCCGTACGGGAGCGGATCGGCGCCGGTCGTCTCCATGACCCGCCCGTACATCAGGTCCGCCGCGTCACGCCTCGCCGGAACCCCCTCGCGCAGCCGGTCGGTGTACAGCTGTTTCGCCCTGGCGAAGGCGTCGAAGACCTCCGCGCCCAGCTCCGGTCGCTCGGCCAGCAGCTCGTCCCGTACCACCACGAGATGGTTGACGGGGTAGAACCCGCGCTCGCGCAGGGCCGTGAAGCCCGCCTCCTCGGGGTGCGGGATCAGCGGTGTCAGCCGCTCCGCGTCCGGGCCGGAGACCGCGCCGATCACCGCGGCGAGTTCGCCGTCGAGCACCCGCTCCGCCAGGGAGCGCTGCCCAGCCATGGGTTCGACATTCTCCGGCGGCCGGTACGCGCTCACATGCTCGTCGCCGGACAGCACCCACCGCACGCGGCCGGGATCCACCCCGTACTCGTCGCGCAGCACCGCCCGTGCCCAGACGCCGGTGGTGACCGTATAGCCGCGCTGCACACCGACCCGGCGGCCCTCCAGATCCCTGGGGACCCGGATGTCCGACGCCGGGTCGCGCAGGATCGCGCCATGGTGGAAGCCGCGTACCAGGAACACCGGCAGCGCCGTGAACCGTACGCCGTGCGCCTTGGCCACCAGATAGGTGGTCAGCGCCATCTCGCTGATGTCGAACTCCAGCCCCCGGACCATGCGCCGGAAGGCGTCGACGAGTACGGGCACTTCCTCGAAGTCGAAGCGGAAGCCCCGCGGAACCACCTCGCCGGTCTTGAGTGCTTCGTTGTTGCCCTGGGTGCGGGTCACGGTCCTGAGCTGAGGTGCGGCCATGGTGTCTGCTCGGCTCTCTCGTGTCTCTCGTGGCGGTCCGCCGACGGCCCGCCGGCAGGCTGACGCCCGAAAGGTACCATGGTCAGTCCATCAGTCCATAGAGTAGTGTGGCGGCCCGACAGCCCCCGAGGGTGAGGAGAAGCCATGGCGGAGCAGGTGCTGGCGGCGGTCAGGACCGCGCCGGGAACGACCGAGCTGCGCGAGTTCCCGATGCCGGATATTCCGGACGACGGAGCGCTGCTCAAGGTCGAGGTCGCCGGAATCTGCGGCACGGACGTGAAGATGTACGCGAAGCCGCCGTTTGCCGACCCGGTGATCATGGGACACGAGAATGTCGGGGTCATCGCCCGCGCCGGCCGTACCTTCATGGAGCGCAGGGGACTCGCCGAGGGCGACCGTGTCTTCGTCGAGCACTATGTCGGATGCTTCCGCTGCGAGTGGTGCCACCAGGGCGAATACCGCCACTGTGAGGCCACCGACTGGCGCACCAACCCGGACGCCCGGCGCTACGGCTACACCTCGGCGAACAATCCGTACCACCTCTGGGGCGGCTTCTCGCAGTATCTGTACCTGCCCTGGAACGCGGTGATCCACCGCGTGCCGGACGGTGTCTCCCCCGAACTCGCCGGCCTGGTCACCCCCTTGTCGAACGGCATCGAGTGGGCCCTGGTCACCGCGGGCGTCGGTTATGCCTCGACGGTGCTCATCCAGGGCCCGGGACAGCAGGGCCTCTCCCAGATCGTTGCCTGCAAGCAGGCGGGCGCCTCCCTGATCATCGTCACCGGCACCACCCGGGACACCGCCCGGCTGGCCCTCGCCAAGGAACTCGGCGCCGACCATGTCATCGACGTACGGCGCGAGGACGCGGTCGCCCGGGTGCGGGAGATCACCGGCCGCCGGGGTGTCGATGTGGTGCTGGACTGCACCGCGGGCGCCGGCACCGCTCCCGTCCTGCTCGGTGTCGAGGTGCTCAAGCGCCGCGAGGGCACGATGGTGGTCCAGGGCGAGCTGGCCGCCTTCCCCGACTTCCCGCTGAAGAAGATCACCGAGAAGTCCATCAGCGTCCTGAGCGCCCGCGGCCACAGCTTCCGCTCCTGCGAACTCGCCCTGGAGCAGCTCGCCTCGGGACGCTTCCCGCTGGAGAAGCTGAGTACCCACAGCTTCGGCCTCGGCGACACCGACCGCGCCATCCGGACCGTCGGCGGGGATTACGGCGAGGACGTCGTCCATGTGTCCCTGCTGCCCTGGGCGGAGGCGGCGATATGAGCGTCGTGGTGCGCGATCCCCTCCGTACGGACCGGGCGACCGCCGACGGATTCGGCGCGTACGGTGTCGCCACCGTGCACGAGGCCCAAGGCCGTACCGGACTTCTCTCGCCCGCACTGCGGCCGGTCTACCGCGGCGCGCACATCGCGGGCACCGCGGTGACGGTGAGTGTGCCGCCCGCGGACAACTGGATGCTGCATGTCGCGGTGGAACAGTGCGGGGAGGGGGACATCCTTGTGGTCGCCCCCACCTCGCCCTCCGAGGCGGGCTACTTCGGCGAACTCCTCGCCACCGCCGTCGCCGCCCGTGGAGTCCGCGGCGTGGTCATCGACGCCGGCTGCCGTGACGTGGCCGAGCTGCAGAAGATGGGCTTCCCGGTATGGGCGCGCCATATCTGCGCGTACGGCACCGTCAAGGAGACCCTGGGCGATGTCAACACCCCCGTCGTCTGCGCGGGTCAGCGCGTCGAAGCCGGCGATGTGATCGTGGCCGACGACGACGGTGTGGTGGTCGTACCCCGGCTCCGCGCGGCCCAGGTGCTGGAGGCTTCCCGCGCCCGCGAGGAGAAGGAAGCCGTCTCCCGCGCGCGGTACACGGCCGGTGAACTCGGCCTCGATGTCCACGACATGCGCGACAGGCTGGCGCGCAAGGGGCTCACCTATGTGGACCGGGCACCGGACCACTGAGCCACAGCCGATGAGACGGGTCAGCCCCGGCAGCCCCGGCAGCCCCGGCAGATCTGGCAGCCCCGGCAGATCTGGCAGCCCCGGCAGATCCGGCAGACGACGAACGAGGACCGCATATCGATGATCATCGACTGTCACGGCCACTACACCACCGCCCCGCCCCGGCACCAGGAGTTCCGCGACGCACAGCTCGCCCGCCTCCGGGACCCCGCCCTGCCGCTGCCGGTGCCCTCCGTCATGAGCGACGACGAGATCAGGGAGAGCGTCGAGAGCAACCAGCTCCAGGTGCTCCGCCGGCGGGGCGGCGATCTCATGCTCTTCTCCCCGAAGGCCTCCGGAATGGAGCACCATGTGCCCGACCCGGCCACGGCCCGGTCCTGGGCCCGGGTGAACAACGATCTCGTCCACCGAATCGTCGGCCTGTTCCCGCGAAACTTCGCCGGAGTGTGCCAGTTGCCCCAGACCCCCGGCGGCCCGATCGACGACTCGGTCGCCGAGCTGCGCCGGTGTGTCACCGAACTGGGCTTCGTGGGCTGCAATCTGAACCCCGACCCGTCCGGCGGCCGCTGGGACTCGCCACCGCTGACCGACCCGTACTGGTTCCCGCTGTACGAGGCGATGGTGGAGCTGGACGTCCCCGCGATGGTCCATGTCTCCACCTCCCACAACCCCAGCTTCCATACGCTCGGCGCCCATTACCTCAACGCGGACACCTCGGTGTTCATGCAGTTCGTCCAGGGCGACCTCTTCGCACGCTTCCCCGCGCTCCGGTTCGTGATCCCGCACGGCGGCGGCGCGGTGCCGTACCACTGGGGCCGCTACCGCGGTCTCGCCGTCCGGCTCGGCCGGCCCGACCCCGCCGAACTGCTCGCGCGCAACGTCTTCTTCGACACCTGCGTCTACCACCAGCCCGGTATCGACCTGCTCCACCAGGTGATCGGAGCCGACAGCATGCTCTTCGCGTCGGAGATGCTCGGCGCGGTGCGCGGTGTCGACCCGGAGACCGGTATCGCCTGGGACGACACCAAGCGCTATCTCGACCGTACGGGACTGACAGAGGGCCAGCGCCGCAAGGTCTTCGAGGAGAACGCCCGCCGGGTCTACCCGCGACTCGACGCCAGGCTCACTGCGGAAGGCAGGTAGGTATCCCATGTCACGACTGCGTCTCACCTTCGCCTGCGGCGACTACGACCGTACCCGCGCCCTCGCCGAGGGGACGGTCCGTGCCGACGGCATCGAGCTGAACTATCTCAGGCTGCCCGTCGAGGAAACATTCTTTCGGATGATGCGGCACCGGGAGTTCGAGGTGGCGGAGATGTCGCTCTCCTCGTACGTCCTGTCGCTGCGGGCCGACCCCTCGCCCTTTGTGGCCCTGCCCGTTTTCACCTCCCGGATGTTCCGGCACGGCTCGCTGTACTGCCACACCGACTCCGGTATCTCCGCACCGGAGGACCTGCGCGGCAAGCGGATCGGCACGCCCGAGTACCAGCTCACCGCAGGCGTGTGGATGCGCGGCATCCTGGGGGACCGGCACGGCGTTCCGTACGACTCGGTCACCTATCTCACGGGCGGGCAGGAGACCGCGGGGCGAGTGGAGAAGGCCGGCGTCGACCTGCCGGACTCGGTGCGGATCAGCCGTATCCGCGAGGACCGGACGCTCTCCGAGATGCTCGCCGAGGGCGAGATCGACGCGCTGTGCACCCCGCGTGTCCCCAGCCCGTTCGTCGCGGGGGACCCCCGGGTCCGGCGGGTGTTCACCGATGTCGTCGCCAGTGAGAAGGAGTACTACCGGGAGACCGGTATCTTCCCGATCATGCATGTGGTCGTGATCAGGCGCGATGTGTACGAGAGGTATCCGTGGGTCGCGCAGTCGCTCAACAAGGCGCTGCTGACCGCCAGGGACGAGGCGTACGCGAGCCTGTACGACACCTCGGCGCTGCGTTTCATGCTGCCCTGGCTGATCCCGCAGCTCGAGGAGGCCAGGACCCTGCTGGGCAGGGACTACTGGTCGTACGGGGTCAAGGACAACCACGAGACCCTGGCCACCTTTCTGCGCTATCACCATGAACAGGGGCTCTCCGCGCGGCTGTGGACCCCCGAGGAACTGTTCGCTCCGGAGTCACTCGAAGCGGCGGTCATCTGACGGCCTTCCGACACAGGTCCGGCCCCGTCCTCGCTGTGGGAGGACGGGGCCGGACCTGTGTGCGCCGCTGTCGCGTGCCAGGTGTCAGTTCGGCAGTACGGCGTCGGTGCGCGAGCCGGTGACCAGAAGCTTCAGGGAGGTGGCCGTATCGGCCGCCGCGCCGGGCTCGACGGTGGCGCCCCGGGTGAGCGCCCCGCGTACGGCCATATAGTCGGCCGGGCTGTTGACGGAGTCGGCCGCCAGGAGCCGGCCGTCCCGGTAGTAGAGGACCGAGAACCGCTCGCTGTCCGGATCGCCACGCACCACATACTCGTCGTAACCCGTGGAGAGCCCGGCGATCTGGAGCTTCAGATCGCCTTGGTACGACCAGAACCACGGCACCGCCCTCGGCCCCGCCGGCAGCCCGAGGAGGGTCGCCGCCGCGATGGTGGCCTGGGCGACGGCGTTCTGTACGGACTCCAGCCGTACCCTGCCGAGTCCTGTCGTGGGATGCGGCTGTACGGTGCAGTCGCCCGCGGCGCAGATCGCGGGATCACTGGTACGGGCGTCGGTGTCGACGACGATGCCCTGGTCGCACTCCAGCCCGAGCCGCTCGGCGAGTTCCGTACGGGGAACAGCGCCGACCCCGACGAGCACCAGATCGGCCGGGAGACGGGTGCCGTCGGCGAGTACCACCCCGGTCACCTGCCCGGCCGTCCCGTCGAACCCGGTGACCGAGCCCGACAGAAGCACGCGGATCCCGCGCCGCCGGTGCGCCCGCAGATAGAAGTCGGAGACGACCGGGGCCACGGCGCGGCCGAGCAGCCGGGGCGCCGTCTCGACGACGGTGACCTCCTTGCCGAGCGCCCGGGCCACCGCCGCCGTCTCCAGCCCGATGAAACCGCCGCCCACCACCACGACCCGCCCGGCGGTCAGGAGCCGCGAGCGCAGATGGGCCGCCTCGTCGCGGTCCCGCAGTACGCAGATGCCGCCGAGGTCCGAGCCGGGCAGGGTGAGCCGTCGTGGAGTGGAACCCACCGTGAGGGCCAGCCGGTCGAACGCCAGGGTGCGCCCGCCCGCCGTCACCGCGACACCGGAACCGGGCCGGCCGGCGGTGCTCAGCGAGACATCGGTGACCCGCTCGCCACGGATGAGGTCGATCCCCGCGCCCTCGTAGAAGCCGGGCACACGAAAGTCCAGTGACGCGAGATCCGCCTCACCGGTCAGGAACTCCTTCGACAGGGGTGGCCGCTGATAGGGCGGATGCGGTTCCTCGCCCACCAGGGTGATCGGTGTTGTATCGCCCAATTGCCTTAGTGATACGGCGAGTTGCAAGCCCGCTTGGCTCGCGCCGACGATCAGCGTGCCGCCGCCCGCGGCCGTGCCGCTCACCGGTACCCCGCTTCCGGTGTGCCATGTCCTATGTCCTGTCGGGGGCTGCGTCGCTGGTCTTCGGGCGGCATCGGGTGTCCTCTCCGGTCGAAGATCTCCAACTGAGGTTAACTGTCATACCATTATACCATCGCGGTTCCGGGTGGTCTCCTATGGCGGTGGGGCAGTGTGAGCCGGAGTGTGGCAGCGGGGATCAGGCGGTCGGCGGCCCGTCGGCGCGGGCGGGGAGGCCGAACCGTACCGGCACTCCCGGCGAGTACAGCACGCTCACCGGATCCCCGGCGGGTGCGGGCAGCCCTCCGGCCGCCACCAAGTCCTCGACGCACTCGGTAAGTTCGGTGTGGTACAGCGGCCAGCGCGGGCGGGTGTTCGGAAGATACACCGCGCGGCCCCGAACGGTGGTGTGCATCCCCCAGCGCGCGGTCACGAAGTGCTCCAGAGTGGTGGGTTCCCCGACCGGTTCACCGACGCGAATACGGATCCTGCTGTACGCGCCCCGCGGGCCGGGCCGGCGCCGTCGGCTGGTGTACGTGAGGGCGCCCCCACCGAGGACGTCGCCATCGCGGTCGATGGTCATACGGGACCAGACGTACGGCAGCCGGAACACGGCGCGCCCCACGGTCACCGGGATGGAGATCAGGCCCCGGATCTTCGAACCCTTCTTCACGACCAAGTCCGTGGGCGACGGCACCGGCCTCGGCCTCGACATCTCGTACCGCATCGTCGTCAACAAGCACCGGGGCGACATCCGCGTACAGTCCCAGCCGGGGAACACCCGCTTCCGGGTCCTCCTGCCGATCACCAGGAACCTCCCTCCGATCAGGAGCTCCTCTCCGAAGCGTGAGGGCAGACCTCTGAGTCGCGGCGCGGTCGCCCTCATGCCGGCGGTCAGGAATCGAGAAGCGCGGGTCACGGAGCCGCGCTTAGCCTGATCCACATGGACATCACCATTCACACGAGCTTCCTCCCGCATGACGACCCGGACGCGTCCGTGGCCTTCTACCGCGACGTCCTCGGCTTCGAGGTCCGCAGCGACGTCGGACAGGGCAAGATGCGCTGGATCACGGTCGGCCCCGTCGGTCAGCCCAGCACGTCCATCCTCCTGGCGCCGCCTGCCGCCGACCCAGGGATCACCGAGGACGAGCGCCGCACCATCGTCGAGATGATGGCCAAGGGCGCCTATGGCTGGATCCTGCTGGCCACCCGGGACCTCGACGATACTTTCGAGAAGGTGCAGGCGGGCGACGCGGAGGTCGTCCAGGAACCGACCGAGCAGCCCTACGGCATCCGCGACTGCGCCTTCCGCGATCCCGCCGGCAACCTGGTCCGCATCCAGGAGCTTCGCTGAGCCGTCCGGTCATCGATTCGGCCATGACGGCGCCGCCGTCGCGGCTCAAGGACCGGCTCCCACAAGACCGGCTCCCATTTCGTGTTCGCGGAGCCGAATCCGACGTCCGCCCGGGCACCGCGGTACCGCGGTAGTGCGACATGGAGCTGGTGGTCCTGTCGGCATTGGGTGGTGACAAAGCGTGGTTTGGTCGCCGGGCCCTGCTCTGGCATCATGAGCAAACGGAACCTCGTTCCGGAAGGATGTGGAACGGTGTCCGTCTGACGGGTTCGGTGGCGGAGGGAGCGGCGCGATGAACGACAGTGACGGGGGCGCGGGGCGCGCTGCCCCCTCCAAGCGGGCGGATGCCCGGCGCAACAAGGAGACCCTGCTCGACGCGGCCGCCGCGGTCTTCGTCACGTCAGGCGTGGAAGCGCCGGTACGCGACATCGCGGCCAGGGCAGGCGTCGGGCTGGGCACGATCTACCGCCACTTCCCGACGCGGGCGGATCTCATCATCGCTGTCTACCGGCACCAGGTCGACGCCTGCGCCGAGGCCGGTCCAGCCCTGCTGGCGACCAGCGCGACTCCGCATGCCGCACTGGGGCAATGGATCAACCTCTTCGTCGATTTCCTCGTCACCAAGCACGGACTCTCCGCCGTGCTGCGGTCCGACAGCGCCGGCTTCGACACGCTGCACGCCTACTTCCTCGACCGCCTCGTGCCCGTGTGCGCCCAACTGCTCGACGCCGCGGCCAGTTCTGGCGAGATCCGCTCAGACTTGGAGGCCTACGAGCTCATGCGCGGCGTCGGGAACCTCTGCGTGGACGCGGACAGCGATCCCCACTACGACGCGCGTCGACTGGTCGAGCTCGTCATCGCGGGACTACGCCGACCAACCGCCCCGGACGACCCCTCCTGAAGGTGAAACGCCCGAGGAAGTGGACGACGGAGAGCACCGGGCCGCTGCAAGCGTCAGGCAGGGGCCGGACGTTGTGTCCTGCCCCTGCCTGACGCTGGATGGCTTGAGCAGTCCGAAGACCTCAGTACGGGGTGTTCTGAAGTCGATCAGGGACAGCTCGGCAGGGTGTCGGTGCCGGCAGGGACGTCAGGCCCGGCGGATCGATACCACCCCGCTCCTGGCGGCGCCGCACCAAGTCCGGGGAAGACTCAGACGCCTGCGGGAGTCCGTGCGAGGAAACATCACCATTTCCAACCCGGCGCGGCGGACGCAGATTCCCGGTTTCACTGTGACGTTCACCCGACCCCAAATGCCTTCTCGCCACTGCTCTCGTCTGCGCATACTCCACGCCTGCCTCGCCTCAAACCGCCCAGAGGTGAGGACTGTTCGGAAGGAGCTGATGACATAGATGACGTCGGACATGATCGCTGCGGAGGCCCCGGGCACATGGCTGCTCGGGGACCTCACCGTCAACCGGATCGGCTTCGGCGCCATGCGCCTGACCGGCAGCGCCGCTTTCCACGACGGAACCCCCCGTGACCGCGGCCAGGCAATCAGCGTGCTGCGCCGCGCGGTCGAACTCGGCGTCAACCACATCGACACCGCGGCGTTCTACTTCTCCCGGCTGCGCTCCGCCAACGAGCTGATCAACGCAGCCCTGACCCCGTACCCGGACGACCTGGTCATCGCCACCAAGGTCGGTCCCACACGAGACGCGTCCGGCGAGTGGACCACCCCGGCACGGCCCGACCAACTGCGCGGCCAGGTCGAGGAGAACCTGCGCCAGCTCGGCCGCGACCACCTCGACGTGGTCAATCTGCGCATCATGGGCCAGGACTCCATCGGCGAACACTTCGGGGCCCTGGCCGAGCTGCGCGGCGCCGGGCTCATCCGCCACCTCGGCATCTCCGGCGCCCGCCCGAGCCACTTGGCCGAGGCCCGGACGATCGCACCGGTGGTGTGTGTCCAGAACCGCTATGGTATCGACGCGCGCGGTGACGAACAGATGCTCCACGAATGCGCGGCACGCGGCGTGGCGTTCGTGCCCTTCTTCTCCATCGCCGGTGAGGGACGGGAGTCGGGAGCCGTCCGCACCGAGCGCGAACAGATTCTCACCCTTGCCCGTGCACACGGAGTCTCGCCGTCACAGATACGTCTGGCATGGACCCTGCAGCAGGGCCGACATGTGCTGGCCATTCCAGGAACCGGCAACCCGGACCACCTCATCGACAATCTGGCGGCAGGCGCACTGCTGCTGGCAGAGGAAGAGCTCAGGCTCCTCGACGCAATCGGCCGGACCGCGCGCTGATGCCGGCTACCGATCAGCATGCCTGAGCACATCCAAGAAAGACTCTTACGAAGAGACACTCCTAAGGCGCCCCCCTGAGTCAACCCCGCCCATGTCCCGGTGCCTTCCCCGATTCCCGTCTCGCCTGATTCGCTGCACGACCCGGCGAACCACTACACGTGGGCGACCCCGTGTGCGCCGACAGACCTGCGGGACGACTGTCCTGCTGCCGTACGAGGGCGCGGGACACAGCGTCTACGGGCGCAGTGACTGCACACGCGGAGCCGTTGACGATTACCTCACGGAGCTGAAGATCCGGAGCGCGGGAAGCAGTTGTCCCCCGCCGCGAAGAACTGATCGCAAGGGGATAGCGGCCTGGCCGAAGCGGGTCGGGAAGGTGGTTGGTGATCGTGTGAGCGAGTGGGGGAGCATTGGATGAGGGTCCGGGTGTACGCGGTCGACTTCCTGAAACCGCGCTATGAATGCGAGTACCTCGGCTGGGGCATCTTCGCGCTCACGCGCCGCTGACCACGGGTGAACAACCCTGCGGACAGCTCCTACAGCTCCCGCAGCTGCCACAGCTCATCCGGCACCGGACGCTCGACCCGCCCTGTAGTTCGTGGCTGACTGATTTCCACACGTAGCCGGGACCGTGCGTCCACGCACGTCGAGTCATGCGTCCAGTTGTGTGCGAATGAGTGTGTCGAGCCGCCGCCACGCCGGGGAAGAGGCGTTGACCGTGCCCTGGATGAGAGCGGGGATCTCCGAGCCTGCATCCAGCTGCGGCAGTTCATCGGGTCCGTAGCGTTCCCGATTCGCCTCGGCGATCCGGCGGGCGAGGTCGTCGATGCTGGGATCGTCGGCATCGAGGTCGTGCGCGCGGTCATAGCCGAGGAAGAGCTGCCGTAGTGCAGGGTCGGCCAGGGCCTCGGCCTGGTCGCGGAACAGTGTGATCGCACGGTCCGGGTGGGCGGCGAACATGAGGATCCACAGATCGCGTTGCAGGTCCACCCAGCGAGGCGTGAATCCCCAGCGGGCCAGGTCCTCCAGGTAGGCACCGACCTCGGTGGGCAGCGGCGCCAGACGCCCGACGGCGAGCCGGCGCAGACGCCCCTGGGTCGCCCGCAGGCCGCGGATGCGGGCGGTGAGCTCGTCGTCGATCTCGCGCAGCGCCTGCTGGAACTCCTCGTCGGTCGCTGATCTCAGGTCCCGGATACGGGCCAGGGGGATGCCGGCTTCGGCGAGCGTCCGGATCTTGATCAGGTCGATGGCGTCGTTCGCGCCGTACCGGCGGTAGCCGGACGCGTCGCGGTCGGGCTCGGGGAGCAGGCCCTTGTCGTGATAGACGCGGATGGTCTTGATCGACACTCCGACGTACCTGGCCAGCTGCCCGATGGTGATCACCTGGCTATCGTCCCATCCATCGTCCCACTTGACCTTTCCCCTGGGGCAGGGTTGCAGCATGACGCCATGGCGAATACGAGTATTGATCGCGAGACCCTGCGCGAGCTGGCCGATGAGGGCAACGAGACCGCTTTGGACCGGCTGGCGGACCTCGCCGACACGGCCGGCGATCTCGGGGAGCTGAGCGAGCTGTTGGACGAGGGATCCATGCGTGCCGGGTTCCTGCTCACTCGACGCGCGGCCTTGGCCGGCGACCTGCGCGAGCTGCAACGGATCTCCGACTCCGGGTACGACGAGGCCGGGGACGAGCTGAACCGGCTGCTGAAGGCACCGACCGGCGGGCAGCGGGACTGAGCGTCCGACCTTCTCCGCACCCACGCTGTCGCCGGGGGTGCTCGGTGACTTCCATCGATCAGGTCGCGACGCCGGCGACGTTCGGCGCGGTGCTCGCGGTGGTGTGGCTGCCCCTCCCACTCTCTCTTTCGAGGAATTCTCGGGCGCGTTCCCAGTCGGCTCCAGGGCTCTTCAGGGGTGCCGGTTCACCGGTTGTGGTGGTCCAACAGCTTGGACAGGAGCTCGGTCAACCGCTGTCGTTCCTCGGGTGACAGCGGAGCCAGCAGTTCGTCCTGGCACTCGGCCAGCGGCTTCTCCAGCCGCCGCAGCCGCTGCTTGCCCGCGGCGGTCAGCGAGATGATGTTGCGCCGCCGATCGGAGGGGTCCGGGGCGCGCTCGACCAGTTCGCGATCGGCGAGCTCGTTGATCGCGCCGACTATGTCGCTGACGTGGATGCCGCTACGGCGGCTCAACCCGGCCTGGCTGGCCGGGCCGAAGTCCTCCAGTGTCGCCAGCAGGCGGTAGTGGTAGCCGCGGGCGTGGACGGCCGAGAACCCGTCGGCCACCAGGCGGTGCGCGTGGGTGGCGGTCTGGGTGAGCAGCCAGCTTGGCAGGCTCTCCCACCTGGCGGGCGTCTCCTCGAATGGGTTCTCCATGGGGCAAGTCTATCGAATCGTTGGGTGCACCTACGATCGTGATATCGTTTGGGCGTCAAACGTTGGTCGCCCCAACATTTGAGGGCTGATGAATCCCTGGAGTTATGACCATGATCAAGCCGTTCCGCATCGGCATCCCCCAGGCCGACCTCGACGACCTGACCGACCGGCTCTCCCGCACCCGCTGGCCCAACGAGGTCGCCGACGCCGGGTGGGACTACGGCTTCCCGCTGGCGCGGCTCAAGGAACTGGCCGAATACTGGCGCACCGGCTACGACTGGCGCGAGCACGAGGCCGAGCTCAACGAGCTTCCGCACTTCACCACCGAGATCGACGGCCAGAGCATCCACTTCGTACACGTCCGGTCCCCGAAACCGGACGCGCTCGCGCTGGTCCTCACCCACGGCTGGCCCGGTTCGTTCCTGGAGTTCCTCGATGTGATCGAGCCGCTGTCGCGCGACTTCCACCTGGTGATCCCGTCCATCCCGGGCTACGGCTTCTCCGGGCCGACCCACGAGCGCGGCTGGGACGTCGTCCGGATCGCGCGGGCCTGGGCCGAGCTGATGCGCCGTCTCGGGTACGAGCGCTACGGCGCGCAGGGTGGCGACTTCGGCTCGGGCATCTCAATGGCGCTCGGCGCGGTGGCACCCGAGCAGGTCGTCGGGGTGCACGTCAACTACCTGCCGACCGCACCGGTTCCGGACGCCGACATCGAACTGTCCGAGACGGATGAAGCTCGGTTGGACAAGGTCAGGCAGCTGATGGCGAATCGTCCGCCGTACCAGGCTCTGCAGGCCCTCACCCCGCAGACCATCGGCTACGCGCTGACCGACTCGCCGGTCGGCCAGCTGGCCTGGATCGCCGAGCGCTTCGCGCAGTGGACCGACCCTCGCTCGCCGATCAGTGACGAGCGGATGCTCACCAACATCTCGCTGTACTGGCTGACCGCCACCGCGGCTTCCTCGGCACGGCTGCACCACGATGCCCCGCGGCGGACAGAGCCGTGCCGGGTACCGGTCGGCGTGGCGGTGTTCGCGCACGACATCACCCAGTCGGTGCGACCGCTGGCCGAGCGGCTGTACGACATCAGGCACTGGTCGGAGTTCGACCGCGGCGGCCACTTCGCCGCGATGGAGGTGCCGGAGCTGCTCGCCGGGGATATCCGCGACTTCTTCCTCACCCACATCAAGTAGGACTACGTGGTCGCCACCCGCTAGGGAGTGTCTTCAAAGTTCCGTCTGCGCGGTGCTGTGTGGTGCGCACGCTCCCTAGATGAATGAGTCCAAGGGGTCAGTGGTCATACTTCGTGAGCGAGCGGAGGGTGGCTTGTCCGGTTGCGTCGTTGTGCCAGATCGCGGTGGTCAGGGCGAGGATGCGTTGCATGACCCGGACGATGACGCCGCCGGCTGTGCGGCCTCGGTGGCGTTCGAGGTCGAGCTGGCCCTTGAAGGTTTCGTTGATCGACTCGATGATCTGTCGGAGTGGCTTGAACAGGTGTGCGCCGGGCCGTTCGCGTTCGCCCTTTCGGGCCGGCCGCAACAACTGGGCGCCGGTTTGAGCGAGTTCATGTTCGAAGTCGCGGCCGAAGTAGTTCTTGTCGCCGATGACTGTCTGTCCGGCACGCTCGCTGAGGAGGTCGGGATCGGCGGCGAGGAGGTCGAGGAGGGTCTCGCGTTCGTCGGCCTTGGCTCCGGTCAGGGCGAAGGCGATGGGCAGGCCCTGGAGAGTGCAGACCAGATGCAGGCGCAGGCCCCAGAAGAAGCGGCTGTGACTCGCGCAGTAGCCGTACTCGGCCCATCCGGCCAGGTCGGAGCGTTTGGCCGTTTCGCGGGAGCGGCCACATTCCACCGGCGTGGAGTCCACCATCCACACGTCGTCGCTCCATACCGAGGTGTCCGTGGCCAGGAATCGGGTGATACTCCGCATCAGTCCGGCGTCTTTGCGTAGTCGCTTGTTGTAACCGGACTGCTGGGGCAGATACGGGAAGAGATGCCGCAGGTGAAGGCGGGCATGGCGCAACCATCTCGCCTCGGAGGTGAAGCCGAGCATGGCCTGCATCATCGCGAGAGTGACCAGTTCAGGATCGCTCAGACGAGGCGCGATCCCGACCCCGGGGCGCCACGGTGCAAGGTCAGGGCGCTTCTTCAGCAGGTCGTCGGTCGTCGCATAGAGTGCTGTTGCGAGGGTGTCCACGTCGTTCGTCACACAACGATCTTGGACACCCTCGTTCTCATCTCCGTGGGCACCCCTTAGGCAACATGCGTGAGCGGGAGAGCCGCAGGTTCCAGCCGTCGCCGGTGGGGACCAGCGCGGGGGTGCAGGTGGCGGGACGCCCGGTCTCTTCCCATTGCTGGAGCCCGCCTGTTCAGGAACCGAAAAGAACGCCGGGCCCGCCGCCACCGTTCGCAGCCGGACGGTGAAAATCTTCGAGGGTGGCGCCGGCCTGGCTGCCGCAGCGGTCGATCAGGGTGACCTTGGCGCGGGCGACCGGGGTTCCGTCGGCGTCCATGACACGGCCGCGGTAGCGCTGGAGGGGGCCCTTTCGGCTGGCTCCAGGTTGGCGTGCTCCTCGCTGCCGGCGCGGTGCTGCGACGGGTCGGGCGGGTCGGCCCGGGGCAGGAAGAGGGCTGTGAGCAGGCCGATCGCCATCGCGCCTGTCGCGATCAGGAAGGAAACACGGAAGCCGTGCATGGTCGGGACGGTGACGCCGTTCACAGGGTGCGCGGTGTTGGCGAGAACCATGCCGATGACGGCGCTGGAGACCGAGGAGCCGATCGAGCGCATGAGGGTGTTGAGACCGTTGGCCGAGCCCGTCTCCGTGGCGGGGACCGCGCCGACGATCAGGGCAGGAAGGGAGGAGTAGGCGAGGCCGATGCCCACGCCCAGGATCGCTGTAATGACGAGGCTCTGCCAGGGGGCGCTCATCAGGCCGAGGCCGGCGCCGTAGCCGATCGCGATCATCACCATGCCGAGGATCAGGGTGACCTTGGGGCCGTATTTCGCGGACAGCCGGGCGTAGACGGGGGCCGTGAGCATCATGGTCAGGCCGAGCGGCGCCATGCACAGGCCCGCGATCACCATTGACTGGCCGAGGCCGTAGCCGGTGGCCTTCGGCAGCTGGAGCAGTTGGGGAAGGACCAGCGAGACGACCAGAAACGAGGCGCCGACCATGATCGAGGCGAGGTTTGTGAAGAGCACCGCAGGGCGGGTCGTGGTGCGCAGGTCCACCAGCGGTGCCTTGAGACGCAGTTCCGTCACGCTCCACGGGACGAGCACGACCGCCGCCGCGGCGAACAGTCCGAGGGTGGTGCCGGAGGTCCAGCCCCAGTCGGCGCCTTTGTTGATCGGCAGCAGGAAGACGACGAGCACGAGAGACAGCCCGATCGCGCCGAGAACGTCGAAAGTGCCTTGCGCGCGGGTCGGGGACTCGGGGACGAAGAGGATGGTGAGGGCGATGCAGAGGACGCCGAGGCCGGCGGTGCCGTAGAAGAGCGCGTGCCAGTCGGTGTGCTGGGCGACCACGGCCGCAGCGGGCAGGGCGAGGCTGCCGCCGACACCCATGGAAGAGCTCATCAGGGCCATCGCCGAGCCGAGCTTCTCGCGGGGGAGTATGTCGCGCGTCAGGCCGATGCTGAGGGGTATCGCACTCATCGCGAAGCCCTGGAGGCTTCGGCCTGCGACCATCGTGAGCAGATCGCCGGTGAGGGCGCTGACGAGCGCGCCGACGACCATCATCGCGAGGCTGAGGATCAGCATGCGGCGCTTGCCGTGGAGGTCGCCGAGGCGGCCCATGATCGGCGTGGCGACGGCGCCGGAAAGCAGAGTCGAGGTGATGACCCAGGTCGCGTTGCCCGGCTCGGTGCCCAGCAGTTGCGGCAGATCTTTGATCACCGGGACGAGCACGGTCTGCATCGCGGAGACCACGATGCCCGTGAAGGCGAGCACCGGGACAAGAGCGCTGCTCGCTCTGGCTGCGGGCCGGTCGGTCAGCGTGTGCGTCATGAGGGACGGCCTCCAGGCCGGGGGTTCCGTGTGGATGCCGGATCCGCCTGGTTCAGCCCGTGGACTCCCACGGGCTGAACCAGGCGGATCCGGTCGCGCCGTCCGCCGAGGCGTTGAGAGCCTCGGCGGACGGCGCGGTGAGCGGGGTGGGGCCGAGGCTCACTCAGAGGCGGACGCACTCTTCTTCGGGCCGGCTGTTACCCATGGACCGAGGGCGAACCCGTCACTGTCCCGTCGGACTTCCAGGGCACCCGCACCACCGAAGTGTGCGGGGACGAGCAGCTCCCGTTCATCAGCCGCCCGCCCGAGAATCCGACGGCGGCTGGCCACCGCTTGTTCCGGGGCCAGGCAGGCGTTGCTGTTGCAGCAGGGATCGAGGATCTGCACCGGGCTGTGCAGCAGATCTCCGACGAAGACCGCCCGGTCACTCCCGGACGCGAGTCGCAGCACGGACGAGCCGGGAGTGTGGCCGGGGGCGGACTCCAGGATGAGGTGTTCGTCGATGTGGTGGGAGCCGTCCCACAGCACGGTCTGTCCAGCCTGGTGTATGGGCGTGATGCTGTCTTCGTAGACCAGGCGGTCGGCCTCACGCGCGCCGTTCCCGTACGCGTTTTCCGGACCGTAATGGAAGTCGTCGGCGGCCGGAAGGAGGTATTGGGCGTTGGGGAACGTCGGTACCCACTCACCGTCCGCGTCGACGGTGTTCCAGCCGACGTGATCGACGTGCAGGTGAGTGTTCACGACGACGTCGACATCCTGCGGGCGAACACCGGCCCTCCCCAGGAGACCGAGGAAATCACTCCGAGAGTGGTGGAACGGTCCCATGCCCGGTCGCTCGCGCCCCTTGCCCGCTCCGGTGTCGACCAGGACAGTCCGCCCGCCGCTGCGCAGCACCCAGCTCTGCAGAGCAAGCACCGCCACGTCGCTTTCCGGCTCCCAGTGGTCCGGTGCAAGCCAGTCCTCGTTGTCCTTCCACACATCGGCACCGGCTCCCGGGAACATGCCGGATGTGGGCAGGAACGGTTCGTGCCACTCAACGACCCGGATGACCTCGACATCCCCCAGCACCATGCTCTGCACACTCTCGTTCTCGTTCGTCATGTGCTCGACCTTAAAAAGGCCGAACGATCCCCTCAATGTTTATCTTGCTCAATAAAATACGTATCCGTCTCATGCTCTATGCCGGGAGATATCCTGGGCGGATGGATGTGGTGAGTGACGCGATCTCTGCCGTGCACCTTGGACACCCCTGGTCCCACCGGGTGCGGACGAGCGGGAGCTGGTGCGCGCGGCTGGACCGCTACGACGGTGCGGGCTTCTACGTCGTCATGAAGGGCAACTGCTGGCTGCTGACCGACGGCGGCGCCTCGATACCTCTCGGTGTGGGTGACGCGGTGCTGCTGCCTCACGGCTCTGGCCATGTGATCGCCGATTCTCCCGTCGACGCGGCGGTCGCGGAGGAGAAGGCGGTGCCGTTCGAGCAATGGCTTGCGGGGACAGGGCCGCGAGCCCGGGCTGATCGCGACGAGATAGAGATGCTCTGTGGGAAGTACTGGCTCGACTGCAGCCGCATGCACCCGCTCATGGCAGAGCTGCCTGAGGTCGTCCACCTTCCCAGCCGCGTGGGCAGCCACCTCGAACTCCGTGCCGCGATCGACCTGCTCGCCGGGGAGCAGGACGAAATGCGGCCCGGCTCCTGCGTGGCGCTTCCGAACCTGCTCGACCTTCTCCTCATCTACATGATCCGCTCCTGGATGAACGAGACCACCAGCGGAGCCTGGCCCCGCGCACTGGGCGACCCGGTGACAGCCGCCGCCCTACGGGCGATGCACTCCAAGCCGGCCGCGCCGTGGAGCAATGACCATCTGGCAGCAGAGGCGGGCGTCTCCCGCCCGACTCTGGCGCGCCGGTTCACCACCCTGGTCGGCCGCCCTCCGATGACGTACCTCACCTGGTGGCGCGTGATCCTTGCCGCCACCCTGCTCCGCGACACCAGGGAAACCCTGGCCACCATCGCCGGCCGAGTCGGCTACGGCAGCCCGTACGCACTTTCCCACGCCTTCGAGAGGGAGTTCGGCACTACACCGGGGCGGTACCGAGCACAAGCCACAGGTCGATCCGCTTCCGCCGCAAACCCTCAAGCAACTTCAAAACAAGCTGACATCGGAGACTCGGTACCGGGCGTTTCAGAATGAGGTTCGTAACCGTCGTAGGCAGATGATGCCGCACGTCGGTTCCAGCAGCGCCTGACGGAAAACGAACGGCCCGGCGCACACCTGTTCAAGCCACTCCGGCAGATCATCGAGTCGATCAACGAAACCTTCAAGGGCCAGCTCGACCTCGAACGCCACCGAGGCCGCACAGCCGGCGGCGTCATCGTCCGGGTCATGCAACGCATCCTCGCCCTGACCACCGCGATCTGGCACAACGACGCAACCGGACAAGCCACCCTCCGCTCGCTCACGAAGTATGACCACTGACCCCTTGGACTCATTCATCTAGGGCATTCCGGGAGGGACGGGCTCCGCGGTACCGCGCCGCGCCACGAACACGAACTCCCTGCCCGGCCGGTCGGGTGCGTCGCGTACGTCCTCGACGACGAAGCCATGCTCGTGCAAGTCCCGCTCGATCTCCGTACGTTCGCGGAAGCGAAGTGTCGATTCCGAGGTCAGTACGTCCCCGTCCGCGGCGAACACGTGCGTACCCCGGAAGCTCACCAGCGGCAGGCTCACGTCCGTCAGCTCGGCCCAGGTCTCGACGTGGCCGACGCCCGGGATGTCCGTCATGCGGTACGTGGTCTCGCGCGTCCACTCCGCCCACTCCCCCCACACGCGCTGCGCCGGATCGCGCGTCTCGAAGACAAGCCGCCCGCCGGGCCGCAGCGCCTCGTACGCGCCGCGCAGCGTCGTACGCCACGCCTGCGGATCGGCGATCGCCTGGGCGACGTTCCCGGTCATCGTCACCAGGTCGATCTGCATGGGCGGCAGGTCCCCCGCGTCGCCGTCGAGCCAGCGCACCCGCTCCGCGCCCGGCTTGCCACGCGCGACGTCGACGGACGCCCGCGCGGGATCGATCCCGCTGACCGTAATCCCGCGCCCGGCGAGCAGCAGTGCGAACACGCCCGTACCGCACCCGATGTCCAGCACGGACCGCGCGCCGAACTCCTCCGCCATCGCGAGATACGCGTCGAGATCGCTGCGGTCCGGATCGAGTGGGTCGTAGATGGCGGCGAGGCGCGGATGCCCGAATGTTGCGTCAACCATGGAGGTGAACGTATGTGGCCCCGAGCCCGCGCGGCCACTGCTTTTTCGGGTTACGACGCCAAGCGGGCGCGGCGAAGTGCGCCGCTGATCCCGGCGCCCCTATCGGGCACGGCCGTACCGAAGCGAACCTCGGCCAGGCCCCTTAGGAGTTGTCTTCACATGTCACGCCCACATCAGGAGCGAGGCGAGGATGACGGCCGCTTGGTAGGACTCGGCGGTCTTGTCGTAGCGGGTCCCGATGCCACGCCACTGCTTGAGGCGGTTGAAGCACCGTTCCACGACGTTGCGCTGCTTGTAGAGCTGCTTGTCGAAGCGGGGCGGGCGTCCGCCTCGGCTGCCGCGGCGGGCCCGGTTGCGCTTCTGGTCGGCCCGCTCGGGAATGGTGTGGGCGATGCCGCGCCGCCGCAGCCAGGTGCGTATCGCGCGGGAGCTGTAGCCCTTGTCGCCCAGCACATGAGCGGGCCGCAGCCGGGGCCGTCCCGGCCCGAGGCGGGGCACCCGGATCGCCTCCATCACGGCGGTGAACTGCGTGCAGTCGTTCGTGTTGCCGCCCGTCAGCACGAAGCCGAGCGGGCGCCCCAGGGCATCGCAGGCCAGGTGGATCTTGCTGGTCAGGCCGCCCCGGGAACGTCCGGGTGCGGGGATGCGGAGCCCCCTTTTCTGGCTCCGACGGCATGCTGGTGGGCGCGTACGACGGTGGAGTCGACCGACACCACTCAGTCGATCTCGCCCGCCGCGTCCGCCCGGGCCTGGGCGGCCCGGAGCATCCGCTCGAAGGTGCCGTTTAGGGCCCACCGGCGAAAGCGAGTGTGCAGCGTGTGCCAGAAGCCGTACCGCTCCGGCACGTCCCGCCAGGCCGTGCCCGTCCGGAACTTCCACACGATCCCGTTGAGCACGGTTCGGTCGTTCAGCCGCTTCCGTCCGCGCAAGGACTGGGGCAGCAACGGACGGAGGAACTCCCACTCCGCATGGGACAGTTCATGGCGACGTATTACCCGACCATGATCCACTACTCAAGATCAATTGAAGACACGCCCTAGATGTGTTGGTCACGAGCGTTGTTGACACCGCTGGGGCTTGATCACGGCGAAGACCTCCGGTGTGGTGGAGCTGTCCAGGACTACACCGCACGGAGGTCTTCATACCCAACGTAATGCCCGGCTGACTGTTCACGGCAGGCGGATACAGGCTGCACCGAAGCCATTCCGGTCTCGCCCTCGACGCCTTCCCGACCCGAAGGATCGACACGAAACCAACTACTTCGCTCACCACCAGGCCCAACTGGCCGCCGGTGTACCGCAGTCTGGCCTGCCTGAGCTCACGGCCATATCCGTCACAGCCACGTCGTCACAGCCATGTCGTCGCCAGCCAACTGGTCACGGCCGCGGCCAGACTGAGCGTGATGTTCAGAGCGACCTGGCGGTCTCCGCGGCTCAGGTGGACCCTGGTCGCACCGATCTGCAGGACTACGAACCCGATGGCGGCAGCCAGGGCCAGCCAGGGCGCGATACCGGTCAGCGGCGGAATGACCAGCCCGATCGCGCCGAGTACTTCCATCACCCCGATCGCCCTGACCGCCGTCATCGGCGTGCTGTCCACCCAGGCCATCATCGGCCGGAGCCGCTCACGGCTCTGCACCACCTTCACCCCGCCCCCGTAGAGGTGGAAGAGAGCGAGCAGTCCGGCGACGATCCAATAAGCGACGTTCACGATTCCCATCCACGATTACCGGTCGCAGGCGACTACATCGTCACCAGAGTGAGGACCAACAAGAGGCACACGCGAGTGCGCCAGCGGCTCGGACCTTCAGTGGTAGGAGCCGCGGCCGTACGGATTCGGTGGCCGGCACCCGGGCGGCGTTATCCTTCCGGCCTCGGGGCGAAGTCGGTGGCGGGCTCGGTGGCGTAGCGGCTCATCGTTTGGATGTGCGCCTCCGGGGTCAGTGCCTGACCGCCGGCGATCATGTCCCGCAGGTCTCGGAAGTACTGCACATACAGGTCCGGCGTAAAAGTGCTGAGCATGACAGCCGGCTGGTCGGTCACGTTGGCGAAAGTGTGTGGGGCCCCGGGCGGGACCATCACGAGCGTGCCCGCCGTCGCGTCGTAGTCCTTGTGTCCGACCGTGAACCGCACCGCGCCGGAGATGACGTAGAAACCCTCGTCGTGCTGCGCGTGACGGTGCTGCGGCGGTCCCGGCGTGTGCGGTGCGAGGACGGACTCGGCGAGTCCGAGGCGGTGCCCGGTGTTGGTGCCGTCTTCGAGTACCCGCAGTCGCGTGGCGCCCAGGAAGATCGTCTCGCCGTCGTCCGGGCCCACCACCGATACGGCGGGGTCGGTGATCGCCTCACTGGTTTTCGGTTTGTCGCTCATGCTTCGATTCCACTGCCAGGGCACTGCGGCTGTCCAAGACCCATTCTGTGCTACCGATACCGTACGGGTATCGTTGCAGCATGGAGCTACGTACGCTGCGCTACTTCGTGGCGGTCGCCGAGGAACTCCACTTCGGCCGGGCGGCCTCCCGGCTGCACATGAGTCAGCCGCCCCTGAGCCGGGCGATCAAGCAACTGGAGACCGAGGTCGGCGCCACGCTGTTCGACCGGTCGTCCACCGGTGTCACGCTCACTCCGCCGGGGGCCGTGCTGCTCGATGAGGCGCGCGCCCTGCTCGACCAGGCCCACCGGGTACGCGTACGCGTGGCCGCGGCAGCCGGAGCCGCGGCGATCACCGTCGGCATCCTGGGTGACAGCACCGACCCGGGCGCAACCCGGCTGGCCGACGCCTACCGCCGGCGGCACCCGGGCGTTGAGGTCCGCGTCCGCGAGACCGACCTGACCGATCCCACCTGCGGACTGCACGCCGGACTGGTCGACGTCGCCCTGACCCGAGGGCCGTTCGACGAGACCGGTCTGACCGTGCACGCGCTGCGCGCCGACCCGGTGGGAGCCCTGCTGCGCGCCGACGATCCGCTGGCCCGTCGTGACAGCCTGAAAATTGCTGACCTGGCCGACCGCCGCTGGTTCCTGTTCCCGGAGGGTACCGACCCGCTCTGGCAGTCGTACTGGAACGGCGGGGAACCTCGCGAGGGTCCGGTGGTGCGCGCCGTCCAGGAATGCCGGCAAGCCGTTCTGTGGAACGGGACGGTCGGCATGACTCTCCTGGACCATGAGCCATCCCGGGGGCTCGCCGTGGTGCCGCTGATCGACATGCCGCCGAGCCGCGTGGTGGCGGCGTGGAACGAGGGCGACACGAATCCACTGATCCGGTCGTTCGTCCGGATCGCGACCGCCGCCTACCACGACTGAGCACCGCACCGCCCGCATCGGGGGCCGAGGAGACCGGGGTACCACGCGGAATGCCGCTCCGAGCGTCAGCGGCGGCGCGCGACGGTGATGATCTCCGGGCTGAGGTCCGTCAACGGGCCGCGATCCCAGTCCCCGAACTGCTCCGCGACGACCAGGTCCGCATCTCCCAGGAACCCCGACAACGCGTCGGGACCGAGGAAGCGCAGCATGCTGCGGCTCTGCCGCGGGCTGTCCCATCCGGGACTGGTGTAGGTGTGCGTGAACGAGACGAGGTCGCCCCGCACCGGCGCGTCGACCTCGCACGCGCAGCGCACCGCGGTACCCGTGGAGTCCACCACCTCGCCCGAGTAACGCACATGCCAGTCCTCCCACTCCCGCACCAGGGGATTGCGGGTCTCGAACACGAAGCTGCCGTCGTCGGTCAGCGCCGCGGCGATCGCCGTCAGCGCGACGCGCAACTCGTCGTCGCCGAGGAGCACTTGGAACGCGTGGCCGGTCATCACCGGCAGGTCGAACTCACGGTCCCAGCCCGGCGCCACGGCCAGGTCTCCGAAGATCCACTCGATGTCCGGGCGCGTCCGCGCCACCTCCAGCATCCCGACGGCAGGGTCCAGGCCGCACAGCCGCCCGGTGCGGCCGCCCTCCCTTGCCCTCGTGGTGCGCCACGCGGCGCCATGAAGTCGAGTCAGACGGTCCGAATTGGCCCGCGCCACCGAACTCCCCGGGGTATGCGGCATCGATGTGGACCGGGGCGACCGGCTGGTGCGGGTCGAGCGCAAGGGCACCGAGGCCGAACAGTGGCCGCGTGCTCAGCCCGTCGGCTGAGCCGGCTCGGTCTGCCCGTCGCTGAACACCTCCTTGACGAGCCGCTGCTTCACCTTCTCGAACGCCTCGGCCAGGGCGGGCCAGTCGAGCTCGGCGTCCCCGGAGGTCAGCGAGCCGGTCAGGGTCTTACGGCCGTCGGGCGTGCTGTACATCAGCGCCGCCCAGCCCCAGAAGCCGCCGTTGTGCTGGAGGATGGTGCCACCGCCGTCCGTCTCCTCCACGAACACCCCCAGGCCGTAGCCCATCTTGGGGTGCGGTGTGCGCATCTCGGCCAGTAGCGGGGCCGGCAGGAGCTTGCCGCTCATCAGCGCGGAGAAGAACGTGTGCAGGTCCTGGCTGGTCGAGATCATGTCACCGGCGGTGGAGATCCAGGACGGGTTGAAGCGGGTGGTGTCCCCCACCTTCCACTGGCCGGCATCCTCGTACCCGTAGTAGCCGTGGGCGTGCGGCTCGGGGATCTCCGGCGAGGCGCCCGGCATCACGGTGCCGGTCAGCCCGAGCGGACCCAGGATCAGCCGCTGTATCTCCTCGGCGTAGGAGCGGTCGGTGCCCTTCTCGATCAGCAGCCTGGCCAGCACGTAGTTGGTGTTGGAGTAGCTCCAGTCCGTCCCCGGCTCGAACCGCGCCGGCTTGGACAACGCCAGCCGCACGAGCTCCTCCGGCCGGTAGGTGCGGAACTGATTGCCCATCCACTCCTTGCCCACCGCGGGGACTACACCGGGCACGACCGTACCGTCGTCATAGATCTCGCCGGTGAAGCTGAACAACCCGCTGGTGTGCTGGAGCAGCATCCGCACCGTGATCTGTCGGTCCAGCCCGAACTCGGGCAGGTAGTCGTCCGCCGGGGTGTCCAGCCCGATCTTGCCCTCGGCCACCAGTTGCAGCACCAGGGTCGCGGTGAAGGTCTTGGTGATGCTGCCGATCCGGAAGTGCCCGTTGGTCGGTGGCTTGGCGGCCTCGCCCAGCTTGCGCACCCCGGCGCTGCCGACCCACTGGCCCCGCTCATCGTGCACGCGCAGCTGCACCCCGGCGAAACCGGAATCGACGATTTCCTGGATGGCCTTCTGCAGCTCCGGGCGATCCGGCCCGGCAGCGGTGTTCATGATGGTGTGGAGGGACTCACCCATGGTCATTCCTTGTCTCGCGATACTTAGGTGTTCGGCACAGCGCAACAGCGCAACAGCGCAACAGCGCAACAGCGCAACAGCGCAACAGCGCAACGGTGGCCTGGTGACCACCGGCCCCTTCGAGGCGGCCGTGCGATGAGCGTGCACCCTGACCCAAGGTCAAGCTCAAGTCCTATCGAGTGGTCGCCGGGTGCCGGCCTCGGCGACAAGGGTGATGAGCTGGAACAGATGCGCGCTACGCTCAGCCCTGTGATCGCCCGCAACCCATACCTCAAGGCGAGTGCGAAGGCCGACGGCGACCACGGCCCGATCCCGTGCGAGGACTTCCGTGCCGTCGCCGACGTGGTGCGCGAGACCGCAGCCGCCCGTGTTCTGGCCGCCCACGATCTGGAGGTGTGCTGAGCCGATGGCAGATGGGCTCACGATCGGTCAGGCGGCGGCGTTCGTCGGTGTCACGATCAAGACAGTGCGGCACTATCACCGGCTCGGCCTGGTCCAGGAGCCCGAACGTGACGGTTCCGGCTACCGGCGTTACGGGTCGGCCGACCTGCTCCGGCTGGTCCAGGTCCGGACGCTGGCCGGGGCCGGCGTGCCGCTGGCCGAGATCGGTGACCTGCTCGACGCCGGTCCCGAGCGGTTCACCGCCGCCCTGGACGACGTCCATCGTCGGCTCACCGAACGGATCGAGGACCTGATCGCGCGCCGCGACACGCTGCACCGGCTCGCCCATGGCGACCGGCTCCTGCTGCCCGACCGGGCCTGCGCGGTCTTGGACCGACTGAACGATCTCGGCTTCAGTCCCGACTACGTGGCCACTCAACGGGAGGCTCTGGTGCTGGCACGGGCGCTGGTTCCGGAGGTCTTCGACAGCTTCCTGACCATGCTCGAACATTGGATGGACGATCCCGAGTTCGTCGAGCTGACCAAGCGCGGCTGGGACGCGATGTCCTGGGATCCGGACGACCCGCGGATCGAGGAGCTGGCGTGCGCGGTGGCCGACAAGCTGCTGGCCAACCGCGCGCTGCTGGCGATGCCGACCGGGTTCCTGAACCAGTCCGACGCCGCCTCCCGGTACGGACTGGTCAACCACCACCGGGAGGAGCGGGTGCCGTCCATCGCCCGGTTGAACGCGCTGGTCGAGGCGAACCTGCGCGCGGCCGGGATCGACGTCCCGCATCGTTGACGGCCGCAACCCCGGCAGGCCCGGGGTTGCGGCGGGACGCCCGCCTTTCGCTCAAGCCGGGCGACACGCGACGACAGCCTCGGCCGCGCACCCACGCACACAACACGCCCTGGCCGGACCTGGAGAAACGATACGGACGCGTCGGACCGGGTGACACCTCGTCCGGCCCGTCGACGCTTTCGCAGCGGGCCCTCGTTACTGGCCTACCCTTCCGTCGATGCACTCGCGCAGCAGATCGGCGTGCCCGCAGTGACGTGCATACTCCTCAATCCGGTGCACCATCAGCTCCCGAACCGCGATCCCCTCCTTCCCCAGACGCTCACTCAGATCCGGGTGCCCGGCCAGCGCGGCGTCGGTCGCGGCCTGCTCGTGCTCCAGAGCGGAGTACGCGGCGTCGACCTCGGCCTGCTCGGCGACAACTCCGTCGAAGTCCGCGCCACCCTCGCCGTACAGCTTCGGCAGCGGATCACCGTCGCTGATCCAGTTGCGCCAGTCCCGTTCCACCTCGACGAGGTGCCGAAGCAGGCCGAGCAGCGACATCGTCGACGGTGGAACCGACCTACGGGCCAGTTGCTCCGCATCCAGGCCCTCGCACTTCATCCGCAGCGTCATGCGGTAGTTCGTCAGGAAGTCCTGCAGCGTCGCAAGCTCGCCGTCCGGACTGGGTCCTTCGCTGTTGCGGGGGTCGTCGCCCGGGTCGGCCCACATGTCCGGGTAGATGGTTGCGATGCTCCATCGTGCGGGTTCGTCACTCATGCGTTCCATGTTCGTCCGTGACGTCCAAGCTCGCCAGGCAGTGTCCGACAAATCCGAGCCCCGACGCGTGGGCCCGCGACGCACGCGAGGCGCTCCCCGACGGCCCGGACGCTCCGGGAGCAGCACCCCGCACCGTCGCCGACGCCGTCGAAGCGAGCTGGATCGCCGAAGCCCGCGCACTGTCACCGCGCACCGCGCCGACACCGTCCCGTACGGTCGGCAGAAGTGCGCACGGCATAACCAATAGGCCTATCACGCAGCACGGTTGATCACCCACCGCGCACACCTCGCTGCGCTGGGGTGCGAATTCGCGGGAGCGCGCGGTCTCTCGTGAATCTGCACACCGGTCACATGGGCGGTACATCATCTCCCAGTGGGCTTCGCAGTTCGGTCCGAGGGTCTGCGCGTTGGCGTGGAATGTCTCGTTCGGTCGTCGCGGGGGGCCCAGTCCGTGGGTAATCACACCTGCAAAGACGTGGGGATGCTGCCACCACTTCATGAACGTGCCTGCACACCATGCCGTTTCGGTGCCGCGATACGTCGCGATCGGGAGGCGATGTGATTGGCAAGGCGGCGCGACCCCGTGCTTTCATCCTTCGCACCGCGGCAATCGCACAGACGGAAGGCTCCGTTCCGGGGCCCGACGAAGCGCGCGACCGCTGTGGAAATTCCGAGATATCAGCGCGAAGGGAAGCAAAGATCATGTCCTTCACCCCGCAGGTCGAGACCCAGGAAATCTCCGACAGCGACCTGGACAACGTGTCCGGTGGCCTCGTCGGCGGTCTGGTCGGCACCGTCGTCTCCACCGCTGACTCCGTCCTCCCCGTCTCGGGGATCGTCGGTACTGCCACCGGTGTTGTCGGCGGCCTCACGTCCGGCCTCCCGGTTGGCGTCGGCGTCGACCTCTGAGTCGGTCAGGTGCCGCTGAGCGGCACGACCTCGTGTGGTGATCACTGCCACGCGCGGTGACTTACGGCGCGTCGGCGGTTTCCCCGACCGACGGACCGCGCCACGTGCCCCGGTGCCGCTCCAGGTTCCGGGGCATACGGCCGCCCGAGGCCCGGACAGGACCTGACGGCCCGGAAGGGAAGAGTGTGTCGTGCAGTTCCGCCAACAGGCGCTCGCCAAGCTGCGGTCGCCGGAGGAAATCGATCTGCCGGTGCGCTTCGCCCGGCCCCAGGGCTGTCTCGTCCTCGCCGTCACGGTCGTGGTCATGGCCGCCGCCACCGTCTGGGCGGTGACCGGCTCCCTGTCGTCCACCGTCGGCGCCGCCGGAATCCTCACCCACGGGCAGGGCAGCTACGTCCTGCAGAGCCCGGTCGCGGGCCAGGTCACCGAGGTGCTCGTCGAGGAGGGCAGGCACGTTCCCGCGAACACACCGCTTCTCAAGGTCCGTACGGCGGGCGGGACCACCGTCGTCCGTACGATCGCCGCGGGCCGGGTGACAACACTCGTCGCGACAATCGGCTCCGTGGTCACCACCGGCACGGACGTCGCGGCCGTGGAGCGGATCGACAGCCCGGACGACCCGCTCATGGCGATGTTGTACCTGCCGGCCGACAACGGCTCCGAGATCTCCGTGGGAGCCTCGGTCGATCTCACCGTCCAGTCCGTGCCGGCCAAGCGGTACGGGGTGCTGCGCGGCGAAGTGAAGTCAGTGGGGCGGACCGGGCTGACGGCCCAGCGGATCGCCGGAGCCCTCGGCAGCAACCAGTTGGGCGAACACTTCTCGAAGGGCGGTCAGCCCGTCCCCGTCCTCGTACAGCTGGACCGTTCCTCGTCCACCACGTCCGGTTTCACCTGGTCGACGTCGGACGGTCCGCCGTACGCGGTCGACTCCATGACGCTCGCCGACGGCACCATTCACCTGGCCGAGCAGCGTCCGATCGATTGGCTGCTGCCGTGACCGTACCGAACGCCTCCGCGACGCCGGAGGAGCGACCCGAATCGCGCGAACGGCCCGTTCCGGCCGGGCACGGCCGGCACCGCCCGGGGCCCGCCAGGCTCCCGCGGCCCGGACGGACCCCCAAGTCCCCCAAGTCCCCCAAGTCCGCCGAGTCCACGAAGCCTTCCCGGGGCGCCAAGTCCGCCGCGACCAAGCGGCCGAAGGCCGTACGGACGCCCACCATCCTCCAGATGGAGGCCGTGGAGTGCGGCGCCGCATCGCTCGCCATGGTGCTCGCCCACTACGGGCGCCATGTCCCACTCGAAGAACTGCGCATCGCGTGCGGTGTGTCCCGCGACGGCTCCCGAGCCAGCAACCTGCTGAAGGCCGCGCGGAGTTACGGTCTCCAGGCCAAGGGCATGCAGATGGAACCGGCGGCACTCGCCGGGGTGCGGCCACCGGCCATCCTCTTCTGGGAGTTCAACCACTACGTCGTGTACGACGGCACGGGGCGCAAGCTGGGCCGTCGAGGCGTGTACATCAACGACCCCGGCAAGGGCCGCCGTTTCGTCTCCACCGAGGACTTCGACACCAGTTTCACCGGGGTCGCGCTCGTCTTCGAGCCGTCGGCCGCTTTCCGCGAGGGCGGCCGCAAGCAGGGTGTGCTGGGCGCGGTACCGGCGCGGCTGCGCGGCACGACCGGCACGCTCCTGGCCGCCCTGCTCGCCAGCCTGCTCCTGGTCGGAGTCGGCGCGGTGGTGCCCGCGCTGAGCCGTACGTACATCGACATGTTCCTGATCGGCAAGCAGACCTCGCTGCTGGGGCCCCTGTTCGCGGCGATGGCGGCGACGGTGGTGCTCACCGCCACACTGACCGGACTGCAGCAGGCCAATCTGCTGCGCGGACGCATCATCTCGTCGACGCTGAGCAGCGCCCGGTTCCTGCGCCATCTGCTCCGGCTGCCGGTCACCTTCTTCGCCCAGCGCAGCCCCGCCGATCTGGTCCAGCGCCTTCAGTCGAACGACACGGTCGCCGAAACACTGGCACGGGACCTCGCGGCCGCCGGCGTGGACGGGGTGGTGGTGATCCTCTACGCCGTCCTGCTGTGGACGTACGATCCGCAGCTCACGGTCGTCGGAGTGCTGATCGCGCTGCTCAATGTGGTGGCGATGCGGATCGTCATCCGGCTGCGCGCCACCCACACCCAGAAACTGCGCGCGGACAGTGCCCGCCTGACCAACACCTCATACACCGGCCTGCAGTTGATCGAGACCCTGAAGGCCACCGGTGGCGAGAACGGCTACTTCCGCCGCTGGGCGGGGCAGCACGCCACCACACTGGACGTGCAGCAGCGCCTCGGCGTACCGACCGCCGCCCTCGCCGTCGTCGCACCGGCCCTCGCGACACTCAACAGCGCGCTGATCCTCTGGATCGGCGGACTGCGCGCGGTCGAGGGCCATATCTCCATCGGTCTGCTCGTCGCCTTCCAGGCGCTCGTCACGCGCTTCACCGCGCCGATCACCCGGCTGAACGGAGTGGCCGGCCGGGTCCAGGACTTCGCCGCCGACGTGGCCAGGCTGAAGGACGTCGAGAGCTTCCCGGCCGACGAGCTGTACACGCGCCCGACGCCGGACGACGCGAACACCCGCAGACTGACGGGCCATGTGCACCTGGAGAACATCACCTTCGGCTACAGCCCGCTGGACGCGCCGCTGCTCAAGGACTTCTCCCTGACGGTCGGCCCCGGGCGGCAGGTGGCGCTCGTCGGCGGCTCCGGCAGTGGCAAATCCACTGTGTCCAGGCTGATTTCGGGACTCTACCGGCCCTGGGAGGGGACGATCCGTATCGACGGGCAGCGTCTTGAGGACATCTCCCGTGGTGCGCTCGCCGCGTCGGTCTCCTTCGTCGACCAGGACGTCTTCCTCTTCGAAGGGACGGTCCGTGACAACGTGGCCCTGTGGGACCCGTCCATACCGGACGACGCCGTCGTCGCGGCGCTCAAGGACGCCGCGCTGTACGACGTGATCGTACGGCGCCCCGGGGGCGTCCACAGCCGGGTCGAGCAGGACGGACGCAACTTCTCCGGCGGGCAGCGGCAGCGCCTGGAGATCGCCAGGGCACTCGTCAGGCGACCGAGCGTCCTCGTTCTCGACGAGGTCACGAGCGCTCTGGACGCGCGGACCGAGCGGCTGGTCATCGACAACCTGCGACGGCGGGGCTGTGCGTGTGTGGTGATCGCGCACCGGCTGAGCACGGTGCGGGACAGCGACGAGATCGTGGTGCTCGACCACGGGTCGATCGTCGAACGGGGACGGCACGAAGACCTGGTCGCGGCCCGCGGTCCGTACGCCGAACTCGTCAAGGAGCACTGAGATGTCGTCCGTTCCCCCGCCCGTAGACGGGACCGGCGCGGTGATACACGCCCTCGGCGGACTCGGCACGCCGCTCGACCACACCGGTCTCGGCAGTGTGCCGCTGGAAGGGCCGCACGTGCTGTGGCTCGTCATGGACGGGACGCTGGATCTCTTCGCGGTCGACGCCGCCGAGCAGGGCCACTGGCACTATCTCGGCCGCCTCGAAGCGGGCGCGCTGCTGCTCGGCCCGGTCGAGGGCGCTCAGCACACCCTGGCGGGCAAGCCCTCGCAGGAGTGTCTGCTGCGCCGGATTCCGCTGCGCGAGCTGTACCGCGCGGAGTACGAGCAGCAGTACGACCCGTACGGGCAGCAGTACCCGCATCAGGATCAGCTCGGGCCGTACGCACAGCCGAGCGCGGACGGGACCTGGGCATCCGCACCGGCACCGACTCCGCTGGAGCACGCGTTCGCGCTCGGCATCGGGCGCGGTCTGGGCGTCCTGCTGGAAGCGCCGTTGGACGGACGCCCCGGTGGCGACGACGCCCTGACCGACGATGACGACCTCCTGTGGATGCAGGTCCCCCCGGGCAGCGTGGCGTACGGCGCCGCGTACAGCGCCGAGGCGGCCGGTGATCTGCTGGTCGACGGCGCGCTGTGGCAGCGGATGGTCAACCAGCAGCACCGGCTGCTGTCCGCGGTCGACCGCTGGATCGAGCGGTTGGAGAACGCCCACGCCGACCGGACCGCGGCCGGAATCAAGGCCGGTGAAGCGGTACGCGCGCAGGCGGACCAGGCATTGATCGCCTCCATCGACGGGCCCGCCAGAACCGGACGGAGCGCGGCGGGAATGCCCGGGACGGGCGGCGACGAGGCCGCCTTCGCCATCTGCCAAGTGGTCGCCGAGGCAGGTGGGATCACCCTCTCGGGACCGCCGAGGAGCGGTCTGGTCAACGACCGCGTCAGCGCCGTCGAACGTATCGCCGTCGGCGCCCGGATCCGTACCCGCGCGGTCCGGCTCGACGGGAACTGGTGGCGTACGGACGCCGGCCCGCTGGTGGGCCACTGGGCCAAGTCCGGCGCGCCGGTCGCGCTGCTGTGGCGGCGCGGCCGGTACGAGGCGGTGAACCCGGCCTCGGGGCTGCGGATGCGGCTCGGCCCGCACAACGCCGGGGAACTGGAGCCGCGTGCCGTCATGTTCTACCGGCCGCTGCCCGACCGGCCCATGACACCGGCGCGGCTGGTGCGCTTCAGTCTGCGCGGCAGCGGCACTGACGCGCGGAATCTCGCGCTGAGCGGGCTGGTCACGGTCGGCCTCGGCGCGCTGGTACCGATCGCGACGGGGCAGGTGCTCGGGGTCTTCGTACCGAACGCCGAGACGAGCCTCATCGCCCAGGTCTCGCTGGCCGTCATGATCACCAGCGTGGTGACCGCCGCGTTCGCGCTGTTGCAGAACCTGACCCTGCTGCGTCTTGAGGGCCGGATCGAGAGCGTGCTGCAGCCCGCCGTCTGGGACCGGCTGCTGCGGTTGCCGACGAAGTTCTTCACCAGCCGTTCCACCGGCGAACTTGCCAGTGCGGCCATGGGGATCAGTTCCATCCGCAGGGTGCTCTCGGGCGTCGGCCCGGTGGCCGTGCAGGCGAGCACGGTCGGCGCGATGAACCTCGTACTGCTGCTCTGGTACAGCGTGCCGCTGGCGCTGGCGGCGATCGCCATGCTGATCGTCATCGCGGCCGTGTTCCTCGGGATGGGGCTGTGGCAGGTGCGCTGGCAGCGACGGCTCGTGGAGCTGAGCAACAAGCTCAACAACCAGGCGTTCCAGACCCTGCGCGGGCTGCCCAAGCTGAGGGTCGCGGCGGCGGAGAGCTTCGCGTACGCGGCGTGGGCCGACGAGTTCGCCCGCTCCCGCGAACTGCAGCAGCGTACGGGCCGGATCAGAAACCTGACCACGGTCCTCGACGCGGTCTATCTGCCGCTCTGTTCCCTCATCATGTTCATGCTCTTGGCGGGCCCGGCGCGGAACAGCATGTCGGCGGGCGAATTCCTCACCTTCAACACCGCCGTGACGATGCTGCTGACCTCCGTCACCCAGCTGAGCGGCGCGTTCGTCTCGACGGCAGCCGCACTGCCGATGTTCGAACAGATCAAGCCGGTGCTGGACGAGCAGCCCGAGGTCCGCTCCGCCAGCACCCAGCCCGGCGTCCTGTCCGGCGGGATCGAGGCCCGGAAACTCTCCTTCCGCTACTCCGCCGACGGCCCGCTGATCCTGGACGACGTGTCACTGGAGATCCGGCCGGGCGAGTTCGTGGCGATCGTCGGCCCGAGCGGCTGCGGGAAGTCCACCCTGCTCCGGCTGCTCATCGGCTTCGACCAGCCGCTCTCGGGCAGTGTGCTGTACGACGGCCAGGACCTGGCCGCTCTCGACCAGGCGGCCGTGCGCCGACAGTGCGGGGTCGTCCTGCAGAACGCGCAGCCGTTCACCGGGTCGATCCTGGACTGCGTCAGCGGCGCCGAGGCGTTTTCCCAGGAGGAGGTATGGGAAGCCGCCGAGATGGCCGGCCTCGCCGACGACATCACACACATGCCCATGGGCCTGCACACCTTGATCTCCGGCGGCGGCGCGATCTCCGGTGGGCAGCGGCAGCGGCTGATGATCGCCCAGGCCCTCATCCGCCGTCCCAGCATCCTGTTCTTCGACGAGGCCACCAGCGCCCTGGACAACGCGACGCAGCGCATCGTGACCGAGAGCACCAGCCGACTCCGCGCCACCCGCCTTGTGATCGCCCACCGGCTCTCGACCGTCATGGACGCCGACCGCGTCATCGTCATGGCGGACGGCCGCGTCGTGGAACAGGGGCCGCCGACCGACCTGCTGGCCGACACGAAAGGCCGGCTTCATGAGCTGGTACGGCGCCAGCTCGCCCATTGAGGCCGCGCGAGTTGTGGGCGCGTGGCCTGGCGCTCGACCCGGCCGCCCCGGACGACCTGCGAGCCCGGGTTGCTGGGTTGCTGGGTTGCTGGGGTGCTGGGGGCTGGGTCTGCCGCATTTCCTCCTGTGGAGCCGACTGCCAACGGCGGTCGTGGGGGCGGGTCATGGTCCATCCGGACTGGAAGCCGCGGCAGTCGGCAGTCACCGGCCGAACGGCCGGGTGCGACTGAGCGCTGTGGTCGGCCAGTTCTGCGGACTACAGCGCTCAGTACATGGAGCACCTTCCGGCTACCCGGATCGTCGGCGTCCGGCCGAGCCGGAAGCCGGAGGGCGAGCGGTTCAGGAGAGCCAGTCGGCGTAGTGGGTGGGGGCGAGGTGGGCGTCCGTGTCGGTGAGGACGTCACTCTTGACGGCGGCGAACATGCCGGCGGTGGGGTCGGTGACGACGGTGCGGCTGTCGCCCTTGTGGGAGAGGGTGATCCGGCCCAGCTCGTCCAGGAGGAAGACTTCGGGGCCGGCGACATTGTGAATGCCCCCCAGCGGGGCGCCCGCGGCGACTTTCGCCACCGCGTCGGCCACGTCCTTGGCGGCGATCGGCTGGATCGGTGTGGCGGGCAGCCGGACGGTGTCGTTGTCGGCGGTCCAGGACATGACCGCGTCGATGAACTCCATGAACTGTGTCGCGCGGACGATCGAGTAGGGGATCGGCCCGGCCGCGAGGATGTCCTCCTGGAGGGTCTTGGCCCGGTAGTAGTCGAGCTCCGGCACCTGGTCCACGCCGACGATCGAGAGGATGACGAAGTGGCCGACGCCGCCCTTCCGGGCCGCGGCCAGAAGGTTGTCCATCGAGGTCTGGAAGAAGGCGGGGGAGGCGTCGTCGAAGGTCGGGGAGTTCGTCAGGTTGACGACGACGTCGGCCCCCGCCACCGCCTCGTCCAGCCCCTGGCCGCTGATGACGTCGATTCCGGTGGAATGTGAGTGCGGTACCGCCTCGTGCCCGGCGGCGTTCAGATTCTTGACGACCTGCGACCCGATCAGCCCGGTACCACCGATGACCGCTAATTTCATGACATGCCTTTCGTCGGGAGATGCATTCGTAATATGACACATGTTCCCTATGTGGGTGTTTGGCGTGAGGCCGGGTTCGTACATCTGGCCAATGTGTCGCTCACCGGCCATCGACCGGCCGAACCTCGGGTCAGCGCCCAACTCTCGCGAACTCTGCTGATCCGGGCGGGGTGGGGGAGGACGCACGTGCCGCCAGGCGGCTGTCGAGCGGCGTCAGTACAGGCTGGGGTGCAGTTCGGGCGGTCCGCCCAGGGCGTACCGCAGGGAGAGCGGGGTGCTGCCGTCGATGTCGGTGACACCGAGGTGCGCGCCCAGTTCAGCGCCGATCAGTGCCCTGCCGGAGAGCCGCATGAGATCGTCGGCCGCATAGAGGGCCGCTATCACCCGGCCGGTGAACTGCGGGGATTCGCGCCTGTTGGTTGGTCTGGCCTCAGCGGGCAGTGTCGCGATGTGCGCGCGTGCGCGCTCGGTGTCCAGCCCACCCATCCAGATCGAGACGGCGGCGACGTTGTGGGGGCGCAGTTCCTTGGCCATGTCGGCGGCCATCTTGTCGGAGCCGGCCTTCTGGGCGCCGTAGGCGGGTCCCAGGTGGTAGGCCACAGCACCGTAGTGACCTGTGTTGACGATCAGTCCCCGGCCATTGGCGATCAGCAGGGGGGCGGCGTGGAAGCTTGCGACGTAGTGCGACCGCAGGCCGACCGCTATGAGATCGGCTGCCTCCAGCGGCTGTTCCCAGAACCTCCCGGGGGGCGTGGTGTTGACCACCTTGGCCGCGTTGTTGACCAGGATGTCGAGTCGGCCGTGATTGTTTCCTATCCGGGCGAACAGTTCCGCCACGGCTTCGTCGTCGGAATGGTCGATGGCCATCGCGATGCCTCTGCCGCCGGCTTCGTCGATGAGGGCGGCAGTCTCCGCGATCGTGCCACCGTAGGGCGAATCGGACGATCGCCGGCTGCGTCCCGTCACATAGACGGTCGCGCCCGACTGCCCGAGTGCGAGGGCGATGCCCTTGCCCGCTCCCCGGCTGGCTCCGGTGACCACGGCCACTGGTGGCCCGCTGATGATCGACGCTGACATGGCAGGCCTCACTGAGTTAGACGCGGATCGAACACTCGTCACTGTACGATGGCGATCTAACATGTCAAGCGGAGGAGGGATCCACCATGGCCGAGCCGGTCCCGCGCCGTTCCAGAAACCTGGTTCACGCCGACCCGAAGGAGGTGACCCTCCAGGACGCACTCGACGCCCTCGCTGATCCGGTACGCCGCTCGATCCTGCGCGAATGCGCCGGTGAACCGGAATTCAGTCGGGCATGCGGAACATTCGACCTACCGGTCTCGAAAGCGACCGCAAGCCACCACTTCGCGGTCCTGCGAGCCGCCGGACTTCTGGAGCAGGTGGACAAGGGATCACGCAGGCTCAACCGGCTTCGGCAGCCCGAGTTCGACGCGCGGTTTCCCGGATTGCTGGCACTCGTGCTCACAGAAGGCGCGCCGCCCCGATCACCTCACGCTTGAGAGGTTGCCGACCGATTGCCGAAGGCAGGCGCGGACCGGATCAGCTGAGACGGTACGCGAATCGGACCCGTCCAGCTGAGACGGGGACCAGGTCGACGAGACGGGCCCCCTCCGCACGGGTGGAGGGGCAGTCGGACCGCCAGGTGGACCGGAACAACACCCCGGGACCCCCGGCTCCGCCAAGCGGTTCCCGGGTGTGCCGTGGGGGACCCCGGCATCTGACCGGGCCCGCACGCAACCCATGCGGCCGGAGGTCGGCCAACGCTCCTCAGGCGAGGTGGTTGGTGGTGTCGGTGTCGTCTTCGGCGGTGGGCAGCTCGCGGTGTCCTTCGGAGTGGTGGTTGACCCAGCCGCACACCCCACAGCTGTAGCGGCCGTCCAGCCCGGCGATGTGCGTGCCGCACTGCCGGCACTCGGCATGGGTGATCTGCGGACCGTCACTGGGCGTGGGGGCGGGCACCGTGTCGCCTTTCTCCGGGAACCAGTTGCTGCGTGCGCTCATGAAGCGAGGCTACCGCTGACCGGGAAGGGGCAACCCTGGCAATCCCAGTCTTCCACCCGCACTGCGCGGAGCAGTACCAGGAACCGTCGTCCGCCTGACTGGCGGACGCACCACAGGACGGACAGTTCATGCGCCGTCACCCCCTCTCTTGACGCGGCCGTACGTACGCGGGCGGCCCGGCCCGAGCATGAGCCAGTCACCGGACCGTAGCGGCTGGACAACCAGTCGCACCAGAGCGCCATCACCCGTCCGCTCCTGCCGAAGGCGGAGCACGGGTCGGCATCGGGCCCGCTCCGCCGCCCGCCCCCGACGCTCCGTGAGTTTTTTCGA
Organism: Streptomyces sp. NPDC102274; assembly: GCF_044766385.1. Lineage (NCBI taxonomy): Bacteria > Bacillati > Actinomycetota > Actinomycetes > Kitasatosporales > Streptomycetaceae > Streptomyces > Streptomyces sp. NPDC102274. Next base: position 95,080 of record NZ_JBIWLW010000012.1, on the reverse strand, counting down.
CTTCCCGGTACCGCGTCCAGCAGTATCCGGCCCCGGACTCTTGTCTCTGACCGGGGAGCGACCTCGCGTTCGTCGGATTCCCCTCTCAGCGGCGCAGCGTGGTCTCCCGCTCCATATGCGACAGCTTCTCCGGATTGCGGACGGCGTTGAGCCCGGTGATGAGGGAGTCGACGATGCGCACCGCCATGACGGTGTCGATCTCGGCCCCCATCCGGAGAATCAGCGCCGGGTGGCCATTGACCTGTGCCGGCCGAAGTGACACCGAGCCGTCGATCCTGCCCAGCACGTGGGCCACCCTGCCGGCCCCTACGACGGGCGCCGAGGCGGCATGCAGGACTCCGCCACCATCCGACGACGCGACCGTCTTCCGCATCCGCATCTTCCGCATTGAGTGGCGCGGATGCCTCGACGCCGGCGCGCAGAGCGAGTTGACGCCACCACCAAACTTCCCCAGTGATCAATCTTCGGCAGATCCCGGAGCGATGGCGCCGGTTCGACGGCCCGGTCCGGTATCTCTCGCTCGGGCTGCTGCTCTTCGCCGGGTCGCTCCTGCCGGCATTCCAGAGCCACGGGACGCAGCTCGGCGGCCTGCCGGCCCGCCCCTTCGACGTGCTGGCCATCGTGGCGATCGCCCTCCGGTGCTTCCCGCTCGCCGTGTGCCGGCGGTGGCCGGTCGTCTGTCTCACCCTCGTGTCGCTCGGCTTCGCCGTCGACCAGCTTCGCGGCTACCACTCCGTCGCGGGCACCGCGCTGCTGAGCCTGGGGTCCCGGCTGGAACGGCACCGTCGCGCCACCGCGCTCCTGTTCTCCGCGGCGTACGTGCCGTTGGCGGTCGCGCTCCACCAGCTCGGTTCGGGCGAGCCGCCGAGCGAGTTCTTGACGTTCTACCTGGCGCTGGCCTTCGCCTGGGGCATCGGGGCGTGGCTGCGCTCCACCCGGGTGGCGGAGGCCGAACGCCGCCGCCGCGTCGCCGAGGACACCCGCGCCGCCGAACGCACCCGCATCGCCCGCGAACTCCATGACGTCGTGACCCACCATGTGACGGCGATGGTCGTGCAGGCCGAGGCGGCACGATATCTGACCGCCGCGCCGGCGCGCCTCGATCAGACCCTGACCGCCGTCGTCGGCACAGACAGACGGACCATCACCGACCTGCGGCACCTGCTCGACCTGATCAACCCCGACCACGGCACCGAGGCCATGACGCCGTGCGTCGGCGGACTTCTCACGCTCGTGGAGCAGACGCGCCGGAAAACCGCATCGTCCGCAGGCTCCGTAGCGCCGGCAGTGGTATTGCTCGCGGACGGTTTCGAATCCGCCGTTGAGGCTTCCTCGCAGCCGACAAGCCCCGCACCGGCCACGGTGCAGCACAGCGCGATCAGAGCGGATGCCCTGCCATTGCGGATCATAATGTGCTCCTAGTAAGAGAATTGATGCGGAGAAATGGACGGGCAGCGCTCGGTCCGCCGAAGACTCCTTCGCCGGTCCGCACACCAGGCGCCGCGGTTGCTCCGAACGCTTCGCATCCAGCGACCCGAAATCGTCACCTCACGGTGGACACCTGCGCGTAGCTCCCACGGGGGACAGACCCGACCGGCCGGTCGAAGCCGTCAGAACGAGCCGGCGTCTGGTACTCCCGGTTGCGATTTGCTGTCGCCGCTGGTCAGACGAGCAGGCGAGCAGGCCGGCAGGCACGGCCGGGATCGTTCAAGGACAACCCTCAGCTCAGATGCTTGGCGATCTCCCAGCTGATCGCCAGTTCGACATCACCGTTGATGCGTACGTCGACCACGACCGGGCCGTCCTCGACGGCCAGCGCCCTGTCGATCTCGCCGAGGTCATCAGGCGTACGCACCGTGAAGCCCTTGGCCCCGAAGCCGGCCGCCAGTTTCGCGAAGTCGGGCTCCGGCATATCGGCGTAGGACGGGTTCAGCTTCTTGTGGATCAGATCATGCTTTTCCTGGCCCACCGCGTTGTCGTTGAACACGATCACCGTGAGCGGCAGCTTGTAACGCACAGCCGTCTGGAAATCAGCGACGTTCATCATGAACGAGGCATCCGCGGTCACATGTGTGACGCGCTCTCCCGGGCGCGCGAAACAGGCACCGATCGCGATGCCCAGTCCCTGGCCGATGGCACCGAAATCCCAGCCGATGCTCCAGTTCTCCGCGCGTGGCACGGTGAGGACCTTCATACAGACCATGCCCGCGTGGCCGCCGTCCAGCACCAGAATGCGGTCGTCCTTCGGCAGCGCGTCCTCAAGGTGGAGAGCCGCCCGCCGCGGATCCGTCGCGTCTCCGTCGGTGAACCGCACGCTCCGCAGTTTCCTGTCCTGTTCCTGGATCCGCTGTACGAGTCCGGCGTCGGGCCGACGTGCGGCCATGGTCTCGCTGAGCCGGTCCGCCAGGGCCGACACGGCCGTTCTGGCATCCGCCGTCATGCCGACCGCGACGCGGGCGAACCAGCCGAAAGCATCGGGCCGGTCATCGATCTGGATGATCCTCTTCCCGTTTTCCAGGATCTTTCCGAAGTGGGTCGTCCATTCGTTCAGGCTGGCGCCGACGACCACCATCACATCGCTCTCGGTGAGGGTGTTCACCGTCAGATCCGAACCCAGGCCACCACTGATTCCCAGGTACTGCGGATAATCCGCACAGAATCCGGAGGCGAGAACGGAGACGGCGACGGGCGCGCCGAGATGCCCGGCCAGTCTGCGGATCTCGGGCTCCGCCTGGGCAATTCTCGCGCCGAGTCCACAGAGAATTGTCGGGCGCCGGGCCGAAGCGAGCAGCTCGGCCGCCTCTTCGATATCCTGCGTACGCGGTGGCTGGAGAGAATGGGAACAGTACATGGGCCGGTACGACCAGCCGGGGTCCGGCATTTCCGTCTGCTGGATGTCCTGGGGCAGGTTCAGGATGAACGGCCCTTTCCGTACCTTGATCTGACGGAATGCCTCACCCAGGCAGTAGTCCATGTTGTGGACGGAATCCAGTCGAACGGTGGCTTCGGTCGTGAGTTTGGCGAGCGCCGGCTGGTCCACCATCCCCTGCGGGTTGTACGGGTCGCGCAGGGAAGCATGCCCGGCGACCACCATCAGGGGTGTGCGATGGAGCCTCGCGGCCACCAGCGAGGTCGTGGCGTTGGTGTAGCCCGGCCCCTGGGTGACCGACGCGAGACCGGGCCTGCCACTGAACCGTGCGTACCCGTCGGCCATGCCGACGGCGCTGGATTCATGGTGTGCGTGCACGAAGGTCGCGCCATACCGTTCGCCCAGGTCTACGATCACGTCCTGATTCGCGTCCCCCATCACGGCAAACAAGTGGTCGAGCCCCTCTGCGGCGATTGCTTCGGTGACGGCCTGGAATGCCTTCATCGGGGCTTTCCCTTTCGGTTCGATTCATGTGAACCAACAGCCGCACTGCTTGAGGGATGTCGGTCCGCCAGTGTCCTGATCGACCACGGTGTTCGCCGGCACACTGCGCACCACAGGTATTTCCTCGTCGAGCGATTCGCCGCACCGTCGCCGGAGAGCCAGAGGGTAATACGCACCTTCACCTCGAACCTCGATGACAGGGGGCGGTGACTTCCCACGGTCCTGACCTGGTACCGAATCGGCGTAACCCCGCGTGCCGCTCCGACGGCAGGCTGGGCTTCCTCGGGCTGACCTCCCCCGGGCTGGGCTTCCTCGGGCCTGACGGATCACACGGCGCATCGCGGTACCGGCACCGCGGCGGAATACCGCGCGGAATGGACGGTGCGTCACGGCAACCCGAGCGGCGCACTCGCAGACCTTCGCGGCCCCGCCGGAAGACAGCCCTTAGGAAGTGCCGGAGCCGGAGAGTTCCTTGAGTACGACGGTTGCCGCGGTCAGTTCCGGCACCTGCGCGGCCAGCGTCCGTCCGTCGGCGCTGTGCACGTACACCGTGTTGTAGCAAAGGCCCCCGCCCTTGTCCTTCGGGAAAGGCAGCCCACCGATCCGCCAGTCGCCGCTCCACGGCAGATGCCCGCCGTCCCCGTCGTAGATCCCCTCGCGCGTCAGCGTCAGCTCACCGATCGACACCTTGCCCTCCCGGTCGAAGATCTCGCGGATCCGCCGGATGATCCGCTCCCGGGTACGGTCCACGATCAAGGCCGACAGTTCCTCCTGCCTCGGCGACCCGGCGAGCGTCAACCGTTCCTCCGTGCCCTCCAGGCCCAGCTCGCAGAAGGCCAGAAGAGTTCGCGCACCGACGCCCGGGAGGGTCGGCCCGGGAATGGTGATCTCCTGGCGATGCCATACGACTCGTACCGCTTTCCACGGGATCACCAGCCGCCCGGTGTCGGTCACGACCGTCAGTCCGTCCGTGTGCACCCGGTAAGGCCGCCGCCGCGGCGGGAACGATCGCTCCAGAGCACCCGGGTCGGGCTGGTCGCCGCCGTACAACTCCAGCAACGTACCGTGCTGTTCGTCCGAGTCCGCGTCCTCGTATGCGGGTGCGGGCGGTGGCTCGCCCAGCGGGTTGAGCAGCGGCCGGCGGGCTTGCTCCTGGGCCTCGAGGGCGCGGTTCTGGCGGTGGCCCGCGAGGCCGAGGGCGGCCATCACCCCACCCCCCGCGATCAGTGCCGCCCCGCTGCCCCACGCGAACTGGATCCCCACCCAGACCCCGGCGGCCACCAGCAACGTGCCGACGGCGATGAACCCGGCCAGCATGCGGCGCATGACGCCTCCTCATGATCCGTGGCTGCGACTCGGCTTCTGTGACTCAGCTGACGAAGTCTACGAACGCACCCACGTTCCAGGGGTGAAGAAAAGGTGAGGGCAGGAAGGGGCGGGCCGTACGCACGTGCGGTCCATGTACCCGACGACGACATGGACCCCTCCTCTGGAGAAGCCGAGGGCCAGACCTCCGTTTCAACGGCAGAGTGGTTCAGCCCGGCAGCGGCTTCCACGTCGAGTCGCCCGGCTGCTTGCCCGCCGGTGGGTAGTCGCAGTCGATACCGCTGACCTCTCGGTCGCCGTCCGAGTCGACCACGGCGACACCTGTGCAGGCTCTGCCGTGCTCGTCGGTCCAGGTGACGGCCTCGCTGCTGTCGGCGCAGCCCGCGAGGAGCAGCGTGCCCGTGACCATCAGTCCGGCGAGCGCAGTCGTGCGACGAACCCTCATGTGATCCCCCACGATGTCGATCCTCGTGACACAGGACGGCGTGCCCCGCGTCAACAACGTCTCCAGCCTTGATACCGCTGGGAGGTGAACGCGTCGCCAACGGACCGTCACAGCTGCTGGCCGGTCGGCTTGTCCCCTCCTGGAGCGAACATGCTTCCGTCCGCACGCGGGCCGACTCACGAACGTCCTCGCTCCTGGGAAATCGCCGAGCTGCGAGGGTTAACTGTAGGTGGGGCCACGAGGGTTCAGCACGTTGAGTCCCTGGAAATGCGCATGCCGTCCAGCCGTCCTCCGGTGACCCTGAACGAGGAGTTCGGCGGGAGATATGCCGTGCTACCGGTGGTGGTCCAGCGGATGTGGGGTCCAGCGAAGCTGAGGACAAAAGCCACAACGGCCCACTTCTGACTCTTGAACACACGATGGGGCCATCACGCGTGCACCTCAAAGTCGTTGGTGTGGTGACGACTTGTGGCACCTGGGCGGGTTGGGGCGTGATCTCGATCGAGCGGGACGGCGCACCCGCGAACTGGAACCGTACACCGACCCAGTGGGGCACCGATCTGCCGAACTGGGCCTGAACGGTGGCGAGGGAAGCCGTACACCCGGCGCATGGGCGAGGTGGCCGGTCGGCGGATCGGACCGGAGGCGCACACGAGGCAAGTCGGTCCGACCACGGTCCGATCCGAAAGAGTGGTCCGTGCTCCGACGACGCGGCGCGTGCCGCGGCAGCATCGTTGGCCCCATGACCGTCACGAATCCGTCAACCGCCGTTCCGAACCCTGCCCTTCCCGGGCGCTGGGTGAGCGGCGCATCCCTCGTCGTCGGGCCCTTGCTGGTGCTCGTCGGCGTACTCCTGCGCCTGCGCTTCGACTTCTTTTTCCCCGCGCAACTGAGCGCGTACGAGCACCATCCGGACCTCGTGGCGGCCTCGTACAGTTTTGCTGTCGCCGGGTGGGTTCTGCTCTGGCCCGGCGTCGCGTTCCTGGCCGTGAGGATCGGCGAGAGCTTCCGGGAACTGGCCGTGTGGGGCGGCGTGCTCACCGTTCTCGGCCTGTTCGCCCGGACGTTTCACGCCGGCGTGGACCACCTGGCCTTCCAACTGGTGGCCGTCCAGGGGCCGGCATCGGCGACACGAACGGTGAGCGAGACCTACGGCGCGTTCCACATCTTCAGCACGCTCAACGCCGCCATCATGGGCGGCTGGGTCCTGCTGGCCATCGGCGCGTACCGCTCCCGGGTGTTCGGACGGCTGCGTGCGGCGGCCCTGGCTCTGGCGTCGGCGATGCCGCTGGGGGTGCTGAAGGGAACGACCCCGTGGTCGGTCGCTGCTGCCGCGGGGCTGTGCATCGCGCTCGTTCCCCTCGGTATGGCCGCGTTGCGTGACGGGCCCACCCCGCGAGCTGTCACGGTCGCCGGAAGGCTTCTCCTGGTGGGCGCCGTGGGCACCGCGATGTACTTCTTCGGGCAGGCCGGATGAGCGGCCCTCGGTATCGTCGAGCGATGCACATGGCGCGATGGCACCTCCGGACAGGCGCGCACCTGCTGGCGCTCGACACCTGCGTGGCGGCCATCGTGGCAGCCGCGTACGTGGTGCTGGCCGGCCAGGACGCCTCCGACGGCTTGCCTCGCTTTTCCGGCCCCATGTGGGTGGGCTGGCTGGTGGCCGTCTGTGTGGGAACGCCACTGGCTGTTCGACGCCTGTGGCCCCTGCCCGTCCTTGCCGTGGTCCTGGGCGCTTCGGCAGCGGCGACGCTTCTCGACATCACCCGCGATCCCTACATTTCGGCGGCCTTGGCCCTCTACGCGGTGGGCCTCCTGGAGCCAACACGCCGGGCTTCGACGGCACTGGTCCTGGCCTTGGTCGTCTCGGCAGCCGCGGTCATCACCGGAGAGGCGGTACTGACACCGTCCGGTCCGTGGTTGGAGGCCGCTGGGACCGCCGTCCTCGTCTGGCTGGTGGTCGGTTCCGCGTGGGCCGCGGGCCGTGTCGTGAGTGAACGGCGAGCCCGAGCAGCCCGCAGGACCCGGCGCCTGGCCGAGGAGGGGCTGGCCGAGGAACGCCTGCGCATCGCCAGAGAGCTGCATGACATCGTCTCGCACAGCCTGAGCGTGATCGTCGTCAAGGCAGCGGTCGCCAATCATGTGGCCGAGGAACGTCCTCAGGAGACGCGCGACGCCATCCGGACGATCGAGCAGACCGGCCGGGAGGCGCTCACTGAAATGCGGCGCGCTCTGGGAGTGCTGCGCGGCGATACCGCAGGGCAGCGCACGCGAAGTCCCGGCTCGGCGGAGACGACTCCCCCTCCCGGACTGGACGACCTGCCGTCCCTCGTCAAACGTGCCGAGCAGGCGGGAATTCGTACCGGATTGCGCACCCAGCCGGCCGCGGCCCTCCCCACGGGGACGGCGCTGACCGTCTACCGAATCGTGCAGGAGGCGCTGACGAACGTGGTCAAGCACGCCGGCGAGGGAACGCACTGCCAGGTGACGATCACAGCGGATTCGCGTGGAGAGGTGCGTATCGAGGTGGTGGATGACGGAGCCGGGAAGGCGGCCGCGTCCGACCGGACGGATCTCAGGGGCGGTCACGGACTCGTGGGGATGCGCGAACGCGTGATGATGTACGGAGGGACGTTGGCCGTGGGGCCGCGGCCCGGCGGCGGATTCGCCGTATCGGCTCGTCTCCCGCCCGAACCTGCTCACGGCACGGCCACGAGTCGATAGGAGACGACCGCATGACCGAACCGATCCGGGTACTCGTCGCTGATGACCAGCCTCTGCTCCGAGGCAGCTTCCGTGTGCTCATCGACACCGCTCCCGGGCTGACCGCAGTGGGCGAGGCCGGCAACGGCGCCGAAGCCGTCGAGAGCGCGCGGCGGCTCCGCCCGGACGTGGTGCTGATGGACATCAGGATGCCCGGCATGGACGGCATCGAGGCGACACGGCGAATAGCCGGGTCTCCCGAGACGGCCGGGACACGCATCCTCATCCTCACTACCTTCGACCTTGACGAGTACGTCTACGGTGCGTTGCGGGCCGGGGCAGCCGGGTTCCTCCTCAAGGACACTTCCCCCGAGGCCTTGCTGACGGGCATCCGCACGGTCGCCGCCGGCGAGTCACTCCTCGCACCCTCGGTGACCCGACGCCTGATCGCCGAGTTCGCTCGTCTTCCCCATGCTCACCGTGCGTCGGACTCCTCTCTGGAGGACCTCACGGAGCGTGAGTGCGAGGTCTTGGTGCTCGTGGCACGCGGCCTCTCCAACGCCGGCATCGCCGAGTACCTCCACCTCAGCCATGGCACCGTCAAGACATACATCGGCCGACTGCTGAACAAGCTGCGGGCGCGTGATCGTGCACAACTAGTGATCAGCGCCTACGAGTCGGGGCTCATCACTGCCGCTCATCAATCGACTGATGGGTGAGCAAGATCGGAAAGCGGCGGTCCCCGGCCGGATCGGCGCCGGACTGACGCCGCGCACCCGCCGGGGATTACGGGACAGCCCCTGGATCCGACCTCGATGCCGCGCGGGCGGCCAATCGGGACCTGACCGGAGTTCTGAACCAACGCGGCTGAGTCAGTGGTCCCCGAGATCTCCGGATTCACTTTTCAGAAGGCCGAGGCCGGCCATCTTCAGGCTGTTCATCATCTACGAACTGCCTCTACGGCGCGCCCGGCCGGCATGGCATCGGACATACGGCTGGCCCGGCGGATGAGGCCATGAACACCGACAGCCAGCGTCCACATCAGGAGGGGAAAGGCCGCGACCCGTTCCATGCCTCCCATACCGAGGCCGAGGTAGTGGTGGGAGAGGAAGAGCCCGAGTGCCGTGATTGCTGTGATTCCCAGCAGGCAGGTCACCCAGCGCAGTGGCCTCGGTACGTGGTCTGCCAGGGCGAATCCCGCCAGGAGCAGACCGATGTTGCCCGTTCCCATGATGAGCAGAGCACCTAGGACGTGCTGGTTCTCGCTGACGTCCGCAGGGGCCAGCCCAGCCAGCACGAATCCCACACCGGCACCGGCCAACAGCAACCGAGCCACGGCCGCGGCCGGGCCTCTGCACCACAGAGCACCACCGGTCAGGGCGGCGCCAACGACGAGCAGCGCTCCGAGAGCGATGAATGAAACGTTCATCAGGCCGTGTTCGGGGGAGCAGATATACCGAGGCTTCGGGCTCCGACTGCACAGCGCAGTGAGCGTTGCCCAAGTCACCGATGTTGTTCCGCGCCCAACTGTATGGTCTCGACCAAGCCGACTCGGCAATCCCATGGATGACGAAGAACTGCACCACACCCACGATCCATGCGGAGTACCCGATCCGATCCTTCAACTGTCCACCTTCTGTCGCACGATTCCCGTGCGGACAGCGGATCACGCGGCGTCGGTCTCGGGCACTCCGGCAAGCCCTCTGGAACGAGGTCGGGCAGACCCCACTTGGCCTCGCCGCACGGCTTCGTCTTCCGAGCTCTGTCCGTGGCCCGAGCGCACCCTGGAGATGTGGATCTCCCTATGAGCAGCGGGCGTCATGGGCTGCTGACGGTGACGCGTGCGAGATGATCGCCGTCATCACCCGCGCCGGCCGCCGCGCCGCCCGCACGCCCGCCGATGCCATCGGCCACGCCGTGCACGCGCTCGTCGCCATCTATCGCGACGCCTGGGCGGCCAGCGCCGACCCCGAGGGCACCGAGCCCGGAATCATCGTGCACCAACTCAGCCCATACCGGGGATGAGGAGCAGGCCACGCTCCAGCCGCGTGCGCCCTCGACTGATATTGGGCGGTCGGTCGCCTCGGCGGCGTCAATTTCATTCTCTGCAACAAGCATGGCGCTCTCGAAGCGGAACGTATAGTACGGAGCTTACCTGCGGAAATTCTGGTTCTGGATATCGTATCCGGCGCACATCCAGAACGGCAGAAAACTATCCAGCGCATCTGGCGCATCAGGCCGCTGTGCCTGGATATTCTGCTTGACCAACCTTGCCGAGAACTGGGAAAATCCGCCCGCCATAATAGAGGCATCTTCAGGCTGGGATGGCGCCATACACGGGGCGGTAGGATGGTTGACTCGTGGGTGAGGTTGAGCGCGGCGTCGGCAGACTGTGGTTGTGACCGTCTTCGATCAACCTATGACTGGGCCGTTCGGACCCCCTTAGTACCTGCGCCGTCAACGATCCGGATTCGTTGCTGTGCCCGAGGTTGTGTAAGCGTGGAGCATAGAAGAGGAAATACCGCCTCGGCCCGTGCCCGGGCCGGAGTGGACCAAGCGCTGCTGGATGTCACACAGGCGACAGGAGCGCATGTGGGCGCTGTGTACCTGCTGGACCCGCAGGACCAGGTGCTGCGGATGGTCGTGGTCACGGGAGTGTCGGAGGTAATCGCGACGCCATGGTCCCGGGTGGCACTGGCCGCCCCCGTCCCGGTGGCCGAGGCGGCACGCGAATGCCAACTGGTGTGGCTGAGCAGTAACGAGGAACTTGCCCGTCGATATCCGCGCACAGCGCTCGCGTTCCCCTATCACATCGCGATGTGTGTGGCTCCCCTGGACACCGGGGCCGCCGGTTGTGGTGTGGTGCTTCTGTTGTGGCCCGGCACTCGCTCTGCCAAGCTCTCCGGCCAGGAGGAGCGCGAGATCACCGCGGCCGGCCGCCGAATGGGTCGGCTCGTGCAACAGGCTGCGGACAACGGAGATCCGATACAAGCGGAGACCGAATTGCGGAGGTTGGATCAATCGCCTCCTCCGGAAAGGGAAGAGACCGAAGCCCAAGCAGCTGTCGCCCTCACCGAGCGCTTGGAGGAAGGTCTTTGCGCCCTGGACCTGGATGGCCGTCTCACTTTCCTCAACAGCAAAGCCGCGGAGCTGCTCGGCGGCACCCGGCAGAGCCTGTTGGGGTCTCACCCTCTGCACGTCCTGCCCTGGCTCGATGATCCCGCCCATGAAAATGCCTATCTGGCGGCACTCTTCACCAGGCTCCCCACGTCGTTCACCGCTCTACGACCTCCCGATCACTGGCTGTCATTTCGCTTCCTTCCTGACATAACCGGCGTCAGTGTCTCGATCAGTCCCACTGACGCTCCCCCGGGAAGCGCTGACGCTCCCGCGGGCAGTACTGACGCGCCCGCGGGAAGTAACGTGCCGCCCCTGGCTCCCCCCAGTGGACCGGCCAGCGCCGGTGCCCTGTTCTATCTCCTGCATCTGGGCTCCGCCCTCACCACGGCTGTCGGGGTCGAAGACGTTACCCAGTCGGTTACCGACCAGATCATGCCCGTTGTCAACGCCCAGGGCCTGGCGCTGCTCACCGCCGACGAGGGAAGACTTCAGGTCCTCAGCTCCCACGGCTTCCCGCGGGAAGACGTGGACACCCTTGATAATTATCTGATGCGTTCCGATACTGCCAGTTCGCGGGTCATCGAAACGGGCCACCCGGCTTTCTTTCCGGACAATAAAGAGCTTCTCCGCTTGTATCCGAACATTTCTCTCTATAGAAAAATGGCCGCCTTTAGTTATCTTCCATTGATTGCATCCGGCCGCATCATCGGCTGCTGTGTCTTGGGTTACGACAGGCCCCATACCTTCACCATGGAAGAACGCGCTGCCCTTACCTCGCTCGCCGGAATGATCGCGCAGGCCCTGGAGCGGGCCCGTCTGTACGACACGAAGAGCCAAGTCGCGCGTGGTCTGCAAGCCGCTCTGCTCCCTCACGCTCTACCGCAGGTTCCAGGACTCGACGTCGCGGCCCGCTACCTCCCGGCGACCCAAGGCATGGATATCGGTGGAGATTTCTACGACTTCATCCGTTTCGATGCCACCACGGTGGCTGCCGTTATAGGCGACGTTCAGGGCCACAATGTCAGCGCCGCCGCGCTCATGGGACAGCTCCGTACCGCCGTCCGCAGTCAGGCCAGCGTCGGCACGCCTCCCGAAGAAGTCCTGGCGCGGACCAACCGTCTGCTTACGGACCTGAACTCGCATCTGTTCGCCAGCTGTCTCTACGCCCAACTCGACTTGCGGAACGGAACGGCGTATTTGTCCACGGCCGGTCACTTGCCGCCGATTCTGCGCCATCCGGACGGCCGAACCGAAATCCTTGACCTACCAGCGGGACTTGTCCTCGGCGTCGAGCCCGATGCCGAGTATGTGACTACCGAAGTCCAACTGCCGCCCGGCGCTGTGCTCACTTTTTACACCGACGGTCTGATCGAAAGGCCAAGTACCGACCTGGGGGATGCCATCGATGAGCTTGCCGACGAGTTGGCCGGAGCCGATCCCATGGCCTTGGACAGGCTCGCCGACGCTCTGATCGGACGGGCACGGCTCGCAGCTCAAGGAAACGACGACATCGCACTCCTGCTCATCAGTCCGCAGAAAAGAAAGTGGGACGGTGAGGCTGTGTAAGGGCTGTCAGGAGACGCTGTGTGCGGGGAGCGCCCACGGGCAGTGGTGACGCTCGATGTCGTCGCCGGCGGCCTATCCGACTGAGCGCTCCATCTGATAGCTGAGCACGTCAGTTGGCCGCTCTGGTGCTCGGCAACGGCAGGGAGCCATGTCACGCACCATCCGCTCTCTGTAATCGTTGAGCGGATATCGAATGGCTGTCGGTGTGTTGACGGCTATCTGTCGGTGACTTGTAGGTGGCTGCTGCGACCTTGAGATGCGGGTGGGCGCCACGCGTGCAGCTCGGGCCCCGCCCATACCCATCCAGTCACACTGAGCGTGAGGAACCTGCCGCCATGACCTCCGAATCCCAGACCCGGATATGGGACGTTCATCGTCTGCCACGTGCCGAGGGCAGGACCTTTCTGGTCACCGGTGGCAACGCGGGCATCGGCTACTTCGTCGCGGAGCAGCTCGCCGAAACCGGGGCCGACGTCGTGCTCGGCAGTCGGCACCCCACGAAGGCTGAAGCTGCCATGGCCTCGATCCGCTCCCGCGTCCCCGGCACGTACGTGCGCCACTGTCAGCTGGACCTCGCCGACCTGTCGTCTCTCCGGAACTCTGTGGACGCCCTGGAACTCGATCGCCTCGACGCGGTGGTCTACAACGCCGGGGTCGCGCTCGATGAACCGCCGCGTCGCGAAACCAAGGACGGCAACGAGCTCATGTTCGGGACCAACCACCTCGGCCACTTCGCGCTGACCCAGTGGCTGACACCCCTGCTGTCGGCCGCGCCGGCAGGACGCATCGTGACGGTCGGCAGCTTCGCGGCAAAGTCCGAACGACTGGACCTGGACGATCTGCAGTCCGCCGAGGACTACCGGCCGAAGCGCGCCTACGGGCGGTCGAAGCTGGCGCAGATGTACTTCGGCCTCGAACTCGACCGCCGTTTGCGGGCCACCGACAGCACGATGCTCAGTGTGGTGGTCCACCCTGGCGGCGCACTGGATTCCCTCACGCCCGACCGCCCGCCGGTGCACGTGAAGACTGTCGGTGAGCGACTGAGCGGCCTGCCCGCCGGCCTGGTCGTCCAGGGCAAGGACGCCGGAGCGTGGCCTGCGGTGCGGGCCGTCCTCGACCCGGAGGTGAGGGGAGGGCAGTTGTGGGGGCCGAGGCTCTTCGGCCTGCGGGGCAGGCCGCGGCCGGAGCCCCTCTACAGTCACCTGGCCGACACCGCGGTCGCGGCTCGCCTTTGGGACGCCAGCTGCGACCTGGCTGACGCCGACCCGAATCTCGGTCTCCCATAGGTCGACCTCAACTGCAAAGTCACCTACGACAAGTGCGCCACGGACCATTATGAGAGCCGAGCGGCAGCCGCAGCGGCGCGTCCGACTGGCCCGCCGAGGCGATCACCGCGTCGGGGGCGCCGTCCCGGATCGTTGCCGCTCCGGACGGCGCCACTGTTGATCGCGCGACGGATGTCGTGTGCGGGTCAGATCTGGTTCTCGCCGCCGTCGACGTACAGGTTGGCGCCGAGGATGAAGCTGCTCTGTTCGGAAGCGAGGAAAGCCACCACGTCGGCGACCTCGTCCGCGCGCCCGATCCGTCCGAGTGGGATACCTGCGGCGAATTGTGACTTGGTGACGGGCGTGTCCCCTGTAGCAGCCACGCCGTCGAGTCCAGGAGTGTCGATGGTGCCCGGGGAGATCGCGTTGACCCGGATGTTCCGGCCCTTGAGCTCGTTTGCCCAGGTCCGGGCGAAGGACCGGATCGCTGCCTTGGAGGCGGCATACGTGCCGAACGCCGCGACACCGTCATCGGCGCGCACCGAGGAGTTCAGGATCACCGATGCGCCGTCGTTGAGCAGCGGCAGCGCCTTCTGCACCGTGAACAATGTGCCCCGGACGTTGACGTCGAAGGTCTCGTCGAAGTGCTCCTCGGTGACCTGCTGCAGCGTCGCGAACGACGCGGCGGCGGCGTTGGCGAACAGCACGTCCAGGCCCCGGCCCCGGGCGCGGACCGTGTCGTACAGCCGGTCCAGGTCGGCCAGGTTCGAGATGTCGCCCGCCACCGCGGTGGCCCGTGCGGAGCCGATGGTCTCCACGGCCGCGTCCAGCGCGGTCTTACGTCGGCCGGTGATGAACACGTGCGCGCCCTCGGCTGCCAGCCGTACGGCGGTGGCCAGGCCGATGCCGGTGCTGCCCCCGGTGATGACGGCGGTCTTACCTTCAAGCTGTCCCATGCGAATATCCTCCCAAACTTCGGTACCGATCGGTACTGAATGAGACTTTAGCACTTCCGTACCGACCAGTGCGGAAGGGGTATGGTTGACGACATGGAGACCCACCAGAAGGCGCGGATCGGCCGACCGAGAGGCTTCGACGCGGACGAGGCCCTCGAACGCGCCATGCGGGTCTTCTGGGAACAGGGCTACGAAGGCGCCAGCCTCACCGACCTGACCAGTGCCATGGGCATCACCCGCACCAGCATGTACGCGGCCTTCGGCAACAAAGAGGACCTGTTCCGCAAGGCCCTGGAGCGTTACACCGAAGGCCCCGCCTCGTACGGGACCCGGGCCCTGCAAGAACCGACCGCCCGGCAGGTGGCCACCGCGTTCCTCAACGGCTCCGTCCGGGCCACCACCCGCCCCGGCAGTCCCACCGGATGCCTCGGCGTCCAAGGCTCCCTCGCCACCGGCTCCCCTGGAAGCAGCGCCCACGATGCCCTCGTCGTCTGGCGCAACGAGGCCACCTCCAGCCTCCGCGACCGGTTCCAGCAAGCTGTCCACGCAGGCGACCTGCCACCGGACGCCGATCCCGGACTGCTCGCCCGCTACATCATGACCGTGGCCAATGGCATCGCCGTCCAAGCCGCCAGCGGCACCACCCGCGACGAGCTGCAGCGGGTGGCCGACACGGCCCTACGAAACTGGCCGCCCGCCTGACAACCGCTGCGAGGCAAGACGCCGCTGATCGAGGGTGCGGCCCGAGGGGTCGGCATGGCGCCATGCGACGTCATGAACACACCGGGCCCATGGCGCTGCGCGCCATGCACGAGCTGGCCACCCGAACCTTCCCGGCGACCCGCTACCGGCACATAGGGGGCCTCACCTGGAGCTGGTGTCTGTTCCTCGACCGGGCCGACGAATGCCCGACGGCGGTGTGGACCGAAGGCGACCGCACGCCGGCCTGGGGCCGGCTGGAACTACCGGACAGCCTGATGCTCCAAGTCGACCCGGAACGCGCGGACTTGGCTCACGATGTCCTCGCCTCGGCCTCCGGAAGGGGGCACGTTCCGGGGGTGCGGTCGGCCGCCGCGATTCCGGCGTCGTCAGAGTTCGGCGCGGGCGTCGCCGATCGCCTGGTCCAAAATCGTCAAGCCGAGCGAAAGCTCGTCCTCGGTGGCGGTCAGCGGCGGCGCGATCCGCATGACTCCGCCCATACCGGGAAGCTGGACGATGTTCGTGTGCAGGCCGAGTTCGAGGCACCGTCGGGTGACCCGGGCGCCCAACTCGTCCGAGGTCTGCTTCGTCTCGCGGTCGACGACGAGTTCGAGCCCGGCCAGCATGCCCCGGCCACGGATGTCGCCGACGACCGTGTGGCGGCCGGCGATGTCCGCCAGGCCGTGGCGGAGAAACGCGCCGAGGGACCGTGCGCGCTCGTCGAGCTTGTCGTCGATCAGGACGTCGAGAACGGTGTTGCCGACCGCGGCCACCAGCGGATCGGCGACGTGCGTGGTGAAGAACAGGAATCCGCGCCTGTGCGCCTCCTGCTCGATCTCGGCGCTGGTCACCACGGCCGCGAGGGGCAGTCCGGCGCCGAGCGTCTTGGACAGCGTGAGGATGTCGGGGACGACGCCGTCACGCTCGAACGCGTACCAGGTTCCCGTGCGGCACAGGCCCGTCTGGGCCTCGTCGAGGATCAACAGCATGTCGCGTTCCCGGCACTTCTCTCGCAGCGCCGCGAAATACCCGACCGGCGGCTCGATGATTCCGCCCGAGCTCAGAATCGGTTCGACGAGGCACGCCGCCAGGCTGCCGGTCGACTGAGCGTCGATCAGGTCGAAGGCGAAGTCGAGCTGACGGTTCCAGTCCAGCGAACCGTCGGCCGCGGTGAAGTCGGGCCGGTACGCGTTCGGCACCGGGATGGCGAAATTGCCGGGCGCGGCCGGGCCGTAGCCCTTGCGCCCCGTGCTGTAGGTGGCGGAAGCGGCGGCCTGCGTCATGCCGTGCCAGGATCGCGCGAACGAGATGATCTCGTGTTTGCCGGTGACGAGCTTGGCCATCCGGATCGCGGCTTCATTCGATTCGGCGCCGGTGGTCAGCAGCAGCGCCTTCTCCAGCGGTGCGGGCAGTGTGTCGGCCAGCCGTCGGGCGAGGTCGACCACCGGACGGCTGAGCATGCCGCTGTAGAGGTGGTCGAGGGTCGCGACCTGCCGCTGGACGGTCGCGACGATCGCCGGGTGCGAGTGGCCGAGGAGCGCGCTCATCTGGCCGGAGGTGAAGTCGAGGATCTTCCGGCCGTCGGCGGTGAACAGGAAACTGCCGGCGGCGCGGTCGATGATCTCGCGGGTGAACTCGCCTCCGTAGCGGACGAGGTGCCTTTCGGCGTCGGCCCAGAAGGTTTCGGCGGACGGCGGAGTGGTCGAAGCAGCCATGCTTCCGACGGTAGGCCGCGCCGAGCGACACGTCCATCTCGCAATTCCGGCTTTCCTGTTCGGTGGAACCGCACAACAATAAGAGCGTGATGAACCCGTGGAGGCTCCGGCTGCTGAGCCGGCTGGATACGCTGGGCACCGTTCGGGCGGTCGCGAAAGCCGCCAACCTGAGCCCGTCGAACGTCTCCCAGCAGCTGGCCCTGCTGGAGGCCGAGACGCGCACACAGCTCCTGGAACGAACGGGACGCCGGGTGCGACTGACCCCGGCCGGGCTGATCCTGGCGCGGCGGGCGCGGGCGATCCTCGATCACATGGACGCCGTCGAGGCGGAGCTGCGCGGGTTCGACGAAGAGCCGGCCGGGCTGGTGAGGATGGGGGCGTTCCAGAGCGCGATTCACACCATGACCGTGCCGGCGGTGACCCGCCTGGCGCGCGAGCATCCGCGCCTCACCGTCGAGTTGCTGCAAATGGAACCGCACGAAAGCATGCCCGCCCTGCGCGGAGGCGACGCGGACATCATCATCACGACCACGAACTTTGACGAGCTCCCCTTGGGACCGGACCTCGACCTCGTGCCGCTGGCCACGGATCCGATCTTGCTGGTGGTACCGCCGGGGCATCCCGCGACCGGGCGCGGCACCGTGGACATCGCGGCCTACGCGGACGAGCCGTGGGCCTTCGACATGCCTCAGTCGTACATGGCGAATCTCGCGCTTCGCCTGTGCCGTCAATCGAGGTTCGAGCCACGGGTGGTGTGCCGGTTCAGCAACTACATGATGACCCTGCAACACGTCGAGGCGGGGCTGTCGATCGCGTTGCTGCCCGGCTTGGCGGTCGACCGCCGGTATCGCGTCGTCACCAGGGAACTCACGACTCCTGTGACGCGCACGATCACGGCGGTGATCCGTCGCAGCGCACCACCTCGCGCGGCGGTACGCGTCGTCCTGGACGCGCTGCGTCACCATCCCCACCCGCCGCTGCCGGGTAGCGAGTGATTGATCGAGTCCGGGGGACGGCCCTTGGCCAGGTGGCTCCGCTTCGGCCGACCCGCAAGGCCGGCCGAAGCAATACCGACCCCCTGGAATTGATTGTCTAGATTCGGTCCGCGGCGATCAGGAGGTACTGGAAAGAGCCGTCCTTGTAGGAGTTGATGAACGCTTCCTCAATGCCGGTGACCAGTGAAGACGTTGCCCGCAGTTCCCAGTAGGGCAGGGTCGCGGGAGTCAGGTCGATGACGGCCTGTGGCACGAGGCGGTGGTCGGCCATGGCGCGCAGGTATTCCCGGCGGGAGTGGATGTTGCATTCAAAGTGCGCGTTGATCTGCGATACCCACTTCGACGGCTGACCGTAACGCGGGTTCCAGCAGCCGGTGATGGTCACGTAGCGGCCACCGCTCGCAAGGACGCGGGAGTGCTCGGCGAAGAGGTCGTGCAGGTCGACGTACATGCTGGACTCGTTGTTCCACGAGGCCTTGGCCTGCCCGGTCTTGAAGGGCGTACCGAGCATGTTGCAGACGCGGGCGTGAACGTGGTCCTCGATGCCGAGTTCGCGGGCACGCCGGTTGGCGAAGTCGGCCTGCTTGGCCGACAGTGTGACGCCCTCCACCTTGCACCCGAAGCGCTGGTGGGCCATGACCATCGAGCCGCCGCGGCCGCAGCCGGCGTCCACGAGGGTGTCGTCGCGCTCGATGGAGCCGAGGTGGTCCAGGAGGAGTTCGGCCTGTGCCGATTCCAGTCGGTGGAGCTCGGCGATCAGCTTCTTCTCGTATGCGCTGTTCTCGGCGTTGCCCAGGGCGGCGTGGTCGACGTCTCCGATGCCGTAGTGGTGGTGGTAAAGGCCGTCGACATCGCCGAGACGCAGGTTCACCGGCCTCGCCTCGTGGTCCCAGTAGCGGGCGATGTCCCCCTGGTAGGGCGTCGCAGGGGACGGGATGAACACGGAGGTGCTCGTACCGGCGGCGACGGTGGTGGTGGTGCGCTCGGTGTTGGTCACAGATGAATCCATTCTTCTTACCAGAAGTCGGGCAGGCTGTAGCGATAGGTGTTGGTCTGGTGCCAGTAGTGGTTGCCGTCGACCCACGCGGCCACCCCCCGCAGGAAGCGCTGGACGCTCGGGACGGGGCAGGCGGCGGCCAGGGCGGCGGCTTCGGCTTCGAAGTCACGCATGAGGTCGTTGTGGACCTCGACCGCCTTGAGGTAGGCCTCGCGGTCGGAGATGGCCTCCCGTTCGGCGATCACCACCGGCAGGTTCAGGTGCCGGCCGGGGCTGGCGAGTTCCTTGGTGTACGAGTACAGGTCGTTCACGATGGTGGTGGCGTTCCCGGCGAGCGCGATGACCCGCTGCATGGCGGGCGGGGCGTGGAGGTCCGCCGGAAGTTCGTAGCCGCCGACGGTGTCGGTGATGGTGGGGCAGGGACGGAAGTTGTTGAACTGGCGCATCGCCAGGTATTCCCACACCTCAGGGACGTGGTCCTGCTGGGCCCAGGCGGCCTCGGCGAGGTACCCCATGTGCAGTCGGGCCATGTCGTGCCGGAACCGGTCGGCCTGGGAGGGACTGGCCTCTTGGAGGAAGTACTCCATGGCGGAGCGGTAGGCGCGTCGAGGCGCGTCCGAATGAAGCGACTCCGCCCACTGCCGCTGGTACTCCTTCGTCGTGTGCAAGGGGTCGAGGGCGGTGTGCGCCAGCAGAAGTCGTTCGCCCAAGCCGACGGGCGAGCCTCCGTGGTCCTCGCAGTAGCAGTCGTCCACCGCGTTCTCGGCGACCATCAGGCGCGTGGCGAGCATCAGGTGGTCGACGGTGGGAGCGTCCGGATGGCAGACGACCATGTAGCGCCCGACGGAGAAACCGTCGAACTGGTCTTCCCAGTCGTCGGGGTACAGGTCGACCTCGTCCAACGCCCAGGCTTTGATCTTGAGGCTGACCTCCTCCACCCGCACGGGGTCGGGCTCCGGCACCGGGTGGTGGTAGAGGCCCGGGATCGGATTGCCTTCCGTCGGCGTCGGCAGGGGCTCCTCGCGCCGGGCCAAGCGCAGGCTCGCCGTGCCCAGGCCGCTGGGGCCACGGAGGATCCGTTGAAGGTCGGGGGCCGGTGTCCGTACCTCGGCGGCGGGGACGTCCACGGAGGGCGGGGCGGGTGAGGAAGGTACGAGGGGCGGGCCGTCGGTGGCGGCCTTGACGTCGCGGACGCGGGCGGCGGCGTCGGCGAGGATGTACGCCCCGAGGTGGGAAGCGGCCGCCGGCAGGCTCGATTGCACAGGGAAGAGCTCAGGGTTGGGCATCCATGGCTCCTTGGTGGGGTGGGGTGGGTGTCCCGGTTTCCGGGCTCGCTTGTCCGGCCCGGCGGGTCCGGGTGACATAGCCGCCGGGCCGGGCGGGACGGGGCCTGGGGCGTGTTGCGAAGGTCCCGCCTGGCCTGCGGGCGGACGGCGCTACCTTCGCAACACGCCCTAGTCGTGCCTGCCGGCGATCTGCACGTTCTCCAATACACCGAGCGCGTCGGGCACAAGGACGGCGGCAGAGTAGTACGTGGTGACGAGGTAGGAGATGATCGACTTTTCGTCGATGCCCATGAAGCGCACCGACAGGCCCGGTTCGTACTCCTCCGGTAGGCCTGTCTGGCGCAGACCGATGACGCCCTGGTTGTCCTCGCCGATGCGCATGACGAGGATCGAGCTGGTCTTCTCCTTGGTGATGGGGATCTTGCCGCAGGGCAGGATCGGGACCCCGCGCCAGGCCGGGACCTGCTGTCCGCCGAGGTCGACGTGGTTCGGGTAGAGCCCGCGACGGTTGAACTCACGCCCGATCGCCGCGATCGTTCTGGGGTGGGCGAGGAAGAACTTGGAGCCGCGGCGGCGGCAGAGCAGCTCGTCGAGGTCGTCCGGGGTGGGCGGGCCCGAATGGGTCTGGATGCGCTGCTTGAAGTCGGCGTTGTGGAGCAGGCCGAACTCCCGGTTGTTGATCAGCTCGTGCTCCTGGCGCTCGCGCAGCGCCTCGATGGTGAGCCTGAGCTGCTCCTCGGTCTGGTTCATCGGCCCGTTGTAGAGGTCGGCGACCCTCGTGTGGACCCGCAGAATGGTCTGAGCGAGGGAGAGTTCGTACTCGCGCGGTTTCAGTTCGTAGTCGACGAACGCGCCGGGCAGTTCCGACTCGCCCGTGTGGCCGGCCGACATGGCGATCTCGGCCTCGCCGTGACGGTTCTGCCGCTTGAGGGGAAGCGAGCTGAACTGCTGGATGTGGGCCCGGAGGCTCGGCGCCGCGGACAGCACGGCGCCGAAGTCGGCGCGGGACAGGGTGAGCAGGGTGCCGGCGGTCTCGGCGGTGGCGGTGTAGTCCCACCGGGCGTCCGCGTCCAAGAGGGCGTTCTCACCGAACCGGTCGCCGTCGGCAAGTACGGCGACAGCGACCGCGTCGCCGTACTTGCCGACGGAGGTCTGGCTGATGCGGCCATGGGCGATCAGGTGGATGTGCTCGGCGGGCGTACCGCGCTCGACCAGTGTTTCGCCGGGACGGAAGTCGCGCTGGACGCACCGGTCGGCGATCGCGGTCAGCACCTCCACGTCCTCGAAGCCCTGGAGCAGGGCCAGTTCGCCGAGCTCGCGGGGGATCACCCGGACGTCGGCACCGTCCTGAACAAACTCGACGCGCCCGTCCCCGACGGTGTAGCTCAGCCGACGGTTTACCCGGTAGGCGCCGCCCTTGGTCTCCACCCAGGGGAGCATCCGCAGCAGCCAGCGAGAGGTGATCTCCTGCATCTGCGGGGCGGACTTGGTGGTCGTGGCAAGGTTACGGGCGGCCGCCGTGCCCAGGCTGGACTGCCGAGGCGGCTCCATCTGTGCTTCCGGGCTGGTATCAACAGTCATCGGTCGCGCTCTCCTTCATGCATAAAGGCGGTGGCCGACGGGCACGCGCGGCACCGGGAAAGAGGGATAAAGGGGGCAAACGTCTGGGAATTCGTCCAGATCTCGGGGAACAGTAACGGCCGGTGCAGCCGGTTCGCCCAGAGAAGCCGTTGCATTAACTCGATACGATGATCGTGCCTGGACGAGGTTTACCCGGCTGGCCGACGGTATTCAGAGCTCACCTCCAGGCGGTCAGGCAAGGACGGTCCGGCCGCCGGTGTGTGCGCAGGCCGCGTCCTCACACCGAAACTGCCGACGGGCAGCATCGTCCGACCGTCAATGACCGGTCGTGGCATCGCGCTGGAACTCCACCAGGCGGGTCGTGTCCGCCATGTTCCGTCCCGGGCTTCTGTACGACGATCCGGCCGGTGAAGGGCGATCGGGGATGGGTCGAGATGTAGTGGTTGTACACCACAAAGTCATTGGGGAAGACGGCCGTCGGGTTGAAGCCGTACAGGTCGATCGGTTTGCCATGGCTCTCGAGCGACGGGCCGTGGAGGATCCGGAGTAGTCACTGAAATTGACTATAAGTTTTGGTGATCAACTGATGATGGCGGTCAAGGAGAAGCTGTCATGTCCGATGGATCCAAATTCCTGGAGTTCCTCACGGCCGACAACGCGGCGGTTGTCCTGGTCGACCACCAGGTCGGCCTGTACAGCGGCGTACGTGACACAGGGCTTCTGGAACCGAAGCACAACGTGAGCACTCTGGGCCGCGCGGCGCAGGCACTCGGAGTTCCCACAGTCGTCACCACCACGGCAGCCGAGAGCATGTGGGGACCACTGATCCCCGAACTCGCCGACGTGCTGCCGAAGGGAATTGACGTCATCGACCGCAGCACGGTCAATGCCTGGCACGACAGCAGGGTACGCGCGCGGATCGAGGCGACAGGTCGCAAGAAGCTCATCTTCACGGGCATCTCGCTCGAGGTCTGCGCCGCGCTGCCGGCCATCGCCGCGGCCGCGGAGGGATACGACACGTACGTGGCCGTGGATGCCTCCGGCACGTTCTCCCAGACCAAGCGGGAGGGCGGTATCGCCCGCCTGCAGCAGGCGGGTGTGATCGTCAGCGACTACGCAACCCTGATGGTCGAGATCCTCGCCGACAACGCGTCGCCGGCGGCCGAGCAGGTCTACGCGGCACTCGACATGCCGTTCGCCGTGCTTGTCGGCCAGATCTCGGCTGCGTACGGCAAGAACAACTGACCAGCGGGCGAGGCACGCGCCCGGACCGGCGACTCGCACGCCGACAACGGGTCGTCAGGCCTGGGTATGCCGCGCCACGGACCGCGCGTTCCGCGTCTCCGGGTGTGCCGCGGCTCCACGCTGCACACCCACGGGCTTGACGGGCTGTCAGCGCGAGGGCCGGGGGAGGGGTTCTACTCGGGCTGCGTCACCGTCAGGGCCCACCGGATACTGTCCTGCGAGGCATCGATCCCCACCGTGAAGGATCCCCGCCGCACGACGCCCGCATCCATGGTCACCGAGCCCACGCCCGCACTGCCGGCAGGGCAGACCACCGCGAACTCGGCCACCCGCAGCTGCTGCGACTCCATCGTCACCACCACACTGCCTCCGCCCTCACAGGCCACGGTGAGCACGGTCGGCAATCCCTCCCACGCACCCCCCGACGCGGCTCCACCGTCTCCCGTCATCTCCTCCACCCACACCAAACCCTCCGGCCCGGGGTGAGGAAGAAGACCTCCGGCCGCCACAGCGGGCACGACTCCTGCCCCCGTCAGGCCGAACGCGGTCACCATCGCCACGATCACCATGTTCCTCGCACGCATCACGCCTGCCCCTCCCGATGGATTGTCATGTAACGAACAGTGTGTGTGAGGGGAGGTCCGCACGCATGAGTACGCACACTCATGACACCCGCACACTCATGACGTTCGCGCGTTGCGGCCCGGGGCCGGCCGGGCTTTGCCCGACCTGGCGGTTTACGTTCATACCGGGGCCGTGGGCGCACCGGGAAGCGGATCGGCGCTCGGTTCCATGAGCGCGGCGGTCCGTTTACGCGGCTTCTGCACCCCGGCCGTGCAGCCGGACCAGCTCCGGCGTCCACTCGACGTACTCGACCTCGGCACCGTCGGCATGCCGGGCGTAGAGGAACCGCCCCGTCGGGCCGCTCGTCATCGGGGTGGTGACGATGGCACCGGCGGTCTCCAGAGTCGTCCGGAGGGCATCGAGGTCCTCGACGACCACCGTGGCGGAGGCATGTGCGTACGCCGCGCGTTCCTCGGCCGGGCCCGCGATGACGAGGAAGTCGCCGATGGCCGCCAGCTCGACCGCGTGGAACGCCATCCGCAGATGCGGCTCGGCGCCGGTGAGCTGCTTGAGCAGTGGCAGCGCGTGGTCGAGGTCATCCGTCCACAGACGGGCGTAGGTCCTCAGGATCGTCACAAGTGGCTCCTTGCCAGGTCGGCCGCGGCAGGCGCGCCGAGGCACCCGCGGTTTCTTCCGGTAACCGGAAACCGTAGGTGAGTATGCTCTGACGTGGAAGAACGTACTTTCCGGTGAGAGGGGAACCTCGTGGTGACCAAACAGGTCAGCCGCATGCCCGAGGACGCCGATGTGATGCGCGCCGACTCCTTGGCCCGCGAGATCTACGTCGGTGTGGCCAATAAATGGGCGCTTCTGGTCATCAACGCCCTGGAGGACCGGACTCTGCGCTTCAGCGAGTTGCGGACGGCGGTGGACGGCGTCAGTCACAAGATGCTCACCCAGACCCTGCGTGGGCTCGAACGTGACGGTGTGGTGGACAGGACGGTGTACGCCACCGTGCCGCCGCGCGTCGACTACCGCCTCACGGAAGCCGGCCTGGCGTTGCGCGACACGGTCAACGGCATGTGCGCCTGGACCCGCCGGTACCTCGGCGAGATCGAGGCCGCTCGCCACCGCTATGACACCCGCGGTGACACCGCGCGGTAACCCGCCCCGACCTCGTCGAGCGGCTCCGCACCGGGGCGCGTACGTCTTCCCGGCGGAAGCCGAGTTCCTCGACCTGGCGGGCGGCGGTCTCCTCGGGGGCGAAGGCGGGTCTGACGAGGTGGCGGGCCGGGCCTACGCGCCGTGCGGGTTCGGAGATGTCGTCGAGTCCGTAGCCGGTGTCCACGAGAACGAGGCCGGTGCCGGTCTCGATGAGCAGGACGTGGCAGACCAGGTGCGTGGTGACGTAGCGCATGGTTCCGCAGTTGAGGTGGTGGACCTTCACAGGTGGGGTTCCGTGGGGTGGGGGCCACGGGCCGAGTCGACTCAGTCGGCGAGGGCGGGAGTTGCGGTGTTGACGAGGGTGGGGTGGGGCTCGTCGCCGGACATCTTCAGAAGGCCCTTGAGGCAGCGTGCGGCCAGGATCCAGTTCCTGGGGTTCTTCATGTTCAGGCCGCCGATGAGCTGTCGGAGCATGGTGAGGGTGTCGAAGTAGACGCGCTCGCAGACCAGTTGTTCGTGTTCGTCGAAGATGAAGTACGCGGTCATACGCACCCGGAAGCGGCTGCCCGTGGGCGGGATGGCGCCGAGGGGGCCGCGATGGGTGCCGCGCAGCCAGAACTCGGCGATCACGGCGTCGTCGCTGTGGCGCAGGGCGATGATCTCGTGATCCTGGTCGGGGAAGGCGACGCGGGTGTCGTGGTAGTAGCCGCGGACGGCGCGGTCGCCGTCATGGACGGTCATCGTGGAGATCAGCTCGTAGTGGGGGTGCGGGAATGTCGACAGAACGTCGTCCCACTCCTGGCGGACCTCGTCGTGAAAGTGATCGAGGACGAGTTTCTGACGCGCCGTGCGCACTTCTTCAGTGATCATGATCGTTCCGGCTTCTGCTCGGCCATGCCGTGGGGGATGGAACCTCGGGGCGGTTGGGGACCGGTCGCCCATGGGCTTGCGGCGGTTCCAAAAGACTTGCGATGCAAGTCTTTTCGTTCGGGATCGCGACGCTAGACTTGCGCCGCAAGTGATGTCAAGTACATGGCGAGATGCTTATGGCCGGAAGCTCAGGATGTGGGAGGACGACGGATGACGGTTCGAGGCACCGGCCGGGGCAGACGCCTTGGTTTGACGCGGGACAAGGTGATCGCCGCGGCCGTTACGATGATCGACCGTGACGGACCCGACTCCTTTTCCCTGAGGAAGCTGGCCGCCGAACTCGACATCGAGAACATGTCGCTGTACAGCCATGTGCCCAACAAGGACGCCCTGCTGGACGGTGTGGCCGAGGTACTGCTCGCCCGGATCGAATTCCCCCGCACCGACACCGACAGCGGCACCGCCATCGGTAGCGGCACCAACACCGGCACCGGCACCTGGCAGGACCGGATCCGGGCGCATGCCGCCGCGTTCCGTGCCGCCGCCAAGCGCCACCCCAAGGCATTCCCCCTGGTGCTCACCAGGCCGACCCAGTCGCCGGCAGCCCTCGAAGCCATCGGCTCAACCCTGGCCACCGTCACCGAACTCGGCCTCTCCCCCGAGGAGATGGTCCACGTACTGCGCAGCTACACCGCCTTCATCGTCGGCACGCTCATGCGCGAGCTGGGCTACGCCCTCCACCTGGGCACCACGGATCCGGACCGGATCCAGCAGCGTGTCGACGACATCACGAGCACGGGCGACCCTCTGCTCGCCGACGTCGCGCCCTACCTCGCCACGAGCGATCACGACGTCGAATTCCACTACGGCCTGGAGCTTTTGATCGCCGGACTGGCGGCGCGGACCGGCGTGCCGTACGACGGCGGCCCTTCAAAGCCCCGCCCGACGTCCGGCCTCGGCGGAGACTCCGCCGAGGCCGCGTCCTGAATCGGAGCCGATTTGTACGGCGTCCGCCACACAGTGGCCGCCCGGCACTGATCGCGCCCGGTGAAGCCGACGTCAAGAGCAGCGCAGCAGGATCATGAAGCCGTAGTCCATGTGGAGTTGCTGATGGCAGTGGAACAGGGAGAGTCCGGGCTGATCGGCGGTGAAGTCGAAGTCGAGGCTCTGGTAGCCGCCGAGCATGACGACGTCCTTTTGCAGGCCGTGTGTGGGGGTGCCGGCGATGTGGGTGACTTCGAAGGTGTGGCGGTGCAGGTGGATGGGGTGGATGTCGTCGCTGGCGTTGCGGAACCTCAGCCGGTACCGCCTGCCGCGGTCGATGTCCAGGACCGGCTTGTCGGTGTCCATGGAGAAGGGGACGCCGTTGAGGGGCCAGACGTTGAACCCTTTGTCGGCGGCGTTGCGTTTCTCCACCAGCAGGTCGATCACATGGTCGGGCCGCTGGGCGGGGGCACCGGGATGGGCGAAGGAGCGGTAGTCCCAGGTGAATGCGGCGGGTGCGGTCCATCGCGGGGAGCCGGTACGGCCGGCGTACTCGACCACGGTGCCCATACCTGCCTTCCGGTCGTCGTCGGCCAGGTCGCCCAGCACCCACACACCCGGATGGTTCATCTCCACCAGAGCCGAGACACGTTCGGCGGTGCCGATCCACAGCACTGGCACATTGGCGGGGCGGGGTACCGGGTTGCCGTCGAACGCGACCACTTTGAAGGTGTGACCGGGCAGAGCAAGGCTGCGGGTTTCGGTGGCGCTGGCGTTGAGAACGTGGAACAGCACGCGCTGCCCGGCCTTGACCTGGATCGGCCGGCCGTGGCCCAGCTTGCGGCCGTTGACGCTGAACGCGCGGTAGCCGACCTCGTAGCCGTGCGGCATCCCCCGGGCCAGCGACTCGGCCATGGCCTTCTCGCCCCTGCGCTTCAGGGCCGGCACCGGGGAGCCGGCCAGGAAGTTCTGGGCCATGTCCCCGCCGTGGCTGAGGGAGGGCTCGAACTCCTTCAGCGTCAGGAACACTTCCTGGTCGAATGCCCCGGGGTTGGCTCTCGGCTCGATGTAGACCGGGCCTACCTGACCGGTGTACGTGCTCCGGGTCAGGTCACCATGGGCTGCCACATGGGTGTGGTAGAAGCGGAATCCGGCCGGTCCGGGGGTGAACGACAGGCGCCGCATCCCGTGCGCGGGGATGAACGGGGTGCCTTCCTCGGAAGCGCCGTCCACCTCGGCGGGAATCCGCTGGCCGTGCCAGTGCAACAGCTCCGGGATGCCGGTGTCGTTGTGGACGTCGACCACGACCGGGCGGCCTTCGGTGAACCGCAGCAGCGGACCGGGGAACTGTCCGTTGTACGTCGTGGTCGAGATGACCGTGTCCGGTGCGAGCTCGACACGTCCGGTCGCGATCCGCACCGTGTAATCCGCCTTTCCTGTGGGACCGGGCGTGCCGGGCGACGCCGGGGAGTCGCAGGCAGCGACCGCACTGGCGCCGCACCCTGCCAGCAGGGCCACGCCACCCAGTTTGAGGACATCGCGACGAGCGATCGGCACGGTCTGCTCCTTTCCACCGCTTCCTGGGGCAGCCCCGTCCGGTTCAGGTCGGTGGCATATTCACCAGAGTTTCGCTGTATATGGCGAAATCAGAACGCCGGGCATCAAAGTAGCCCGATAGCGGACCGCACGCAGCGTGGAGGCGACGCTCGACCTGAGCGCCTTCGTCCAGTCAGCGGGATTCATGGGGCAGATCAGCGGCGCGCAGGGCATGTCCGAACGCGACCGCGTGGAACTGGAGCGCGTTGCCCAGGAGCTCCACGCCGAAGCGACCTCGCCGAACCCCGAGTCGGGCCGCACGCGGCAGTTCGCCATCCAGGTCAAGGACAAGTTGCCGGAAGCCGGGAACACCGTCGCCGCCAGGATGGGCGCCCCGATGGCAGAACAGGCACTCGGAACGCTCATCCGACAGCACCGGCTGTTCAACACCAAGTACCGGGGGAGCCATGACATCCCCGGGCCCGGCGCTTGGAGTCGCACCGTTCAACGACGCCGCCATGTTGTCTCACGCGGGCACCCGCTGTGGTGTGGTCTGTGCCCTGAGCCCACGACCGCGGGAACGACCACAGTGCCCGCCCCGGGCGGTTCACGGGACGGGAGTGTGAACCGGCCGCTTGCGCGGCGCGTGGCAACCGTGGGCGCGGAGGAAGACCGAACAGCCCCGGCCCGTCCGCGTGGCTCCTCCTCCGCCGCGGCGGAGGTATCGGCACCCCATGGTGCGGTCTGAGGACGTCGGACTCATATGGCCGATTCGTCAGCAGCCGGTGATCGCCGTTGACCTGCGGGAGCTGCTACGGGTGTGGTCCCCCGGCGCGCGCGGCGGATAGGCGTGTGGTGCGCTGAGCGGGAGTGATCCCTGTCGCCGAACGCCTGCCGCTCGTACGTCTCGACGAGTCGGTGGGCGGCGTTCGGTATCCGCAGTTGGGAGCCGACCGTGGACCTGTCGCGTAGAGAGTTCGACTGCCTGGTCCTGGGCGCCGGTGTCGCCGCTGCCCGGCTGGGTGCCGGGGCCGGCTCGGAGGCCCCGCCTGCCAAGTATGTCGACGCGGTGCCGAGGCTTCGAAGGATCCGGTTCGGCTGCTGCCGGTGATCGCCCCCCGGGCCGGCGGGGAGATCTGCGTCTGCGACCCACCACCCGCGACCTCATTCAAGATCTCCCAAGCGTGATCACCGTCACCAACCTCCATGGACAGAGCAGCTAGGACGTGTCTTCGAAGTCCCGCCTGCCCGGCGGCGGCCGGCGCGCAGGGCCTCTCGTTTGGATCATGCCGGGCTCGCGAGTCCTTGCACCGTGCCTCGCCGCGTTGTCGATCACGGGGTAACCGTCAGCGGGGACCGTGGGCTTCGGCCAGTGCGGAGCGAACTTGCTTCACAGCACGTACGGCGGCCTGTGCCGCGTGTCCGATCTCGGCGTCCGTGGTCGCGTAGCCCAGCGAGAAGCGAATCGTGCTGTCGGCGTCTTCCTGGGACAGCCCCATCGCCAGGAGCACATGACTCGGCATCGGGGCGCCGGACGCACACGCGCTGCCCCCCGAGGCCGCCACCTCGGGCATGGCCGCCAGGACCGCGTCCGCCGGCACACTCGGGAAGATGACGCTCGTCACGCCAGGCAGGCGCTGATCGTGTCGGCCGTTGATACGACAGTCGGGCAGGGCGCTGGTCAACAGGTATTCGAGACGGTCGCGCAGGGAGGCAATCCGCTCGGCCTCCTCGCCGAGCCCGCGGCGCGCGGACTCGGCAGCGGCCCCCATGCCGACAATCCCTGCCACATTCAGCGTGCCCGCGCGCCAGCCCCGCTCCTGACCGCCCCCCACAAGGAGCGGCCGGTGCGACAGCGGCGCCCCGCGCCGTACATACAGGGCACCGACTCCCTGTGGGCCGCCGAACTTGTGGGCGGACAACGACACGAGGTCGACGTCGAGTTCAGCGACATCCGCGGGGAGGCGGCCGATGATCTGCGTGGCGTCCGTATGAACGAGTACGCCGGCCTCACGGACCGCCTTTGCCGCGACGTGGAGGTCGGTGAGGACGCCGGTTTCGTTGTTCGCGGCCATCAGGGAGACCACACCCCCATGGCGTCCCGCGAAGACCTGATCCAGGGCGCCGAGATCCACCAGGCCGTCGGTTCCGACAGGCAGCAGCACAAGATCCTCGGGCTGCTCAGCGGTGACGGTGCGAGCCGTCTCCAGCACAGCAGGATGCTCAACAGGGGTCGTCACCAAGGGATTTCCGGCGGTGTAGGCCGCGTGCAGAGCCAGGTTGTTTGCCTCGGTCGCCCCGGACGTGAAGATGATCTCGCCGGGCGAGCAGTTGAGAAGGCCGGCCAGCTGCCGACGGGCAATGTCGACCCGATGTGCCGCCTGCCGTCCCGGTCGATGCGTGCTTGAGGCGTTTCCCACCGACAGCATGGCCTCGATGACGGCTGCGGCAGCCTCGGGCCGGATCGGCGCGGTGGCGTTGTAGTCAAGGTAGGGCGTATCCGACCCATGCGGCCCGTTCATCATCTGCCACCCCGCCTCTCTCGTGTCGCGCACCATTGCACTGCTGGTGGGAAGCTCGCCCCGGGTTCCACCAGGAGCTCGGGGGTGATCCTAGCCACGGGGCAAGATCAACCGTTTCAATCGATCGTCCGCGGGGTGTCGCACCACCCCGTCAACGGGTATCCAGCCACCAGGCGTGGCGGTCCCGTGAAAGGTCGTCTGCGTCGGTCAGCTCCGCCAGGCACGGGGGCGGCCGGTGCCGCGGGCCGTGAGTGTGGCGTGGGTGACGCCGAAGCCGCGGTCAGCGGCTCGCCCCAGCCTCCGGCCCCGTAGGGACAGATCCGTGACGGTCCCGCCCCGGTCGCCTTCTCCGGCTTCCCGCACCGACCTGTACGACGAAGACGACGAGAAGAGCGATGAGTCCGCCACGCGTCATGGCACATGGCACCAGACTCGCCCACGCCGTGAATCGGGGCCGGACTCCCACTGCTCGCCGTGGACGCGGGTCTCGCCATCGGGCCACCGCTCCCGCTCGGCGATCGCGAGCACCTTGTCGACGCGGTCGGTGGTTTTCTCGAACTCGGCGTCAAGGACCTCGTAGTGACCGGACCGATACCGCGGGTCCTTCGGCAACACACTTCAGTCGGCCGACGGCAGCCCGCTCGCGCGTACGGGTATCCGGCGGTGGACGTCCTCAAGCAGGTTCCGCATCGCCATGCGGAAGATCTCGGCCTGGTGGTCACCGATGAAAGAGGTGTGCCCGAACACCTCCAGGACGACGAGGCCGTGCATGTGCCCCCACGCGCCCAGGAGGAGAGCGGTCGCGGGGGGCGGCAGGGCTCCCGGACCGTCCGGTGACAAGTGCCCAAGATGTGCCCGGAGCGGGGACGAGAGCGCGTGGGTGTCGGCCGCGGCGAGTTGGGCCGCGGTGAACCCGCCGAACAGTTCGCGCTGGAAGAGACCGCCGTGTCCGACGGCCTCGGCCACACCGGACGCATCGTCACCACGGCGGCCTGCCTGCTCGCGGTGAGTTTCTTCGCCTTCGGCACTGCCAAGATCAGCTTCATGCAGATGTTCGGCCTGGGCAGCGGACTGGCGATCCTCATCGACGCCGTCGCCGTACGCGGCGTACTCGTCCCCGCCGCCATGCGCCTGCTCGGCCGCTCCGCGTGGTACGCGCCTCGCGTCCTGCGAAATTCCACGAGCGGTTCGGCCTCAGCGAAGGCGGCCACGAGCGCGCTGCCGTCCCGGGGGCCGCGACAGCAACGTCGCCGTACGTGAAGGACGCGACGGAAGTCTGACCACGCGAGAACGCGCGCCACTGTGTGCCCACCTCCACCACACCGGAGGTGGGCACGGTCACGGCCAACCATCGAGAAGTATCCGGGGACCAGGTCGGGTTGGGGCAGATACCCCGAGGCGGGCACTGTGAACCCCGGGCAGATCTTCGTCGCCGCTGGAAGGGCCCCGGACTCCGTATCTCCTGGTACGGGGAGTCCGGTCCGTGTCCAAGCGCGGCGACGGCACGCTGTCCGTAGACACCGAATCGGCCCCCTTCGCAGAGGCGCTCCCGGACGGCGTGGTCGTCTTCGATGACGAGAGCCTATGGGGGTCGACTGTCCAGCGGGGGAGGCAACCTTCCGGGACGACCAAGATTCACTTTCGAGACGGTTGATCAGCCGGCTGACGATACAACAGGTCCACCCGGGTTTCCCAACGTGGACGGTGGTCGTACCCACCCCCCCCTTGGCCGTAAAGGAACCGCATGTCTCTCCCCCGCTGGCTGGCCGTCGCCGCCGCTCTCACCGGACTTGCAACGCTGGCGGCTTCGACGGGTTCGTCGCAGGCAGCCGCGAACAAGGGCGGCACACGCATCAACGAAATCCAGGTGGTGGCCACACACAACAGTTACCACCGTGAACTCTCCGGCGCTGAACAGCGTGCCCAGTTGGAGGTGGACCCCGGAGCGAACCCGAACCTGTACTACTCGCATGCGCCGCTGACCGAGCAGCTGGACGAGCAGGAGGTCCGCTCAGTCGAACTCGACGTCGTGCCCGATCCGAAGGGCGGCCTGTACAACTGGCCGCTGGTCCGCAAGAACGCGGGCCTTCCTCCACTCGCGGACCCGGCCTGGGGGGAACCCGGCACGAAGGTCTTCCACATGGTCGACGCCGACTACAACACCACCTGCGTCCAGTTGACCGAGTGCCTGAAGCAGATTCGTGGCTGGTCGCAGAACAACCCCGGACATGTCCCGCTGCTGGTGATGCTGGAATTCAAGGCCAGCGAAGACCGCTTCGAACGCCTCGGCGGCGTCGAAAGCCCCCCGTGGGAGGAGTCGACCTTCCGGACGCTCGAGCACGAGATCCGCTCGGTCTTCGACGGCAACCAGCTGATCACTCCCGACGACGTTCGCCGGCCCGGATTGACTCTCGAGCAGTCTGTTCTGCAGCGCGGTTGGCCCACAGTGGCTCAGTCGACCGGCAAGGTGATGTTCGCGATGGACAACACCAACGAGGTGCGCACCTCCTACCTGGCCGGCCACCCGAACCTCGAGGGCCGCGTGCTGTTCACCGACTCCGCACCGGGCACCCCCTCGGCCGCGTTCATGAAGCGCAACGACCCGAGCGGCGCGAACGCGGCGGAGATCGCGGATCTGGTCAAACGCGGGTACATCGTACGGACCCGTTCCGACGTGCCGATGAGCACCGTGCTCAGCCGCGACACGACCATGCGTGAGTTGGCGCTGGACAGCGGCGCCCAGATCGTCTCCACTGACTTCCCGGCGGCCGGCATGTCCGCTCGCTACGATCGGGACTTCTTCGTCTCACTGCCCGGCCCGGACGCCGCCCGCTGCAACCCGGTGTCCGCGCCGAAGGGCTGCCGCGACGACAAGCTGGAGCACTGAGCTTCGCCAAAATCACAGCCCTGCACGGAATGTGTGGCTGGTCCCCTCACTGATAGACACACATTCCGTGCAGGGCCACAGCCCGAGTGCGCAGTGACTCCTACCGCGTCGCCCCCGGGCCCCCGCCGAAGAGCGGACAGAGGCCAACTGGCAGCCCCGGCCCGCTTGCTCGGCGATCCGTCATCCCTGCGGCAGAGGTGTCCGGGGCTGGGCGGTGTTCTATCGGCTCAGCTGAGTGCGCAGGGCGGTGATGAACCAACCGAAGACCGGCGCGAGAGCAGGCGGCACCGGCCAGCCGTTGATGGTCGACAGAAGCTGCCAGTAGCGCTCCGCCCTGGGGTCCGCGCCGGTCTCCAACCGGGTGACGAGCCGGCGTCGCAGGTCGGCATCGTCGGTGCGGCCGAAAGTCTCGGCATAGAGAACGGTGAGGGAGTCGACAACGGGCGCCGCCAGGTCGGACGTCGGCTCGATTCCTGCCGCGAGAGCTTCCTCGACCTGCTCACGCACCGCTGTGGTCAGATCATGATGCAGGCCGGTTGTGTCGCCCTGCGCCCGCTCCGCGGCCTGGAATTCAGCCATCCTTCGGACAGCGGACCCGAAGTCCGCGTCCTGGCAGAGTTCTCCGAGTTCGACCCACGCCTCGACCTGTTCGGGAGCCGGATCGTCGGGGAGTTGCGGCATGGCCGAACGCATCATGGCCACGAACTCCGGGTTGGCGTCAAGACCGCCGAAGGCGTCGTCGATGAAGTCGTTCACCAGTCGCTGTCGTTCGCGGTCGGAGAGCTTGGCGAGTCTGTGCATGAGATCCAACTCCTCAGGTGTAGGGCCACGCTTGGCTACCGCTCTCAGTACCGCTCGCCGCAGACGGAGGGTACGAATCTGCACGTCCAAGGCATCGGCGTGCGTCGAAGCCACTTCGGGTACGGAGGCTTCTCGGTCGAGGACTTTCCTGATGGCGGAAAGGTCCAGCCCGAGGTCGCGCAGGGTACGCACGAGATCGAGACGTGTGACGGCGTCGATGTCGTAGAGCCGGTAGCCGGCCGGGCTTCGGTCGGTCGGCGGCACGATTCCCGCGTCGGAGTAGAACCGAATGGTCTTCACTGTCAGCCCGGTTCGCCGGGCAAGGTCACCAATCGCGTAGAGCGCGTCGCCGTTCATGTTGTCCACTTTGCTGTCTCCCCCTACGGGAGACTCAAGCGGTCAGGTCCTGTCCGGTCTATCTTCGTGGATCAGCCTGCGGCGTCTGGTGCGGGGGATACCCCCGTGCCGTGGCCCACGAAGACCGGCCGGGCAGGACCTGAGCCCTTCGGCCGACCGAACCCGGCCTTCGGGATCCCGATAGAGATTCGCTGTGTTTGACATGTGGCTATGCTGCCGGGCGTCGGCCGACCGCGAGCAGGTGTGAGCTCGGCGGCGAGTTCGGGGTAGGGCTCGGCCTTGCGGGCAGCCGCGAGGGCGGTCGAAGAGGTCTGTCATCACTAACGACTTGCTGGTGGGAGCAGGAATGCTGATCTACTCGGTGATCGCGTCGCTCGACGGCTACACGGCCGATTCCGAGGGGGAGTTCGGCTGGGCCGAGCCGGACGAGGAGGTGCACGCCTTCGTCAACGACCTCGAGCGGGGGACCGGGACGTATCTGTACGGGCGCCGGATGTACGAGGTCATGCGCTACTGGGAGACTGCTTCCGTTGACGGGCAGTCGTCCGCGGCGCGGGACTATGCCGGGATATGGCGCTCCGCGGACAAGGTCGTCTATTCGAGCACTCTGCGGGCCGCGCCCAGTGCGCGGACGCGGATCGAGCGGCGATTCGACCCCGAGGACGTTCGGGCGCTGAAGGAGCGCGGGAACGTCAGTGTGGGCGGTCCGACGCTCGCCGGCCAGGCGATGCGGGCCGGCCTGGTGGATGAATGCCACCTGTTCGTCACGCCCATCGTCGTGGGCGGTGGCACACGGGTCTTCCCGGAAGGGGTCCGTGCCAGGCTCGATATGGCCGAGGAGCGCCGCTTCGCCAGTGGCGTGGTGTACCTGCGCTACCGGGTTCAGGGGTCGGGCACGGTATCGGCATAGTCGCTTCTGTTGTGATCTGCGTCTTATAGGGGCAGGACGCTTGCCGTGCGGGTTCAGTCACGGGTGATGGTCTGCAGGGCCCGGCCAATCGGCTCTTCGTAGATCAGCCTGGGGCGGCTCGTTCGGCTGAAGGGGGATGTGGTCGACGGACGCCGGTGCGGGGCACGTGCCATTTGTGGCGAGCAGGGTCCGGATCCTGTCGTTGGTGAAGTCGGGTTCGTGAGGCGCTCGACACAGGTGAGCAGGGTGCGGGGGATCCGGTAGGGCGGGTTGTCCTTCTCCTGATTCAGTTGCTCGGTCGCTGCTGATCCTGGAAGGCCTCGCTCGGTCTCGCCCTCGTGCCACGCCCTGGACCCGGGCACCGCGAGACGGCTCATCCAGGCTCATCTACGAGAGCCAAAAAAGTTCGGACGGCGATGTCGAGAACTCGTGACCGGCTCCGTCCCCGCGATGAACGCGACCACAATGGGTCGCACCAGCACCGAGGAGAAACACGATGGCCAAGTACCTGCTGCTCAAGCACTACCGCGGCGCCCCGGCTTCGGTCAACGATGCGCCCATGGACCAGTGGACGCCGGAGGAGATCTCGGCCCACGTGCAGTACATGAACGATTTCGCGGCCCGGCTCGAGGGGACAGGCGAGTTCGTCGGCAGTCAGGCGCTCGCCCCTGAGGGGACGTTCGTCCGGTACGACGGCGAGGGGCGCCCGCCGGTCACCGACGGCCCATTCGCCGAGACCAAGGACCTCATCGCCGGCTGGATGGTGATCGACGTCGACAGCTACGAGCGCGCTATCGAGCTGGCCGGGGAACTGTCGGCCGCCCCCGGGGCGGGCGGGGCGCCGATCCACGAGTGGCTGGAGGTGCGCCCGTTCCTGGCCGCGCCCCACACCATCACGGAGTGACCCCGAGGTGAACGAGGTCCTGCTCCGGAGCCTCACGCCGAGCGTGCTCGGGATCCTCGTCCGCCGCGGAGCCGACTTCGCGGCGGACGAGGACGCCGTCCAGGACGCGCTGGTCGAGGCGGTCCGCGTCTGGCCGCCCGATCCGCCGCGGGACCCGAAGGGCTGGCTGGTCACCGTGGCCTGGCGCCGGTTCCTCGACGCGGCCCGGGCGGACACCGCCCGCCGCCGGCGTGAGGACCTCGTCAACGAGGAGCCGGCGCCCGGACCCGCGCCCGCGGTGGACGACACGCTCCAGCTCTACTTCCTGTGCGCCCACCCGTCGCTGACGCCGTCGTCCGCGGTCGCGCTCACGCTGCGCGCCGTCGGCGGGCTGACCACCCGCCAGATCGCCCAGGCCTACCTGGTGCCCGAGGCGACCATGGCACAGCGCATCAGCCGGGCCAAGCGCACCGTCTCCGGCGTGCGGTTCGACCGGGCCGGCGACGTCACCACCGTGCTGCGCGTCCTCTACTTGGTCTTCAACGAGGGCTACTCCGGCGACGTCGACCTCGCCGCCGAGGCCATCCGGCTCACCCGGCAGCTCGCGGCCGCGATCGACCACCCCGAGGTGGCGGGGCTGCTCGCCCTCATGCTGCTCCACCACGCCCGGCGCGCCGCCCGGACCGCGCCCGACGGCTGCCTGGTGCCGCTCGCCGAGCAGGACCGCGGACGGTGGGACACCGAGTTGATCGCCGAGGGAGTCGAGATCCTGCAGGCGGCCCTCGCCCGCGACCGGCTGGGCGAGTTCCAGGCCCAGGCCGCCATCGCGGCACTCCACGCTGACGCGCTCACCGCCGAGGAGACCGACTGGGTGCAGATCGTCGAGTGGTACGACGAGTTCGCGCGCCTGACCGACAGCCCGGTCGTCCGGCTCAACCGGGCGGTGGCCGTCCGCCAGGCCGGCGGACCGCGCGCCGGCCTGGCGGCGCTCATGGCGCTGGACGGCTCGCTGCCCCGCCACGCCGCGGTGGCGGCGTACCTTCACGAGCGCGACGGCGACCTGGCGACGGCGGCACGGCTGTACGCCGAGGCGGCCCAGAAGGCACCCAACCTCGCCGAGCGCGACCACCTGACGCGTCAGGCCGCGCGGCTCAACGCCCGCGGTTGTCGCTGACGGGCCGCGCTCGGATGTGCCCGTAGCACGTGGTGCTTTTGAAGGCCTCTTCCAGGA
Source organism: Streptomyces sp. NPDC102274 (assembly GCF_044766385.1). Lineage (NCBI taxonomy): Bacteria > Bacillati > Actinomycetota > Actinomycetes > Kitasatosporales > Streptomycetaceae > Streptomyces > Streptomyces sp. NPDC102274. Next base: position 57,099 of record NZ_JBIWLW010000012.1, on the reverse strand, counting down.
TCCCGGCCATGCGGGACATCAGGTCGTCGCCGAGGTGATCGAGGTCGCGTCGATGCGGCAGGCTGCGCCGACCGCGTGACGCAGCAGGCAAAAACGTCACTGCCGCTGGTCACCCCTGGCTCGTGGAGACGGGCGCTTTCACTGCCGCCATCGGCGGTACTGGACTGCGCGGCCTCCCTGAAAGCCGCGAATGTTACCAGACTCTCACAAATCTCGAAAATCATATCAATGAGATCGGAAATATGGTAATAGTGATGAATTATGCAGAACCGAAGCATGCGTACTCGGGAACGGGTGCTGGGCGCCGCAGCGGATCTCTTGACAAGCGAGGGCCGCGCGGCTGTCTCCACGCGGGCGGTGAGCGCCGCGGCCGGGATTCAGCCACCGACGCTGTATCGGCTGTTCGGTGACAAGGAGGGCTTGCTCAACGCGCTCGCGGCCTACGGGTTCCGGCAGTACCTCATCGAGAAGCGGGCCCTGGAAGAAACCGACGATCCCATCACCGACCTGCGCCGCTCGTGGAACCTGCATGTGGAGTTCGGACTTTCGCGGCCGGGCTTCTACGTGCTGATGTTCGGCGAAGGGCGTTACCGAGGGGACGTTCCCGCGGGGTTGGAGACCCAGGCGATCCTGCGCCGGAACCTCGCCCGGGTGGCGGTCGCCGGCCGGCTCCGCATGAGTGTGGAGCGCGCGACTCGGCTCATGCACGCCAGTGGCCTCGGTGCCGTGCTGTCACTGATCGCGACTCCGTCTCCTGAGCGGGATCTCGACCTGTCGACGGTCGCCCGCGAACACGTACTGCGAGCGATCTCGACCGTAGGTCAGTGTGAGCGGGAGGCGGTGACGGACATCGCCGGCCGAGCCGTGGCCCTGCGCGAGGCGTTGCGCGACGGCGACACCACCGCGGTGACGCGTGCCGAGCGCGCGCTGCTGTCGGATTGGCTCGATCGCATCGCCGATACAGGTCCCGCCGTCCGGGACGCACCCCACAGGAGGGATGGCCACGATGGCCACAGGTGAGGACATGGCGCCGAACGCTGGAAGCGGGGCGGGGCAGACGAGCGGCGCCGCCGTGGCGATCGTCGATGCGATAGGGACGGTGGTCGGGTGGAGTCAGGTCGCTGAGCGGCTTGTCGGCTTCTCGGCCGCAGACGCGGTCGGCCGCTCCGCCACGGAGGTGCTGGCAGCCCCGGAGGACATCATGAAGGCATCGGCGTGCGCGGAGCAGGGCCGTACCGAGTGCGACTGGTCCGGCGTCGTCGGGCTCCGCCATCGCGATGGCAGCCGCCTGGATGTGACCCTCCGGGCCTGCCCGCTGGCGGGGCAGGGCGGGCGGACCCATTGGCTCGTCTCCGCGACCGGCATGAGCGGGACCTCCTCCTGGCCGGTGGACGGGACGGGAATGGAGTCGCTTCTGTCCAGCGCCCCGATCGGCATCGCCGTCCGCGATCCGGAGCTGCGCTGCACTTGGGTGAACGACGCCCTGGCACTTCAGGACGGCCTCACCCGCGAAGAACGGCTCGGGCGGCGACTGACAGAGGTGCTGCCGGGAAGCGAGGCCGAAAAGGTCGAGGCGGTGATGCGGCAGGTCCTGGAGAGCGGCACCCCGATAGTCGACCACGCGTACCGGGTGTGTCTGCCGGATGGACTGGACAGAACGGACCCACGCCGGGGGAACTCGTTCTCGACCTCCTACTTCCGCCTCGAAGACGCTCAGGGCCACACTCTGGGCGTGTGCGTCATGAGCGTCGATGTGACGGACAGACAGCGGGCGCGGGAGCGTCTGGCTTTCCTCAGTGAGGCCAGCACGCGGATCGGCAGCACGTTGGACGTGATGCGGACCGGGCAGGAACTCGCCGACTTCGCCGTGCCGCGCATCGCGGAATACGTCACCGTCGACCTGGCGGAGTCGGTATCGCTGGGCGAGGAGTCCCTGGCCAGGCTCGGCGCGACGAACGGACTTGTATCGTCCTTCCGCCGAGCCGGCGTCGCCTCGATCCACGAGGGGGCTCCGGAGTCCCACTGGTCGCGGGGGGAGCAAGCCTTCGTTCCCGCGCCCTCGCCCTTCACCCATGTCCTGACCTCGGGCAGATCCCACCTGGAACCGGTGCTGGACGTCCGCAGTGCGTGGCTCGGTCAGGATCCGTGGCGGTCGGAGACGATCCGCAAGTACGGGATGCATTCCCTGATGGTCGTGCCGATCCACGCGCGCGGGGCGGTGCTCGGGGTGGCGGCCTTCATGCGCATGGACGACCCGGCCCCATTCGAGGCGGACGATCTGCTCTTCGCCGAGGAGCTCGTCAGTCGCGCCGCGCTGGCACTGGACAACGCCCGCAGGTACGTTCGCGAACGTACCGCGGCGTTCGCACTTCAGCGCAACCTGCTCCCGCGCCGCCTCACCGGGGGGGACGCCGTAGAGGTGGCTTCCCGGTACCTTCCCGCGGACACCGAGGACGGCGTGGGAGGTGACTGGTTCGATGTGATCCCACTGTCCGGCGCCCGGGTCGCGCTCGTCGTGGGCGATGTCGTCGGGCACGGCATCAACGCCGCGGCGACCATGGGCAGGCTCCGCACGGCGGTGCATACGCTCGCGAACATGGACCTGGCCCCCGACGAGCTGTTGGCCCACCTCGACGACACGGTCGACCGCCTCGCCGAGGAAAGCACCGACCTCCAGGACGACACCGCCGTGGCTGCGGGGGCCACCTGCCTCTACGCCGTCTACGACCCGGTGACGCGGCATTGCACGATGGCACGAGCCGGGCACCCGCCACCCGCGATCATCGCGCCACAAGGCCAGGTCACCTTCCCCGACCTTCCGCCCGGCCTGCCGCTCGGTGTCGGGATGGCCTCCTTCGAAGCCGTGGAGCTGGAACTGCCCGAGGGCTGTGTGCTCGCCTTCTATACCGACGGACTGGTCGAGACCCGCGACCAGGACATCGACGCGGGGTTGTGCCGCCTGGGCGGCGCCCTGGCGGCACAACCGGACGGACCCCTGGAAGAGCTTTGCTCGGCCGTGGTCGACACCCTGCCGAGCCAAGCGCAGTTCGACGACGCCACCCTGCTCCTCGCGCGGACACGCTCTCTCGGACCGACCCAGGTCGTCTCCTGGGAGCTGCCGAACGAGCCGGTCGTCGTCGGCAGGGCCCGCGCGTTGGCCGCCGGTCAGCTGACCGAGTGGGGACTTGAGGAACTCGCGGCCACCACCGAACTCATCGTCAGCGAACTGGTCACCAACGCCATTCGATACGGTGCCGCACCGGTCACCCTCCGTTTGATCCGACACCAAGTGCTGGTCTGCGAGGTCTCCGACGCCAGCGACACCACCCCGCGCATGCGCCATGCCCGTACGACCGACGAGGGCGGCCGAGGCCTCTTCATCGTCGAGCGGGTCTCCCGACGACGAGGCACCCGGTACACGGCTGAGGGCAAGACCGTCTGGGCCGAGCAGGAGCTGAAACCCGCGGTGTGACCACGCTCGGTGGACGTTGCTGTCGGCAGGGGCCGAGCAACGGGACCGGTATGGAAGACAGGCGGAGTGCTCGCGACGGTCTACCTGGCGCGGCCGAGCTGACCTGCTGTCTCCCCAGCGTGGATCCGGTGCTGGTGATCGCCGAGGAACGGGTCCTCGACGCCGAACGACAGATGGCCCCTCAGGACGTCCCGCGGCCTTCCCGAGGTGCCGGACACACTCCTCGCCGCGCGTGTGCATCTCGGGGGATGAGCCTCGCAACGAGGAGAAGTCCTTCGCCCGCCGGCAGCAGCTGACAGGGACCGCGGTCCACGACAACTGCACGCGTCTTGCTGTCGAACTCCAGCAGGCCGGCACGCCGTCGACACGGCCCGCGCGGGCGGGCCTCCCCGCATCAACCCCTCGCATGCGGCGGATCACACCAGGTCAGTGGCGTCTCTGCGCATGAGAGCAAAAAAAACCGCATGTGTTGCCGTGAGGTTAATACGGCACCTACTGTCCCTGGCCAGGACCACATTTGGAGGCCCACATGCGTATGAAGCGCATCTTCGGGATGTTTGTCGCGACATCGGCCCTTGCGTCACTTGCCGCCTGTTCCGTCTCCACCACCCCCGGTGGCACGGAGAGCGGTGGCAAGAAGTCCACGGGCAGCCTGTCCATCGGCTTCAGCCAGGCGACCCAGCAGTCGCCCTTCTACGTCCAGCTGCGCACCGGAGCCGAGCAGGCCGCCAAGAAGGCCGGGGCCAAGCTGAACTTCGCCGACGCCGGTGACGACGTGACGAAGCAGAACAACGACATCCAGGACCTGATCACGCGCGGCGTCGATGTCCTGCTGGTCAACCCCGTCGACCCCAAGGGCGTCAAGGCGGGGCTGGCCGCGGCCAAGGCCGCCGGCATCCCGGTGGTGACCGTGGACCGCCCGGTGCCCTCGGGCGCCGTCGCGCATGTCGGCCGCGACAACAAGGAGATGGGCCGGCTCGTCGGCGCGGAGGTCGCCAAGGCACTCGGCGCCCAGGGCGGCAAGGTCATCGAGATCAAGGGCGATGCCGGCGGCGCGGTGGCCCGCGACCGCAGCGCCGGGTTCCACGAGGCCGTGGCCGCCAACAGCAAGATCAAGATCGTGCCGGGCCCCTACTGCGACTACATCCGCTCCAAGGCCGTCACCGCCATGCAGGACCTCCTCCAGACGAACCCCGACGTCAAGGCGGTCTACGCGCACAACGACGACATGGCTCTTGGCGCGCTCCAGGTACTCAAGGAGAACAACCGCACCGACGTCAGGGTCGCCGGGGTCGACGGTCTGATGGAGGCGGTCAAGTCCATCGCGTCCGACGGCCCGTACCTCGCCACCGCGCTCAACGACCCGATCTCGCTGGGTGCCACCGCCGTGACGACCGCGCTGGACGTCCAGGCCGGCAAGAAGGTCCCCGCCTCCGTCGACGCCGGAACCGGCCTGATCGACCGTGCCGACGCCGCTACCTACACCGGCTCCGGCACCTTCGCGCTCACGGGCAAGGAATGACCCCGCGCCCCATGCCACCGGCCGGATCCGACCGTGTGCCCGGCCCCACCCGAGAAAGCGATACGAACATGCCGCAGACCATGCGAGCCGCCCTGCTCCACGCCCCGGGCGACATTCGCGTCGAGGAGGTTCCCGTACCGGAACCCGCGCCCCGGGAAGCACTCGTCCGCGTCGCCGCCTGCGGAGTCTGCGGCTCGGACATCCCCCGGATGCTGCGGCCCGGCGGCGCGTACCACCTCCCGCTGATCTGCGGCCACGAGTTCTCCGGCCATGTCGTGGCGCTCGGCGCGGAACTCGCCGCCGCGGGCACGGTCAAGGAGGGCGACCTCGTCGCCGTACCGCCGCTGATCCCCTGCCGCCGCTGCGCCCCCTGCGCCCAGGGACATTTCAGCCTCTGCGAGGACTACGACTACTTCGGCAGCCGGCGTGCTGGCGCCTACGCCGAGTACGTCACCGTCCCCGAGGGCAATCTGATGGTTCTGCCCGCCGATCTCGACCCGCGCGCCGCCGCCATGCTCGACCCCGCCGCCATCGCCCTGCACGCCGTCTGGCGTACCGCATTGCGCATCGGCCACCGGGTCGCGGTCGTCGGCGCGGGACCCATCGGTCTGTTCGCCATCCAGTGGGCGCGGCTGGCCGGAGCGAGCGAGGTGCTCTCGATCGACGTGAGCGAGCAGAAGGCGGCCATGGCCCTGGAGGCCGGCGCCACCCACACCGCCGCCACGCCGGCGCGGGCCGCCGAACTCGCGGGCCCCGGGTACGACGTGATCATCGAGTCCGCCGGGGTGCCGGCCACCGCCGACCAGGCGGTCACGCTCGCCGCCCGGCACGGCCAGGCCGTCTTCATCGGCATCCCGCACGACCCGGTCGTCCTGCCCAAGTCCACCTTCAGTAACTTTCTGCGCCGCGAGATCACCCTGCACGGCGCCTGGAACTCCTTCTCCGCGCCCTTCCCCGGCGACGAGTGGCGCACCGCCGCCCGCGCCATGGGCGACGGCAGCCTCCGTTGGAAGTTCATGATCACTCACGAGCTGGGCCTCGACGACGTGTCAAGCACCCTGCACCGGCTCGGTGAGCGTTCCATGTTCAGCTCCAAGGTTCTCTTCCTGCCGAACGGAGACTGTCTGTGACCGTCCTGCCGAAGGGAGTCCGCCCATGACCGCGCTCCTTGCCATCGATCTGGGGACCGAGAGTGCCCGCGTCGCCGTCTACAGCGCCGGGGGAGAGGCGCTCGGCCTCAGCCAGAGCGGCTATCCGACCTCCTTCCCGGACCCCGGCCGGGCCGAGCAGGACCCCGAGGACTGGTGGCGCGCCGTGGTGACCGCCACCCGCGCCGCGCTCGCCGAGGCGGGCTCGCCCCCGGTGGCCGGCGTCGCCGTCGCGACCACCGCGTCGACAGTCGCCGTACTGGACGGCGCGGGGCGGCCGCTGCGTCCCGCGCTGCTCTGGATGGACAGCCGGGCCAGCGCCGAGTCGGAGCTGACGGCCCGGTCGGACCACCCCGTGCTGCGGTACGCGGGCGGTTCCGACGCCGTCGAGTGGCTCGTGCCGAAGGCGATGTGGCTGGCCCGTCACGAGCCCGGGGTCTACCGCGTGGCCCGCCACATCACCGAGGCCGTGGACTATCTCGTGTGGCGGCTGACCGGCGAATGGACCGGTTCACGGATGAACGCCGTCTGCAAGTGGAACTACGACCCGCGCGGCGCCGGGCTGCCCGACGATCTCTATGCCGAGTTCGGTGTGCCCGATCTGCGGGACAAGCTTCCCGACCGGATCGTCCCGGTCGGCGACCCCGTCGCGCCGGTACGGGCGGCGGCCCGCGAGGAGCTCGGGATCACCGGCGGGGCCGTGGTCTGCGCCGGAGGCATCGACGCCCATCTCTCCCTGCTCGCCGTCGGCGGGGCGCGGCCGGGCCGGGTCTCGGTCGTCTCCGGTACGTCCACCGCCTTCGTCACGGAGATCGACGAACCCGTCTTCCCGCCGACCGTCTGGGGCCCCTACCCGGACGCCCTCAACACCGGGCGCTGGCTGGTCGAGGGCGGTCAGGTCACCTCGGGATCCGTACTGACGTGGGCCGGGGAGCAGCTCCTCGGCAGGCCACGCGCGGAATTGCCGGAACTGATCAAGGAGGCCACGGCGCTGGAGCCGGGGGCCCACGGGCTGACGGTCCTCGACTACTTCATGGGCAACCGCACCCCGCTGCGCGACCCCCGGTTGCGGGGCGCCGTCCTCGGACTGACCCTCGGCAGCCGGCCGGCGGAGGTCTACCGGGCAGCCGTCGAGGGCGTCGCCTACGGCACCCGGCAGGTGCTGGAGTCCTTCGTCGACGGCGGGATCCTCGTGGACGAGGTGTTCGTCTCGGGCGGCATCAGACACAACCCGCTCTGGCTGCGTACCACCGCCGATGTGCTGGGCCGTCCGCTGCGTCTGGTCAGTGAGGACAATCTGACCCTGCGGGCCTGCGCGGTCACCGCCGCCGTCGGCTCCGGCCAGGCGGCCTCGCTCACCGAGGCCGCCGCGGGGTTCGCTCCACGGGTACAGATCGTGGAACCCGACCCCACCCACCGCGATGTCCTCGAACGCGGCTACGCGGACTACCGCGCCGCCACCGAGGCCACCCGTGCGATCGCCCACCGGCTCAGCGCGCCGGACCGTCAACCGGGCTGACCCGGGCAGCTGACCGGCCGGACGAAGGACCGGCGGATCCCGGCAGCGGACGCGGATCCCGGCAACGGACAAGGAGGTCCGGATGACCAACATCGAGGACGAGGCCCTGCTCTACCAGGTCGCCTCCCTGTACTACGAGCAGAACAGGACGCAGGAGCAGATCGGGGAGGAACTGCACTTCACCCGCTGGAAGGTCGGCCGGCTGCTGGCCGACGCCCGGCAGGCCGGGATCGTACGGATCGAGGTCGTCCACCCCAAGGCCCGGATGCGCGGCCTGGAAGAACGGCTGCGGGACGTCTTCGGGCTGCGCGACGCCGTCGTGGTCGCCGCCGACCGGGGCGACGACGAGGAACGCCTGCGCGCCCGGGTCGCCGAGGCCGGGGCCGACTACCTCGCCCGGCTCCAGCCCGCGCCGAAGCAGTTGGGCGTCTCCTGGGGCCGTACGCTGGACCTGCTCGCGTCCCGGCTGAACCCGGGCTGGGCGACCGGCGTCCATGTCGTCCAGATCAACGGCGGGCTCAGCCGCTCCCGTACCCCCACCTCCGCACAGGACATGGCGGGACGGATCGCGCACCTCGCGCAGGGCACCCTCAGCGTGCTGCCCGCGCCCTCCATCGTGGAACAGGAGGCCACGCGCCGGCTCCTCGAACAGGACAGCGCGGTCGCGGACGTCCTCACCCAGGCCGCCGCGGCGGACACGGTCCTGTTCAGCCCAGGCGCCATCGGCGCCGACTCCGTCCTGGTCAGCTCCGGCTATCTGACGGCGGAGGACCTGGCGGGGCTGGCCGCCGCCGGAGCGGTCGGGGATGTCGCCGGCCGGTTCATCGACGCGCGGGGCGCGATCGTGGACCGATCGCTGGACGACCGCACCCTCGGCCTCCCGCTGGACCATCTGCGCCACAGCGCCGTATCGGTGGCCGTCGTCTCCGGCGCCGCCAAACACGCGGTGTGCGCGGCGGTGGTCTCCAGCGGACTGTGCAACACCCTCGTCACCGACCATCACACCGCGTCCCATCTGCTCAACCCGAACCAGTGCGAGGAGCGATGAGAGCGGAGAGCCCCGACATCCGGAAAGGAGGAGCCATGAGCCATCGGGACACCGAGGGCGGGACACCGCGGCTGTCCATGCGCGGCATCGTCAAGCGCTTCCCCGGAACCCTCGCCAACAACGGTGCCGAACTGATCGTGCGCGCCGGGGAGACCCACTGTCTGCTCGGTGAGAACGGCGCGGGCAAGAGCACATTGATGAAGATCCTCGCCGGCTCCTACCGGCCGGACGAGGGCGAGATCCTGCTCGACGGGGAGCCTGTCGAACTGACCAGCCCGCAGGCGGGGATGGCCGCCGGGATCGCCGTGATCTACCAGGAGCTGGATCTCGTACCGGATCTGACGGTGGCTCAGAATCTGCTGCTCGGCCATGCGCCCTCGTACGGGCCCTTCGTACGCCGCAAGGAGCGCGCCGAGCTGGCCCGCGCCGCCGTGGCCAGGGTCGGCGGGGAGTTCTCCGTACACACCCTCGTACGTGATCTGCCCATCGCGGCACAGCAGTTGACCGCCATCGCCAAGGCGCTGACCGCCGACGCGCGGGTCATCGTCATGGACGAACCCTCGGCCACCCTCGGCGAGAGCGATCTGCGCAAGGTGTTCGAGGTGATCCGCTCGCTCACCGCGCAGGGCCGCTCCGTCATCTACATCTCGCACCGGCTGGACGAGGTGATGGAGATCGGCGACCGGGCCACGGTGATGCGCGACGGCCGGTCGGTCGCCGTGCGGGAGCTGGCCACCACCACGGCCGACGAACTGGTCGGCGACATGATCGGTACGGCCGGGAAACTCACCGGAACCACCGAACGGCCCCGTCCGCAGGGGCCGCCCCTGCTGGAGATCCACTCCGTGCGCGGCCCGGGGCTGATCGATGTCGCCGGGATCGAGGTGCGGGCCGGCGAGATCGTGGGACTCGCCGGGCTCGGCGGGGCCGGCCGCACCACACTGCTCAAGGCGCTGTTCGGGGACACCGGAGCCACGGTCTCGGTCACGCTGGACGGCGCCGCCGTACGGCTGAGCAGCCCCGCCGCCGCCGTACGGGCCGGGCTGGCACTCGTACCGGAGAGCCGTAAGGAGCAGGGGCTGATGCCGGGCCTGTCGGTCGGCCGCAACGCCGCCGTCACCGCCCTCGGCCGGCGGCCCTGGCTCGCACCCCGCCGGCTGGGCCGCCGGCTGGCCGCCCCGGTGCTCAAGGATCTCGGGGTCCGCTTCTCCTCGGCGGACCAGCTGGTGGGCAAGTTGTCCGGCGGCAATCAGCAGAAGGTGGTCCTGGCCAAGTGGATCACCAAGGGCGGGATCCGGGTCCTGCTGCTCGACGAACCCACCCGCGGTCTGGACGTGGGAGCCAAGGCCGATCTCTACCGTCAGGTCCGCCAACTCGCCGATCAGGGTGTGGCCGTCCTCCTCGCCAGCAGTGAACTGGGCGAGCTGACCGCCAACGCCGACCGGATCTGGGTACTGCACGAGGGCCGCAACGTGGCCTGCTTCGACCCCCGTACCGCCGACGAGACCACCATCGCGCACACCGTCATCACCGGCGCGACACCTACCGGAGCGACACCCCCTGGAGCACCATCATGAGCACACGCACCACGGCGGCCGAGCCGAAGCAGGTCACCGACGACCGGAGTCCGGGGGCCGGATCCACCCGCATGCGCGGTGCCGACCTCGTCGTCAAATTCAATCTGGTGCTGGTCTTCCTCGCGCTGTGCGTGGTCGCGAGCCTGCTGGCGCCGGAGTTCCTGACCACTCGCAACATGTCCAACCTCCTCCAGCAGTCGGCGCTGACAGGGATCGTCGCCGTGGGGATGACCCTGGTCATCCTCACCGCCGGGATCGATCTGTCGGTGGGCAGTGTGGCCGCGTTCGGCGGGATGACCGTCGCGCTGCTGATCGACAAGGACATCAACTTCCTGCTGGCGATCGCCATCAGCCTCGCCGCCGGCGCGCTGTTCGGCGCCGTCATGGGCGGGCTGTCCGCCTATCTGTCGCTGCCCGCGTTCATGACGACGCTCGCCGGGCTGACCGCCGTGCGCGGTCTGACCTATCTGCTGACCGACGGTGAGCCGGCCGGCGGCGACCTCCCGCACACCTTCCAGCTGCTGGGCGGCGGGTTCATCGGCTACATACCGATCGTGGGCCTGATCTTCGTGGCCGTCGCCGTCGCCGCCGGGCTGGTCCTGCGCGGCACCACCTTCGGCGAGTACATCTACGCGGTCGGCAGCAACAAGGAGGCCGCGCGCCTCTCCGGTCTGCCGGTGCGCGGTGTGATCACCGCGGTCTTCGCGATCTCCGGAGCGCTCTCCGCGCTGGCCGGGGTACTGCTGACCTCGCGGCTCACCATCGGCCAGCCCACCGCGTTCAACGGTCTCGAACTCGACGCCATCGCCGCGGTCGTCCTCGGCGGCACCAATCTGTTCGGCGGGCGCGGCGGGGTGATGGGCACCTTCGTCGCCGTACTGCTGCTGTCGGTCCTGCGCAATCTCTGCAATCTGATGGGCCTCGGATCCTTTTTCCAGATGGTCGTCACCGGACTGATCCTCGTGGTCGCGCTCATCCTCAACATGCTCATAGAGAAGCGAGGCTCCCGTGCCTGACGCCGCCACCGTCCCCGTCCCATCCGCCGCGCCTGCCTTCGCCGCCGGCAACGCCGCGCTCCGCGACTTCCTCTACGGCCTGCCCGGCGTCGACGAGGCGGGGGTGCACGTCCGCGTCGCCGATCTGGCCACCCGCTCGGTCAAGACCACCGCCAAGGCGCGCGCCATCGATCTCGCGATCCGGATGGTCGACCTGACCACGCTGGAGGGCGCCGACACCCCCGGCAAGGTACGGGCCCTGGCCACGAAGGCGCAGCTGCCCGACCCCGCCGACCGGAGCGTGCCGCCGGTGGCCGCCGTCTGCGTCTACCCCGACCTCGTGCCCGTCGCCGTACACGCCCTGCGGGGCACCTCCGTCGGCGTCGCCTCCGTGGCCACCTCCTTCCCGGCGGGCCGCGCCCCGCTGGAGGTCCGGCTCCTCGACACCCGGACCGCTGTCGCCGACGGGGCCACCGAGATCGACATGGTGATCGACCGGGGAGCGTTCCTGGCCGGGGACTACCGCAAGGTGTATGAGGAGATCGTCGCCGTCAAGGAAGTCTGCGCCCGTCCCGACGGCGAGGCGGCACATCTGAAGGTCATTCTCGAAACCGGTGAGCTGGCGGGGTACGACGACGTGCGCCGCGCCTCCTGGCTCGCCATGCACGCCGGGGCCGACTTCATCAAGACCTCCACCGGCAAGGTCGCCCCCGCCGCCACGCCCGCCGTCACCCTGGTCATGCTCCAGGCGGTACGGGACTTCCGCGCCGCGACCGGCCGGCAGGTCGGCGTCAAGCCGGCCGGTGGCATCCGTACCACCAAGGACGCCCTGCGCAACCTCGTGCTGGTGAACGAGATCGCCGGGGCCGACTGGCTCGACCCGCGCTGGTTCCGTATCGGCGCCTCCAGCCTCCTCAACGACCTGCTGATGCAGCGGGCGAAGCTGACGACCGGCACGTACCCCGGTCCCGACTACTACTCCGTGGACTGAAAGGGACCAGGCACACATGTCAGAAACCACCCGCCCCGCCCCCGGCGCGCTCGTCTACGCGCCCGCACCCGAGTCGAGGGCAGCGGTCCGCCTACGGTCCGCCTACGGGCTCTTCATCGACGGCGAGTTCACCGAGCCGGGCGAAAAGACCCTGACCACCGTCAACCCCGCCGACGAGCAGCCACTCGCCGAGGTGACCGCGGCCACCGACGCGGACCTGGACCGCGCGGTCGCGGCGGCCCGGCGCGCCTTCGACGGCGTGTGGTCCCGTACCACCCCCTCGGAACGCGGCAAATACCTCTACCGGATCAGCCGGATCATCCAGGACCGCGCCCGCGAACTGGCCGTTCTGGAATCCCTCGACAACGGCAAGCCCATCAAGGAGACCCGGGACGTCGACATCCCGCTGGCCGCCGCCCACTTCTTCTACTACGCCGGCTGGGCCGACAAACTGCCCTTCGCCGTGCCGGGCTCGCCCAGCCCCCGGCCGCTCGGTGTCGCCGCCCAGGTCATCCCGTGGAACTTCCCGCTGCTGATGCTCGCCTGGAAGATAGCCCCGGCCCTCGCGACCGGGAACACCGTGGTCCTCAAGCCGGCCGAGACCACCCCGCTCACCGCCCTGGTCTTCGCGGAGATCTGCCAGGAGGCCGAACTCCCGCCGGGCGTCGTCAACATCGTCACCGGCGCGGGCGACACCGGGCGCGCCCTGGTCGCCCACCCCGGTGTGGACAAGGTGGCCTTCACCGGCTCCACCGGCATCGGCCGGGAGATCGCCCGTACCGTCGCGGGCACCGCCAAGCGCGTCACACTCGAACTCGGCGGCAAGGGCGCCAACATCGTCTACGCCGACGCCGCGCTCGACCAGGCGGTGGAAGGCATCGTCACCGGAATCTTCTTCAACCAGGGGCATGTGTGCTGTGCCGGCTCCCGGCTGCTGGTCCAGGAATCCATCGCCGAGGAGGTCCTCCACCGGCTCAAGGAGCGCGTGGCCAAGCTGCGGCTCGGCGATCCGCTGGACAAGAACACCGACATCGGCGCCGTCAACTCCGCCGCTCAGCTCGCCCGGATCCAGGACCTCGCCAGAACGGGACGCGAAGAGGGCGGCGAGGAGTGGTCACCGGCCTGTGAACTCCCCGCGCGCGGCTACTGGTTCGCCCCGACCGTCTTCACCGGCATCACCCAGGCGCACCGGATCGCCCGTGAGGAGATCTTCGGCCCCGTGCTCTCCGTGCTGACCTTCCGTACCCCCGAGGAGGCCGTCGAGAAGGCGAACAACACCCCGTACGGGCTGTCCGCCGGCATCTGGACGGAGAAGGGCAGCCGCATGCTGTGGACGGCCGGCCGGCTGCGCGCCGGGGTGATCTGGTCCAACACCTTCAACAAATTCGACCCCGCCAGCCCCTTCGGCGGCTACCGCGAGTCCGGTTACGGGCGCGAAGGCGGACGGCACGGACTGGAGGCATACCTCAATGGCTGAATCGGCCACCACCCCCGACCGGGCACCCGCGCGCGCTTCCGTACCCGTACCCGCCCGGCTGCCGGTCCACAAGACCTACAAGCTCTACGTGGGAGGCGCCTTCCCCCGTTCCGAGTCGGGCAGGAGCATCCCCGTGACCTCAGCCGACGGCGACCACCTCGGCCACGCCGCGCTGGCCTCCCGCAAGGACGCGCGGGACGCGGTCGTCGCGGCCCGCAAGGCGTTCGGGCCGTGGGCCGCCCGTACCGCGTACAACCGGGGCCAGATCCTCTACCGGATCGCCGAGATGATGGAGGGCCGCCGCGAGCACTTCGTCCAGGAGACCGTGGACGCGCGGGGCGTCGCCCGCGCGAGGGCGCGGGAGCTGGTGTCGGCCGCCATCGACCGCTGGGTCTACTACGCGGGCTGGACCGACAAGATCGCCCAGGTGCTGGGCACGGGGAACCCGGTCTCGGGTCCTTACGACAACAACTCCGCTCCCGAACCCACCGGTGTCGTCGCCGTCCTCGCCCCGCAGGACGCGCCGCTGCTCGGGCTGGTCGCGGTCCTCGCCCCGGTGATCGCCGCCGGCAACACCGCCGTGGTGGTCGCGAGCGAGCGCGCCCCGCTGCCCGCCCTCGTCCTCGCCGAGGCGCTCGCCACCTCCGACCTGCCCGGCGGAGTCGTCAACATCCTGACAGGCCGCACAGCGGACCTGGCCCCCACCCTCGCCGCGCACGCCGACGTCAACGCCATCGACCTGGCCGGGGCGGGCGACCTCGCGACAGAGCTGGAAACCGCGGCGGCGGCCACCCTCACCCGCGTACTGCGCCCGGATCCCTCTCCCGACTGGGCAGCGCTGCCGGGACTCACCCGGATCACACCGTTCCTGGAGACGAAAACGGTGTGGCAGACGGCGGGACGGTAGGGGAGAGGCCGGCAGGTTCAAGGGGCGCCGCCCGCTCTCCGGGGCTCTGGAGCGGTTGCGGATGGCGCGGGCCGAGCGGTCCCCTGGGCCGGCGTCTCCCTGTCCGCCGAGGTGGAGGTCGCTTCGCCGGCACCGCCACAGCGGCCCATCCCGCAGTCACTCCGACCTGGAACAGAAGTGCCCGCGGTGACATCAACGGGGATACTCTCTCTAAGAGTTGACCCAAGGGGTCGCGGTAGCGCGGAGGTCGGAGTGACGGCTGCGGGGACGGGCACGGGGACCGGGTCACGGAGTCCCGAAGAAGCACTGGCCGCTGCCGTGGTCCGGGTCATGGGCCCCGGCGGCGAACTCGCGGGAGCCGGCTTTCTCGTCGCCCCCGAACTGGTGTTGACCTGCGCCCATGTGGTGAACGACGCCCTTGGCCGGCCTCGCGAGGACGAGATCGCCGCGGGCACCGAGGTCTTCGTCGACCTGCCCTTCGCCGAGGGCGGCAGCGCGGCGGAGGTCGAGCGCTGGGTGCCGGTACGGGCGGACCAGACCGGCGATATCGCGGTCCTCCGGCTGCCCGCGGCGATACCCGGGACCCGCCCGCTGAACATGGCCGACACCGAGCGGGTGTGGGGCCACGACGTACGCGTGCCGGGCTTCCCGCGCCGCTCCCCGGGCGGCGTCTGGCACTACGGACGGCTGCGCGGCGGCACCGCGGAGGGCTGGGTCCAGCTCTCGCAGGCAGATCCGCACGGCGTACCCGTCGAGCAGGGGTTCAGCGGCAGCCCGGTCTGGGACGAACAGCTGCGGGCCGTGGCCGGTATGGTCGTCGTGATCCAGCCCGGCGGGGTCCCGCAGAGCTTTCTGATACCCACCCGCACGCTCGTCGCAGAACTGCCCGAACTGGCACCCGTGGTCCGCCCCGCGTCACCGTACCGCGGCCTGTCCACCTTCCAAGAGGCCGACGCGGACGTCTACTTCGGGCGTCGGGACGACATCGCCGACGTCACCGCCCTGCTCCTCGGCTCCCACCCGTGTGTCACCCTCGTCGGCCCCTCCGGCTGCGGCAAGTCCTCGCTCGCCCGCGCAGGCGTGGTGCCGCGGATGCGTGAACGAGGCCATGCCGTCCTGGTGGTGCGCTCCGGGGAGGGCGCCTCCCTGCGGGCGGCGCTCGCCTCGGAGCTCGTCACGGCCGTACGTCCCGGACTGCGCGGAGCCGAACGGGCTCAGGAGGTGCGCCGGCTGGAGGATCTCCTCGCGGAGCGCGGTCTCATGGACGCCCTGCGCATGACCGGAGGGGAGTGGGAGCGGCGCCTGCTCGTGCTGCTCGATCAAGGCGAAGAGCTGCTCGCCGGACCGGACCGCGAGGTCGAGGAGGCCGTCCGGCTGCTGTTTCCCGCGCACCAGCCCGACGGACTGCGGGTGTGTGTCACCCTCAGGTCGGATTTCACGGACGCGGCCCTCAACCATCCGCTGCTCGGCCCGGCACTCGGCCGCGGCCAGGTGCGGCTGCTCGCCCCGATGTCGCGCGCGCAGTTGGAGCGGGTGATCCGCAGCCCCCTTGAGGCGACGCCCGCCGTGACGTACGACGACGGGCTCGTGGAGCGGATGCTCGACGACGCGGGCGACGGCCCCGGCGCGCTGCCGCTGCTGGGCTTCGTCATGGCGCAGCTGTGGGACGGACAGGCCGCGGGGCGGCTGAGATTCGAGACGTATCGTGAAGTCGGCGGCGTCCAGGGCGCGTTGGGAAGGTACGCCGAGACCGTCTGGCTGCAGTGCGTCCGCGAGGCCGACGAGACCGAGGCCATGCGGCTGCTCACCGATCTCGTCCGGTTTCTGCCGGGCGGCGAGGCCTCGATACGCAATGCCCTGAGCCGGGAGGAGGCGGGCGCGGAGCGGTGGCGGATCGCGACCGCGCTCGCCGAGCGGCGGCTGCTCGTACTGCGCGGCGGTGACGGGGAAGCGGTGACCGTCGAACTCGCCCACGAGGCGCTGATCGGCGCCTGGGAGCGGCTTGAGGCGCGGGTGCGGCAGGACCGGAAGTTCCTGGCCTGGCGGGCGGAGCTGCGGCACGACGTGGAGCGTGGGCAGCTCCTGGAGGGTGAGCCGCTCGCGGAGGCGGAACAGTGGGTGGCGCTTCGGGGTCCCGAACTGACCGACGCGGAGCGGCAGTTCATTGACCGCTCGGTCGAGAGGCGGGTGGCACGGGAGGAGCGTGCCCGGCGGCGGGTGCGGCAGAAGCGGTGGTTCATCGGCGGCCTCGCCGTCCTGACGGTGCTCGCGGTAGTCGCCTCCGGTCTCTTCTTGTGGCGCAACGGGGAGCTGGACGGGCAACTGCGGCGGGCGGCGTCCGAGCAATTGGCGGTACGGGCCGAGCAGCTCGACGACGTGTCGGTGGTGACGTCGGCGCTGTACTCGGGGGCGGCCTATCGGACCGCTCAGGAGCCGGAGGCCCGCACCGCGTTGATCAGGCAGTATCTGCGGCTGCGCCACGTGGAGCGGGTGGTGTGGGACAACCACGCTCCGGTCCGTGATGTCGCGATGAGCGAGGACGGCGAGCGCATCAACGTGGGCATGACCTCCGGCGACGGCGTCGGTCTGACGCTCGGCACGGACAAGGTGCACGAGCGCGGCCTGCCGACAGGATCAAGGATCGTCACGCTCTCGCCCGACGGACGCATCTCGGCGCGGGCGTCCGTCAACGGGACGGTGTCCCTGGGAATCCCTCCGGAAGGCGAGGGCGACTGGCGCACGGTGGTCCTGCGGGACGGTGACGCCGTACGGGAGAACGCTCGCGCCGCCACCGACCTCCGCTTCGACGGCACCGGGAGCAGAGTGCTCGCCGCACTGCCCGGCGAAGGGGTCCTGGCCTGGGAGTCCGAGAGCGGCCGGCGCGTGGGCAAGACGCTGAGCGCACCGAAGGGATGGGAGACGGCCGAGGCGTGGTTCGGTCCGGAGGGAACAGTGATCGGCCGGATCACCCAGGAAGGCGCGGCCGAAGGAGCCGAGGGCCGCCTGGTTCGCTGGAACCTCGCCAACGGCCAACGGGACTCGGCGACATGGGGAACGGACCGGACCGGTACCGTCACGGTGAGCGGCGACGGCCGGACGCTGGTGCGGTGCACTCCGGAAGGGCTCCTGCAGTCCTGGGACCTGACCGGCAGTCCGAAAGTGCGCAATCAGTACAGCACGCGGCAACTGGGCCTGGTCTGCCCGCTGTACGTGCCGCGCCTGGACCGGACCGGTCGCTTCCTCATCAACCCGGCGCAGCGCTTCGGTACCTCTCTCGGCAGGTTCCGGTTCCTGGTCCTCGACCTGGTCGAGGGGCGCCCCGGCACCCTTGACCTGCCCGCGCCCGCACAGGAGGACGAGTCGTTCACCGGCAGCTCGCAACTGCCCGCCGTGGCGCTCACCGGGCCGCCCGAGAAGCTCCGGGCCGTGGTCGGCGTCGGGGCGACGGTGATGGTGGTGGGTGTTCCGAAGCCGTCCACGTTCGACAGCGCCATGCTCACCGCCCGGATCAGGACGGTGGACGCCGACCACAACCGCGTCATCAGCGTCGACGCCGACGGCAAGGCGCTGCGCCTGTGGGACCTGCGTACGCACAGGCTGCTGGCGGCGGTGCGGCCGTCCCGTCCGCTGGCCGCCCAGTACAGCGCGTACAGCCCGGACGGCACACGGGTCCTCACGCCGGCGGAGGACGGCCGTACCGTCCTGGTCTGGGAGGTGGGCGGGGGCACGCTGAAAGAGCTGGACCGGATCGATCTGCCACGTCCGCCGAACATCGACCCCACAGGCCCGGACCCGCGCTCCGGGCGCACGCCGGCGTGGGTCAACATCACCTTCGACGGCCCCGACCATGTGGTGATTTCGGCGTTGTCGTACGTCGTGCGATGGGACCTGGCGCAGGGCCGGGAAGAGGGCACGGCCTACCGGCCCAGGGCTCAGGAGTCGGTCGAGGTCTCGTTCGCGGCCGCCGGCACCTGGGCGGTGGCACGCCCGGGTCACGGGGAGGCGGCGGTGCGCACACCCGCCGGGGACTACGACATCGTGATCTGGGACTTCGAAGAAGGGCGGGAAGTCGATTCGATCGACGTCAAGGAGTTCGGCGCCGTCAAGCAGTTGGGCTTCGATCCGACGGGACGGCTCCTCGCGGTGTTGACCTACGACGGCGGCGTTCGGGTGTGGGACATGGACAAGGAGGGCGAGGACAAGTGGCTCGAGCCGCTGGCGTACCGGGGTGTCCAATGGCTCGGAGCCTTCGCCTCGGAGTCCACCCTGAGCACCCAGAGCACGCTGAACGAGTACACCACCTGGGATGTGCGCAGCGGCACCGAGCGCTACCACTTCACACCGGGGTACGGCACGACCGCCGATCTGACCGAGGACGGGGCGTTCATGGGTCTGGTCGACGGGTCGGACGGCTACATCCTCGAACTCGACCCGGAGCGATGGCTGGAGAAACTGTGCGCGGTGGCGGGGCGCGGCCTCTCGTCGGGGGAGAAGTCTCTGGCCCCGCCGGGCAGCAGGACGGACCAGGTCTGCGACTGAGCCGGCAGGTGAATGTGAACCACGACCCCCTCATGGTGGGCGCATCGCACAGACAGCCGAAGGGGGCCCGGTCTTTTGTGTGCCCGCCCGAACGCCTTGAGGGTCAGGCGGGCGGAGTACGCAGGGCGAGGACGGCCATGTCGTCGTGGCCATCGCTGGGGTGATGGTCGGCCAGGGCTTGCACGAATTCCTGCAGAGGAAGGCCGGCGTGCTCGATGACGAGGGCGGCAAGTCGTTCCAGGCCGACATCGAGGGTGTGGCCGTGGTGTTCGATGAGCCCGTCGGTGAAGAAGATCACGGTTGCGCCTGCTGGTACCGGGTGCGCGTGGTCGTGGCGTGGCCGGGTGGTGTCCACACCGAGGGGCAGGTCAGGGTCGGCATTGAGGTAGCGGGTTCGGCGGTCCGGGGTGAGCAGCAGTGGCGGGGGGTGACCTGCGGTGCTCCAGCGCAGCCTCCAGCTTCCCGGTGCTCCGGGTTCGATGCGGGCGAGGCATGCGGTGGTGAGGGGGTTGTCGGTGATCGCCTGGAGGGATCGATCGAGGTGGGTGAGGACGGCGCTGGGTGGTGTGCGCTGGTCGAAGAGCAGGGCGCGCAGCATGTTGCGGATCTGGGCCATTGCGGCGGCGGCCTGCAGGTCGTGGCCTGTGACGTCGCCGATGACGGCGGCGCAGGCCTGGTCGGGGACGAGCAGAGCGTCGTACCAGTCTCCACCGAGGTGACCAGGGGTGATGGCGGGGCGGTAGACGGCGGCGGCGTCGAAGGGCCGCACGTCGGGTAGGCGCGGCAGCAGCAGGCGTTGGAACTGCTCGGCGTCGAGGCGGGTTTGCTCGTAGAGGCGGGCGTCGTCAATGGCCAGGCCCGCGGCGCCGGCCAGCGCGACGATCATGTCTTCATCGTGTGAGTCGAAGGGCCGGCCGTCGCGTCGCTCGGAGACATACAGCTGTCCGTAGGTTTTGCCTCGGATGCTGACCGTGGCACCGAGCAGGGTACGCATCGGTGGGTGGCCGGGCGGGAAGCCCGCCGAGTCGGGGTGGCCGGGGACGTTGTCGACGCGCAGCGGTTCGGGGTGCGCGGTCAGATATCCCAGCAGGCCGCGGCCCCGGGGGAAATTCACCCCGGCCAGGTCGGCCCTCTCCTGCTCCGACAGGCCCACCGGGATGAACTGTGCGAGATATTCGCCGCTTTCGTTGAGCACGCCCAGGGCGCCGTAGCGGGCACCGACCAGCTCCATCGCGGTCTCAACGATCAGCCGCAGCAGAACGGGCAGGTCCACGTCCCGGCCGAGGACTGCCTCATACAGGTCGTGCAACCGGTCCTGGGCCCGGGCCAGCGACGTGAGCTGCTCCGCGATCCGCTCCAGCTCCGCGCCGAGGCGCAGACGCGGCAGATCCTGGGGCTTTCGCTGCTTTCTCGCCATCACCGGCGCCTGGTCACCTGGTGTTCGGTTTCGGTGGCCTTGAGCCGGTAGGAATCGGCTCCGGTCTGGATCAGGGTTGCCTTGAGGGTGAGCCGGTCGGCGATCACCGCGCGGAGGCGGGCGTCGGTGAAGGTTTTGTCCCACTTGCTGAGCCGGGAGCGAGAGGCCACGGCGGTGGCCCTGCGTTCCTCCCGCTCCGTGGGAATCCGGAACAGCGGCTTGGCGTCCTTCTGGTCCAGGTTCAGGTAGCCGAACTCGTCCGGACACAACAGGTCGGCCTTGCTGTAGCGGCCGATGACACGGGACATGCGCCGGACGGGGTCCGCCCCGGCGAGCTCGTTCACCAGGGCCGAGGTAGTGGTGTCGCGGACCGTCAGCCCCGCTTCGGCGATCGCCGCACCGGCACCGATCAGCAGGTGGCTCTTGCCCGTACCGCTGTCGCCGGCCGGAACGAGGGGGCGGCCCTCCTGCCCACAGGCGTGGTTCTTCGGCTCGTTGATCAGCGCGTTCTCCACATCGTCCCGCAGCGGGACTCTGGCCGGCGGCACCTGCCCGCCGGTGGTATCCGCGGTCTTGATGGGAGTCATGCGTTCGTGCCCTTCGTCGTCGCGTGGGTCGTCGGCGGCTTCCGGGACAGAGCCCGTCCGGACATATCAAGGTCCTGGCGCTTGTCCCGACGGGTTCGCTCATACAGCCGTTCACGCGATCTGTGCCTTCTGACACGACCGTGATCAACTCTCAAAGAGTGACGTCACCAAACAGTCCAACCCACCCATTACGCCGAAAGCGGCATGTCACGCACCGTCACACAAGATGGCTTCCGCGTCGCCGGCAGTGGAGCGTCTGCGCTGGCTGCTCTCCTCTTTGGAACACAAGAACCGGGCACCTCGCCGCCGGCGCTGTCGCTGTTCCAGGGGGGATCTGAAGACCTGTCGTCACGCCTGAGATATCGATCGCCCTCGTGGCAGGCCGCGAAGCGCCCGTCAAGATGACCGTTGGACGGCCAGGCCCACCGGAAGGCGGCAGCCCGCCACGTCGGGATCTGAGATCACAACGTCGCGAGTTCGCGTCTCTCGCGATTCGCATTGGTGGGGGATCGGAATGCTACTCATTCACACGGTGGCTGATAGGCAAGCTCGGGCAGATGCTTTTTCCATTCCCCGCGAGTGAGGGCGCCTTGGACGGTGTCACAGATCCGATCGATGGCTCGATCGGCGTCCGTCATCCACAGTCGGATCGTCCCGTCTCTGCTGCCGCTGGCGAGGGAGGTGCCGTCGGGGCTGAACGCCACCGATGTCACCGGGCCGGCGTGGCCGGTCAGGGGTTCACCGCGTGCCGAGGGCCGGGCCGGGTCGCTGATGTCCCACAGCCGCACCGTGTGGTCCACGCCGCTGGTGGCCAGTGTGTGGCTGTCCGGACTGAGAGCCATGGACATCACCGCGTCCGCGTGGCCGGTGAGAGGGTCGCTCAGCGCTTGCGGGTGGGCCGGGTCGCTGATGTCCCACAGCCGCACCGTCCCGTCGAGGGAGCCGGTCACCAGCGAGCTGCCGGTGATCATTATCTTGGCGATGCCGTCGGAGCGGCCCGGTGTGGAGTCGTCCAATGCAGTGGGGCTGCCCATGTCCTCAGGGTGGGCCGGGTCGCTGATGTCCCACAGCTGTACCCGAGAGTCCCACGCCTTTTCGGTGGCTACGGCGAGGGTGGCGCCGTCAGGGCTGAGGGACAGGTCACGGACCGAGGCCGATTGTTCTACGGCGACGATCTCACCCAGAGGCATGGGGTGGGCTGGGTCAATGGTGTTCCACAGGCGCACCGTCTCGCTGTCACTTGTGGCGAGCGTGGTGCCGTCAGGACTGAATGCCATGTCGTGAATGAGGTCGGCGTGACCGGTCAGGGCGTCACCGATGAGGTTCGGACGTTTGGGGTCACGGGCGTTCCACAACTGCACTGTCGCCTCATAGGTTGCGGCGGCGAGCGTGGTTCCGTCCGGGCTGAAGAGTACCGAGCCGACGTCCTCGGTGTAGCCGGGCAGTTCGTTGTCCAACGGTTCAGGCGCCGCCGGATCACTGACGTTCCACATCGGCACCTTAGAGTTGGCTCCGGAGTAGGGGGCAGCCAATGTCTTTCCGTCGGGGCTGAACACAACGGAGCCTTCGAACCCGTCGTCTCCGGTGAACTCAGGATCGGGGATACTCCACAACCGAACTGTGGTGTCCGAACTGCCGGTGGCCAGTGTGGTGCCGTCAGGATTGAAGGCCATGGACCGGATGTCGTCGGTGTGTCCGGTCAGGGCGTTGCCGAGTGGGGTGATCTGGTCCGGTATCGCGACGTTCCACAGACGGACCGTTCCGTCGTTGCCGCCTACCGCCAGCGTCTTGCCGTCCGGACTGAACACCAGCTCATGTCCGTATCCCCATAACTCGTTGGGCAGTTCGCCACTGGACAGAGCGGCACCGGGCAGAGGGTTGCCCCGGAGTTTCGGCTGGGTGGGATTTGTGATGTCCCACAGACGGACAGTGAGGTCGTCCCCGGCAACGGCGAGAATGTCGCCGTCCGGATTGAAGGTCAACGACTGCGCGGCCTTGCCGTGACCCGGCAGGGGTTTGCCCAGTTGCTTCGGATGGGAGGGCTCGGTGATGTCCCACAGCCAGACGTTCCCGGCGTTGTCAGGGACAGCCAGGGTCCCGCCGTCCTGGCGCAGCCAGCTGAAGAAGTGGTCGTCTCCGCCCAGAGGCCGGCCCAACTGAGCCGCGTCGGCCGGCTCGCTGGTGTCCCACAACCGCACTGTGCCGTCATGGCTTCCGGTGACCAGCGTGTTGCCGTCCGAGGTGAACACCGCTGAACCGATGGAGTCGCTGTGCCCGGTCAGCGGGCCGCCGACAGGCTTGGGGCCGCCGGGAGCGTTCACGTCCCAGAGCTGGATCGTCCGGTCGTCGGCAGTCGCCAGTACGTCGCCGTTCGGGCTGAACACCACGATGCCCACAGCACTGGAATGTCCCTTGAACGGGACGCCGAGGAGTTCCGGGTGGGCCGGTTCGGTGATGTCCCACAGCCAGGCCGTCCCCTCAGCGCCGGTGGCGACCAGTTTCTCGCTGTTCGAGCTGAACGCCAGTGTCATGATGCCTTTGCTGTGTCCGGGCAGCGGGTCACCGAGTGATACGGGGCGCTTCGGATCGCTGGTGTCCCATAAGCGGACCGCTCCGTTGCCGCCGACAGCGGCCAGCGTGCGGCCGCTCGGGCTGAATGCCACCTTGGACACCGGATCCGGGAATCCGGTGAGCGGAGTCGACAGTGTGGCATTGGCGTCGTTGAGCAGCCGGGTGTACGCGTCGGGGTTGTCCGGGCTCGCCCGGTAGGCCGCGAGGTCGAATTGCGCTGCCAGAGACGGATTGCCGCTGCGGAGTTCCTCGGCCGTGGCCATGAGCTGCCGGAAGCGGGCGGTGTCGCGTTCGGTCTCGGCGGTGCCGCGTTGCACGAAGGCGACGATGGCGGCGGCGCCGGCGATCAGCGCGAGCGCGGTCAGGGTGGCGATTACGGCGCGGGCCACCAGGGCGCTGCGACGGGACCGTTGGAGAGAGGCCGCGAGGAAGGCGGCGGCGACCGCGCTGGTGTGGCCAGCCCAACGGCGCGCCGCGTCGAGCTGGTTGCCGCGGTGCAGCATGTCCGGGTCGCGATCGCTGCTCTCCCAGGCGGCTGCCGCCTCTTCGAGGCGCTGGCGGACCAGGCGGTCCTCCCGGTCCGTTTCGATCCAGGTACGCAGACGGGGCCAGGCGTGGATCAGAACCTCATGGGTGATGCTGACGGTGTCGTGTTCACGGGTCAGTAGGCGACCGGCGGTGAACACGTCCAGAGCGGCGGCGGGCAGGTCGTCGGCCACAGAGAGGCGGCGGCGGGTGTCGTCCGTGCCGTCGGCGTTGTCACCTATCCTGACCAAGCGCAGGAACATGGTCTGTGCGGCCTGCTGGACGGGCGGGTCCAAGCTGGAGTAGATCCGCTCCGCGCTGGTGGCAACCGCGTGCCGGATGCCACCGGTGGCCCGGTAGCCGTCGACCGTCAATGTGCTGCCGTGTCGCTGCTGCCAGGTCGTGCGCAGTGCGTGGGCCAGCAAAGGCAGCCGCCCGGCCTCATAGACGGGGTCGCCCAGATCTGCCAGGAGCAGTTCGACGAGTCCGGGCTCGATCGTCAGGCCGACCTCCCGAGCGGGGAAGATGATCGCCTCGCGAACGCCGGTCTCCGACAGCGGGCCGACGACGATCTGCCGATTCTGCAATGCCGATCGCAGCTGCGGATAGTCGGCGCAGCGGGTGTAGAAGTCCGACCGGAGGCCGTAGACGACCAGCGCCGGGGGCGCCGGGCCGTCCGCCATCGAGTGCAGCACGTCAAGGAAGGTGCGCCGCTCCCGTTCGCTCTCGCACAGCGTGAACAGTTCCTCAAGCTGGTCGACCACGATCAGGAGTCGGCGGGGAGAGGCTTCACACAGCAGGTCGGCACAGGCGGCGGGACCTGCGCTCACGGCGGCCTCGGCGCGCGCCGTATCGACACCGGTGACCTCGGCCAGTCGCCCGGCCAAGGCCACGAGCGGACGAGCGGTGGGGGTGAACAGCAGCCTCAGCCACCGGTCCGAGCCGGGTACCATGCCGCGTTCGAGCCCCGACAGCACACCGGCTCGCAGGAGCGAGGACTTGCCGGCACCCGAGGGGGCGACGATCACCAGCGGGCCGCCGCCGTTGCGCCGTTCATCCACGGCGGCCAGCACATCCGCGATCAGGGAGTCACGGCCGAAGAACCACCGGGCGTCGTCCTGCTCGAACGCCGCCAGTCCGGGGTAGGGGCAGTCTTGGGGTGCGGCCGTCCCCGCGTATGCCTGCCGGGTCTCGCGCACGCCGTCCAGGTAGTGCAGGTGAACGTCGCCCTGCTCCGCGATGACCTGGTCTCCGGCGGCCTGAAAAATCCGGGACTGGCCGGATGCCTCGGCACGCAGCTGGGG
This sequence comes from Streptomyces sp. NPDC102274, assembly GCF_044766385.1. Lineage (NCBI taxonomy): Bacteria > Bacillati > Actinomycetota > Actinomycetes > Kitasatosporales > Streptomycetaceae > Streptomyces > Streptomyces sp. NPDC102274. The sequence goes on along the minus strand of NZ_JBIWLW010000012.1, from coordinate 31,500 downwards.
GGAACTGTCCCGTCCATCGTCCCGTGGCGGGTCGATTTCAGCGCTCAACGCTCGTTGATGTGCTGATCGCGGCCTGCCTGGTACACCCGGGCGCTACCGGATGCCGTGGCCTTCATCATCAGCGAGCCCACCTGGGTCCGTTCGACATCCGGCAGGGCGGGGAGCAGCTGCTCATCGAGCAGGCTTCGTAGTTCGGCGGCCATCTCCGGCCGGTCGCGCTGCACCCGCTGAAGCCGAAACCGCCAGACTTCCGCCAGCGCCTCCTCGCTGTCCGCGTCGCCCGCTTGTCGTGCCGCCAGGATCTGCGGCCTGACCTCGTCGAGCTGGGCACCGACGACTTCGGCGTCCGCCGCGTCCTTCCCGCGCCACCACCCCACTACGGCGTCCCGGATCTGCTGCCAGGAATCCGTGGCCATCGCGCTCACCAGTGCCGTCCCCGCCGCTAAAAATATCGGGTCCATACCAGCCTCGCCTCTGTCGACTGCCTATCTTCTCAGAAGCCGCGCCGGATGTCAGGCGGCTGCGCCAAGACGCCCGTTGAGCCAGCCGGGCGTGCGCCTGCCGATGCACCGCCGGCTGTTCTTCCGGCCGACCGGGTGGAGCGGCCCGCGCACGTAGTCCCGCATCCCCTGCCGCGGCTCTGCGCGCCCGAATCGCTTGCGCAGCCGCAACAGCAGAGACTCCGGTTCAGTGGCCCACAGCCCTGCTTCGACATCCGTCTCCATGACCGGCTCGACGCATCCGATCGGGTGCTTCACGAACCCCCCCATCACCCTGGCGGGGCGTCAGAAGGCCTCGTGGACGGATGTCTCGTCGCGCTGGCGTAGGTTCTACCGCTTCGGTACTGGCTTCACCCAGAGTGTGTGATGGAAGTCGGGGGCGAACCGGTCGCGTAGCTCGGCCGCGCCGGGTGAGAGCTCCGGTCGCCGGCGGACATCGGGTCAGGGTCCCCTCGGAGCAACGCCGACGCGCTTCCACCCCGTTGTCGGCCACCGCCTTCGCCCACTGGTCACAGCCGTTCACCGTCGCCTGTGGCTGAGGCACTTCGCTGTTGCCGCGCGAAATTGTCGGCCCGCAGTGTGGAAGCGGTGATGCCGCCGAGCCGACCGGGCCCCCGACGGCCTGAGCCTTTACCGGGTCGTCCGCGAACTGGGGTTACTCCTCGCGGTCTGGACCGGCGCCTGCCCCAACTTGTCACGACAACCTGCCAGAACTGACACCGACCTGACCACTGCCAGCTATGCCATGACTTCTTTTTGGTTGCTGTCCGCTCATCAAGATCAGCTTCTGACCACCATTCGACGTGAGCTTTTAATCTTGGACAGATACTGAATCTCTATTTGTCATCTCATGTCTGCCCGGCTTGGGTCGCTTCTGAGTAATGTCGTTGCCGTTTGAACTAACAACCGGGAAAGAGCCCATATGTCCATTCATGATGACAACCCATCACAAGAGCCGACCGGTCAGAGTCGGCGTGGTTTTCTGCGCAACGCGGCGTTGGCCGGTGGAGCGGCGGCCGTAGGAGTAGGTCCCTCCCCGCTCGGCGAGACGCCCGCGTTCGCCGCGGACGCCACCAAGAGTGGCAAGACCGGCACGTGGAGGCCGGATTCCACCGCGCTCCAGTTCACCCTCGCGGTCATGCCGGACACCCAGTTCCTGTACTGGGGCAGCCAGGACAGCGTCAACCGGACGCCGCAGGAGGAATCGTTCCGCTACATCATCAACAACAGCGGGAACGCCGACGACAACATCGTGTTCATGGCGCACCTCGGTGACCTGACGCAGGACGCCGACCCGTCGTCGTTCAAGGAGGTCGACAAGGCGTTCGCCCTGTTGGACTCCCACGGTGCCGCATACAGCGTGCTGGCCGGCAACCACGACGTGACCGGCGACGACAGCCGTGGCGACACGCCGTACCTGCAGACCATGGGCCCGCAGCGGTTCAAGCACTCGAAGACGTTCGCCGGGTCGGACCCGACCGGCTACAACACCGCGCACATCTTCCATGCGGCCGGCCGCTCGTGGCTCGTGCTGGCCCTGGACTGGCGGACCACCGACCAGGGCTTCGCGTGGGCCAGCGATGTCATCAAGGCCCACCCGAAGACGCCGGTGATCGTCACGTCGCACGACATCGTCGCTTCGCCGTACGATGACAACGTTTTCCCGTACGAGTCCGGCGACCCGGAGAACAATGCCGTGCTCTCCGATTACGGCCAGACGGTCTGGGACAAACTGATCAACGACAATGACCAGATCTTCTTGACCCTCAACGGCCATTACTGGCCTCCCGGGCGTACGACCAAGAAGAACGCCGCCGGCAACGACGTGTACATGCACATCACGAACTACCAGAACCGCTACTTCGGCGGTGGCGGCATGATCCGGCTGTACCACTTCGACCTTGTCCGCAACACGATCGACGTCGAGACGATCAACCCATGGATCATGGCTCAGGAGCCGGAGTCCCGTTCCGAGCTGGCGGCCGAGCACGCCCGGATCACCGGCCCGGTCGACGACTTCTCGATCCCGGTCGACTTCAAGCAGCGGTTCTCCAGCTTCATCCCGGTTCCGGTCCGGCCCGCCCGGCCGGCCGGCAAGGAGCTGGTGAAAGGCACGCTGGCGTACTGGCGTTTCGACGGGCAGGGCGCGCCCGGCACTCCGCTCACCGTGGGCCAGACGGTCCGCGACCTGTCCGGCAAGGGCAACGACCTGTCCGTGGTGACCGTGCCAGGCACGGCCGCGGACGCGCTGACCTGGTCCGACGACCACCACCCCGACCAGCCCGGGCACGCCAGCCTGAAGTTCGTCGGTGGCAGGAACCCGGTCCACGGCACGTACCTGACCACCGGGGCGAAGGCTCCGCTGAACACCGAGACGTTCAAAACCGGGTACACGATCGAGACGTTCGTGATGATGCCGCTGGACTGGAACTCCGCCAACAACGGCAACGCGTCGATACTCAGCCGCCGGGGTTCGGCCGGGGCCGCAGGCAAGCACGGCAAGAACACCGACCCGAATGAGCCCGTGGCACAGTTCGCCATCACGAACAACGGCCGCGAGGCGCAGTTCAACCACTACCCGCTGAACGACACCTACCCGACGACCAACTGGGGTCACGGCATGGTGGAGCTCAAGTGGTGGCACCTGGCGGTGGTCAACGACGGCCGTCTCACGAAGTTGTACGTCGAAGGTGCTCCGGTCGTCGACAACCCGAACCGGGTGTCGGTCGGTCTCACCTCGCTCGGGTTGCCCTGGCTGGTGGGCGGCCACGAGTACGCGGGCGCCATCGACGTCGTCTTCCACGGCAACGTCGGTGACATCCGCATTGTGAACCGTCCCCTGTCCATGGACGAGTTCCTGACCGCCGAGTAAGGCGGTGTCTCCCGTCTCCGGCCCACCCGCCGGAGGCGGGAGACACTCATTCAAGGAGGCGGTGTACGTCGGCCGGCGGCCTCGCCCCAAGATCGGGTGAAACCTTCCTCCGTAGCCGTAGCCGTAGCCGTAGCCGTAGCCGTAGCCGTAGCCGTAGCAGGCGGTCACCGGGCGCCGTCCGTGTGCCGGTGTCGGTCCGCGCAGGTCCTCTTACATGCATTGAACATATTTAATTTACCTTTTGAGCGAAAAATGGCATGTTCGACCCATTCAGGTGCATTGGCGGTAGTGAGTGGGCGATGGTGGGTGGGGGACGAGGGCTCGCGCACGGAGGGAGCCGACGCCGGGAACCGCGGCGTCGAGCGATGACCAGAGGGGACCGAGGAGTGCGGAAGGTGAGTGGTCAGGCTGAGCTGGTGGCCCTGATCAGACCCGACGGGACCGTGGCGCTCTGGACCGAGGCCGCCGAACGCCTGTGGGGCAGTCCGGCCGACGAGATACTGGAACGGCCCGTCGACGGATTGCTGTCCGGTCCGGACGTACCGGTGCTTGGAGGCCCCGATGAGGCCTCCCTCGACTGGTCGGGGCCGGTCGAGCTCGGGCGACGTGCTGGCGTCAGCGGCCACAAGGTCAACCTCCGCGTCTCCCCGCTGCCTGTCGACACCAGAGGCGACTGGCAGGTGTGGGAGGCCGGTCCCGTCGAACCGTCCGATGCCTGGCCGCGCCCGGCGGTGCTGCGCACACTGTTCGGGCACGCTCCGCAGGGCGTGATCGTCTGGGACCGGGAGCTGTGTTGCTACTGGCAGAACGAGGCAGCCGACGGCATGGGCCTCCTGGTCGACGGGCCTCACCTCGGGCGCCGGGTCGAGGAACTGCTCGTCCCGGGCCGCCCCGAAGCGCTGGAGATCGCCCTGCGCCGGGTCCTCGATGACGCATCGCAGTCGAGCAACCTCGAATGGGTGGTGCCCGCGGCGACCGGGCGCGGGGAGAGGGTGTTCTCGCTCTCCCTCTTCCGCCTCGACGCCCCGACAGGCGTGGCACCGGGCGTATGCCTGATCGCCGTGGACCTCAGCGACACCGCGGTGTGGCGGCGACGGAATCTGCTCCTTGAGGCGGGTACGCGGATCGGCACCACGCTGGACGTCATGATCACCGCCCAGGAGATGGCGGACGCCGCGGTGCCTGCCGTCGCGGACTACGTCACAGTCGACCTGGCCGACACCTTCACCCCTGACGACGAGCCCCTTGACCGCCTCGAAGCGACCGACACCAGCTTCCCCGCTTTCTATCGAGCCGCGGCCGCGTCCGTCCGCCCCGGTCTGCCCGAGTCCCTCTGGCTGCGGGGTGAACCGGTCTATGTCCCCCCGCGGTCCCCATTTACGGCCGTCCTCCTTTCCGGCGCGTCCCACTTCGAACCGCTCCTCGACACATCCCCCGGAGGGTGGCTCGACAAGGACCCCGATCGGGCCCGGGTGATCCACGCGACGGGGATGCATTCGCTGATGGTCGTTCCTCTGCGGGTCCACGGGATGCTGCTCGGCGTGGCGGTCTTCGTGCGCACAACGAACCCGGTGCCCTTCGCCGAAGCCGACCTGGCCTTGGCCGAGGGGCTGGCGGCACGCGCCGCGGTCAGCCTCGACCACGCGTCACGCTACCGCCGCGAGCACACGGCCGCCCTCGCCCTGCAACGTGATCTGCTGCCCCACAGGCTGCGCGGCGGTGCCGCGGTCGAGGTGGCGTCACGCTACCTGCCCGCAGACTCCCGCAGTGGTGTCGGCGGCGATTGGTACGACGTCTTCCCGCTCTCCGGCGGTCGCGTCGGGCTGGTGGTCGGAGATGTCGTCGGTCACGGCATCCACGCGGCGGCGACCATGGGGCGCATCCGCACCGCGATCCACACACTCACCAATCTGGAATTGCCGCCCGACGCGTTGCTCGCGCGTCTGGACGAGCTCGTCGACGAACTGGAGCGCGACCAGGACGACGACGAGCCGATCGCGGCCGGCGTGGGGGCCACCTGCGTATACGCGGTGTACAACCCGGCATCCCGGCGGTGCACCATAGCGAGCGCGGGGCACCTGCCGCCGGCGATCGTCTCGCCCGAGGGCGGTGTCGAGTTCGCCGATGTCCCGACCGGGGTGCCCCTCGGCGTCGGGTTGGGGTCCTACGAGTCGGTCGAGGTGGAAGTGGCCGAGGGCAGTGTGATCGCGCTGTACACCGATGGGCTGGTCGAAACGCGCGAGGAGAGCATCGATCACGGGCTGGACCGGCTGCGGGCCGCGCTCACCCTCCCGCGGACCACGCTGGAGGACCTCTGCGTCGAGGTGACCGACCGGATGACGAACGGGCAGCGTTCCGACGACGACATCGCGCTCCTGCTGGCTCGCACCCGCGCCGCCGCCCGGCCGTGAACCGGGAGGAAGCCCCTTTCCCACCGGTACCGGAGCCGACTTCGGCACCGGCCGTCGTCCCAGGCGTATCAGCGAGGAGACGCCGGGCAGTCAGCCCAGGACCGCGCGCATCCACGCGGCGGTGGTCGCGAGCATGGTGGGGCTGTTGAACGCCGGATCCTCGTGCCCGGCTCCGGACAGAAGTTCGAAGTGGCTCCGCACACCGGCCCGGCCGAGTGCGTGGTGGAGAGCGAGGCCCTCCGACGGAGAGACAATCTTGTCGCGGTCCCCGTGGGCGATGAGGAACGGCGGCGCCTGCGGCGAGGCTCGCGACACCAGGCTGAACCCCCGCGCCCGCTCGGTCAGTTCCAGGGGGTCGTCCGTGGCCAGCAGGTCCGCCTCGAACAGGAAGGGCAGGAGCTTCGCTTCAATGGCGGTGCGCGCCGCCGACGCGGCCAGATCCGACTGGCCGAACCAGTGCACCGCGGCCTGCACCGCGCTGGAGCGCCCGAGGTTTCCGCCGACCGCGCCCTCCAGCGCGCTGTCTCCCTCGGACAGCGCCAGCAGGGACCCCAGGTAGGCCCCCGCGGAGGCCCCCCAGACACCCAGTCGCGCGGTGTCGAGCCCGAGGCGAGGCCCTTGGGCGCGCAGCCACCGCACGGCCCCCTTGAGCTCGTGCAGCTGCTGCGGGAACACCGCATGCGGTGCCAGGCTGTAGTCGACGGACACCACCGTCACACCGTGTGCGGCGAGTGGGGCCAGTCGTCCCTCACCGTCGGCGCGCTTGTCGCTCCTGGTCCAGCCGCCGCCGTGTGCGTAGACCACGACTGTTGCGTCCGGCTGGGCGGCGCGGTAGATGTCGAGGGACAGTTCAGTTCCGTCGTGGGTCGCATACGCCAGGTCCCGCTCCACCGGGACCGCGCGTACTTCGCCGGTCATGCCGGGCCCGCCTGCGCTGCCACCTCTCCATACGCTGCCACCTCTCCATACTAGGACAGGACGGACGAGGCGACCGCCTTGTCCCCGTGCGGTAGGCGCCCTCACTGTCGGGCCCCTGGGCATCGGCGCCGCAGCCCCGCAGGGGGCGGACGTCCACCCCGGTGCAGCACCCCCCCGCGCATGACGAGCCCGACAGGAGGCCAGATGGCCACCGATCCCGCCCCGTCCCCCGATCCCGCCGCGACGGAACGCCCTGACGCACGCGGTGCCTTCCAGACCACCGACACCGGCCGGGTGGAGGCGTTCAGTGACGGGGTCTTCGCCGTGGCCATCACCATCCTCGCCCTGGAAATGGCCACTCCCGCCCACCGGGACGGCGGGCTGCTGTCCGCACTGCTGCATGAGTGGCCGGTCTATCTGGGCTATCTGACCTCCTTCGCCTACATCGCGGTGATCTGGCTCAACCACCACCAGGCATTCACCCGCATCCGTGCTGTGGATCGTGGGCTGCACGTATCCAACCTCGTGTTGCTGTTCACCACCGCCGCACTTCCCTTCCCCACCCGCGTGCTGTCCGACGCGCTGCAAGAGCCGATCACCGGCGCCGACGTACGCACCGCCGTCGCGCTCTACGCGCTCGTCGCCGCCGCCATGTGCGCCGCCTGGGTGTGGATCTACGTCCAGCTCACCCGTCGGCCCCGCCTCCTCACCCCCACCGTCGAGGCCCAATACGTCCCGCATGGGCTCGTCCGCTCCGCCGTGGGCGTCGCCGCCTATCTCCTCGGCGGGGGACTCGGCTGGGCGATCACCCCTGGCATCGCGCTCGCGGTGTTCCTCTTCCTGCCTCTTTTCTACTTCGCCACCAGCGAAGGCATCCCCCGCCGCACCCCAGCCCGGTGACCCCGTGCAAACGCCTCGGCCTCCGCACGGGAAATTTCGTCCACCGAAGCGAAGCACTAGAATGACTGGACATTTATCGAGTCGGCTGAGACAAGTCCCATGCACTACTTCTTCCGTGCCCGCAGCCGGGCGTCCGCCGCCCCCGCACGGGCGACCTCACCGTCCGTGATCCTCCGGAACAGCCTCCTGGAGCTCTTGCTGGCCCTGGTCCTGCTGTTCGGAGTGACCACCATCGTGCGATGGGTGGTGGGCCCCTCGCCCATCTCCTCGGCAATCCCGCCGGTTGAAGTGCAACTGCTCATCGTCGGTGTGGCAGTGGGGGTGCTTCTCTGGGGGCTGATCGTCAGTCCGGTCGGCAGGGTCTCCGGAGGCCACATCAACCCCGCGATCACACTGACCATGTGGCGCTTCCGGGTCTTTCCCGGTGTGTCGGTGGTGCCGTACATCCTGGCCCAACTGGCCGGCTCGGTCCTCGGCGTGCTGGTTGCCCGTAGTGTGTGGGGCGGGGTGATCGACAACCCTCCGGTGAGCGACGCCGCGCTGCGCCCCGCCCCGGGCTGGTCGAGCTTGGCCCTCTTTCCGGCGGAGGCGGCTTCCATGGCCGTCATCGTGCTGCTCGTCGGCTGGTTTTTGTCGGTGCCGAGATTGGCTCCATTGGTGCCTGGTGTGGTCGGACTCCTCGTCGGCCTGGGCATTACCCTGCTCGGGCCGATCACCGGGGGTTGCATCAACCCTGCCCGCCAATTCGGCCCGGCACTTGTCTCCGGTCATCTGGACTTTCTGTGGATCTATCTGCTCGCTCCGATGGTCGGCGCCCTGCTGGCCGCCGCATTGCACCAGGTCCTCGCATGTCGCGCGGTTCTTACCCATAGGCTCTGCGGCACGCGCGCGGATGGGTCACCGCTGCAATGACCTCGGGGGACCGGTACCGCCAGCTGGTGCGCGGCTTCCGCGCTCCGTGCCGGCTCAACAGACACCCCTGGACAGAACACCGCACTGCCGGCAGGGCGGCATTCATCGGATGGCGGTGGTCGCGACGACACCAGGAATTCGGTCGCCGGGGTGTGGCACACCGCATAGACTAACCGAACGATATGTGCGATTTATTCGCGATTGGGGCGATATCGACAGGTGGTGGGCTGAGTGTGCGGCGGCGCGAAGCGAGCTGCTGGCGGTCGACGACCGCGGCGTCCAGGCCGGCCGGGCATCGCAGCACACGCGCCGTTCCCGACAGCTTTCCGGCGACCCGGTTCACCAGCAGGGGGTCACAGATCAACAGCCTCACAGGTCGGGTCCGCACCGGACGGACGAGCGTGGCGAGCGGCGCGGGACACGGTGTTCCGACGTCCTGGTTGCAGCTGCCCTGATGCATTGGGCCCTGCACTCCTACGCGGACACGGTGGACGGGGGGCGTGCGTACCCGGAGGAATGGGTCACCCACAGCGCTCCGAACGGCGTCGGCATGGGAGTGACCCTGCACGTGGCCATCTGGAGGCGACGGCCGGTGGTCGTCGAACCGGGCTCAGGGCCGCACTCGGACGGCAGACCCGCCCCCCGACCGCGCCGGACACCCACGGCTGACAGGGAACGGAAGCGATGGCACCACGTGAGCGGACATCCGCCGGCACATCGCGGCTCAGGAAGCCGCACTCCTGAATGGACTCCTGAGAGGAACGACGCCATGGACGTGGACATCACCCTCCGGGTGGACGGGGTCGAGCAGAGGCTCACCGTGGACACCCGCACCACACTGCTGGACGCCCTGCGCGAACGGCTGCACAACACCAGTCCCAAGAAGGGCTGCGACCATGGGCAGTGCGGCGCCTGCACCGTCCTGCTCGATGGCGAGCGCGCGGTGAGCTGCCTCGCGCTGGCAGTCGCCCACCAGGGCGCGGAGGTCGTGACGGCGGCCGGCCTCGCCGACGGGGAGGAACTGCATCCGCTCCAGAGGGCGTTCGTCGAGCACGACGCCTTCCAGTGCGGGTACTGCACCCCCGGTCAGATCGTCTCCGCGGTGGGCATGCTCGCCGAGGCGGACGCCGGCTGGCCCAGCGCCGTGACCGCGGACCTCACCGCCGACAAGGTCACGCTGGACGACGGGGAGATTGCCGAGCGCATGAGCGGCAACCTCTGCCGCTGTGCCGCCTACGCCAACATCAGGCCCGCGATCGCGGAGGTGGCGCGGTGATCCCCTTCCGTTACGAAAAGCCGGACGACGCGTCCGCGGCCGTCAGCCTGTTGTCACGGGAACCGCGCGGCGCGTACCTGGGCGGGGGCACCAACCTGGTCGATCTGATGAAGCTCGAAGTGGCCAGGCCCGACGTCCTCGTCGATGTCCGCCGGCTCACGTCCGGCACGATCGACGACCTGCCCGGCGGCGGCCTGCGGATCGGCGCGGCTGTCTCCAACAGCCTCCTCGCCGCCGATCCGCGCGTCCGGCGGCTCTACCCGATGCTGTCGCAGGCCGTGCTCGCGGGAGCCTCCGGGCAACTGAGGAACATGGCGACGTGCGGCGGCAACCTCATGCAGCGCACCCGCTGCGTGTACTTCCAGGACCTCACCACGCCCTGCAACAAGCGTGAGCCCGGGTCGGGCTGTTCGGCGATCGAGGGCCACAACAGGGACCACGCGGTCCTGGGCACGTCACCGGAGTGCGTTGCCACGCACCCCTCGGACATGGCGGTCGCGCTGTGCGCGGTGGACGCCGTCGTGCGGGTCCAGGGGCCCGGCGGCGAGCGGACCATCCCGTTCGGGGAGTTCCACCGCCTGCCCGGGGACACACCGGAGCGCGACACCGTGCTCGAACACGGTGAGTTGATCACCGCCATCGACCTGCCGCACCTGCCCCTCGCGGCCCACTCGCACTACCGCAAGATCCGTGACCGCGCGTCCTACGCCTTCGCCCTCGTCTCCGCCGCCGTCGCCCTGAAGGTGCGGGACGGCACCGTGCGCGACGTGCGCATCGGCCTCGGCGGCGTCGCGCACAAGCCGTGGCGGGCGAGGACGGCCGAGGAGATGCTCGTCGGGGCACCCGCCACCGCGGTCGCCTTCCGGGCCGCCGCCGAGGCGGAACTCGCCGCCGCGAGGCCGCTGTCGGGCAACGGCTTCAAGGTGCCATTGGCCCGCAACGTCATCGTCGGCATGCTGAACGACCTGGCCAAGGAGCAGCGATGACCTCCACCCGAACCCCTGCGGTCGGGACTTCCATGAGCCGTCTCGACGGGCCCCTGAAGGTCCGGGGAGCGGCCACGTACGCGTACGAGCACGAGGTGGACAATCCGGCCTACCTGGGCCTGGTGCTGTCGTCCGTCGCCCGGGGACGTGTCATCGCGGTGGACGACGCCGCCGCGCTGGCCGAGCCGGGCGTCCTCGCCGTGATCACCCACGCGAACGCGCCGAAGCTCGCCAACGACGACCCGGAGCTGGCGGTCCTGCAGTCGGCCGAGGTGTTCTGGCGTCGGCAGGTCGTCGCCGCTGTGGTCGCCGAGACCATCGAAGTCGCCCGTTACGCGGCGGGGCTCGTACGCGTCACCTACGAGGAGCTGCCGCACGACACAGAGATGCGCTACGACGAGGATGCCTTGGAGAAGCCGGGTAACCACGTCGGCCTCTTCGGCACCGCCGACGGGGAACTGAACAACGGCATGCCCAACGCCGACAGCACGGTGGGCGACGTCGAGACCGCGCTGGCCGAGGCCCCGGTCGCCATCGACGCGACGTACACGCTGCCGCACGAGTTCCAAAGCCCGATGGAGCCGCACGCCGCGATCGCCCAGTGGACGGGCGAGGACACGCTCACCATCTACCACAGTACGCAGGGCGTCACCGACGCGCGTAACTGGATCGCCATGACACTCGGACTGCCACCGCGGAACATCCGGGTCATCTCCCCGCACGTCGGCGGCGGTTTCGGCTCGAAGACGTTCCCGCAGTCCTACGCCGTCCTCGCCGCGATGGCAGCGGAAGTCGTAGGCGGCCCGGTCAAACTCGCGCTCACCCGTCAGCAGACGTTCTTCATGACCGGATACCGGGCCCCCTCCCGACACCGCGTCCAGCTGGGGGCCGACCGGAACGGACGGCTCACGGCGATCGCCCACGACTCGGTGCAGCAGACCGCCCGCGCCAAGAAGTACGCGGAGCAAATCGCCATCGTGTCACGCGCGATGTGGGCCGCGCCGCACCGGCGCACCACACACCGGCTCCTGCCGCTCGACGTGTCCGTGCCGACCATCATGCGGGGCCCCGGCGAGACACAGGGCGCGTTCGCCCTGGAATCCGCGATGGACGAGATGGCGATCGAACTCGGCATGGATCCCATCGAGTTCAGGATCCTCAACGAGCCGGAGGCGCACCCCGAGTCCGGCCTGCCGTTCTCCAGCCGGCACGTCGTGGAGTGCTTGCGTGCGGGGGCCCGAATCGTGGGCTGGGACCGCCGCGACCCCACACCGAGGTCCCGGCGGGAGAACGGCTGGCTCATCGGCACCGGGGTGGCCACCGGGTTGCACGTGGCGCCCCAGTTGCGGGGCAACTCCACCCGCGTTCAGGCCGCTCCCGGCGGCCGTTACACCGTGTCGATCGCGGCCGCTGACATCGGCACCGGCACCTGGACGTCCCTCGTCCAGATCGCCGCCGACGGCCTCGACGTCGACGTCGACGCCGTGACGATGCGGATCGGCGACAGCGACCTGCCGTCGGCCTCGCCCGCCGGCTTCTCCTCGGGGACCAGCAGCTGGGGGACGTCCATCGTCGCCGCGACGCGCGAGATGCGGCGCCTCGTCGACGAGGAGCACGGCGGCACGATCCCCGCCCAGGGGCTCGACATCACGGTGGACGCGCCCATCAACCCGTACGCGTCGCAGTACGAGATGTACTCCTTCGGGGCCCAGTTCGCTCAGGTGCGGATCCACGAGGAGACCGGGACCGTGCGTGTCCCCCGGATGGTGGGCGTGTTCGACGCGGGCCGCATCGTGAACCCCAAGACGGCCAGGTCGCAGCTCATCGGCGGCATGACCCAGGGCATCTCGATGACCCTGCACGAGGCGGGTGTGATCGACAACCGGATCGGCCAGATCGTCAACCACGACCTGGCCGGCTACCACTTCGCCGCGAACGCCGACATCGGGTCCGTCGAGGCGCACTGGATCGACTCGGTCGACCCGTACACCAACCCGCTGGGCACCAAGGGGCTCGGCGAGGTCTGCGTCGTCGGCGTGGCAGCCGCCATCGCCAACGCGGTGTACCACGCCACGGGTCTGCGGATCCGCGACCTGCCCATCACCCTCGACAAGCTCCTTCCCCAGGAACTGTGACGACCCGGCCCCGCGCGCCGGAGGCCCGGCGCGCGGGGCGTGAATGAGGTGAGCGTGCATGCGTGAGGTCCTGGACGAGCTGCTGCGGTGGTGGCGGGCCGGCGATCCGGTGGGCGTCGCCAGTGTGATCGCGACCTCTCGATCCGCCCCGCGGACGGCGGGAGCGACCCTGCTCGTCGGCCCTGGGGGAAGGGCCGTCGGGAGCGTGTCGGGTGGCTGCGTGGAGGCGGCCGTGTACGAACTGGCCCGCGAGGTCGCGGTGTCCGCAAAGCCCGTCCTGGCGCGCTACGGCGTGACCGGCGGCGACGACCCCTTCGCGATCGGCCTGACCTGCGGGGGCACCCTCGACGTCTACGTCGAGCGGGTCGACCGGCGCACATTCCCCGAACTCGGCGGGATAGCCGCGTCGGTGGCCCGGCAGGAGCCGGTCGCCGTAGTCACTTGCGTCTCCTGCACGGCACCAGGCCGGAGCCGGCTGGGCAGGCGCCTCGTGGTCCGGACCGACCGCACCACAGGGACCCTCGGCGGGGAGCGGCTCGACCTGGCGGTGGCACAGGACGCTCGCGGCATGCTCGCCCGCGGCGGCTCCGGCACACTGCGCTACGGCCTGGACGGTCGGCGCACGGCCGAGGAGCTCACCATGTACGTGGCCTCCTACGCACCGCGACCGCGCATGCTTGTCTTCGGGGCGATCGACTTCGCAGCCGCGGTCGCCAGGATCGGGGGCTTCCTGGGCTACCGCGTCACGGTCTGCGACGCCAGAGAGGTGTTCACCACGCCGGAGCGGTTTCCCGGCGCGGACGACGTGGTCGTCCAGTGGCCCCACCGCTACCTGGCGGCGGAGGCGGCGGCCGGGCGGATCGACTCCCGCACGGTGATCTGTGCGCTCACCCACGACCCCAAGTTCGACGTCCCGCTGCTGGATGTGGCCCTCGGACTGCCGGTTGCGTATGTGGGCGCCATGGGTTCCCGCCGCACGCAGGCCGACCGGGTCCGTCGGCTGCGGGACGCGGGAGTGCCCCAGGAGCGCATCGCCCTCCTGTCCGCGCCGATCGGCCTGGACATCGGGGCAGGGACGCCCGAGGAGACAGCGGTGTCCATCGCGGCGGAGATCGTCCGTGCCCGGAGGAGCGGCAGCGGACGACCGCTTTCCACGCTGACGGACCAGCCCATCCACCGCACCGCCTGGACCGGTGCTCCGCCGGTCTGAACGCAGAGCGGCCGGCCTCCGCTTCGGGGGGAAGCCGGCCGGAGACTCCGAATTTTTCCGGGGGACTCCGACTTCACGTAGAGTGCGGTCGCGAGGATGTTTAGATTGTTCGTCACACAATGATCATGGATGCCCTCGCCTGATCGACGTGTGGAACATCTCCTCCCGAGTGCGGGGACAACTCCGGCCCGGCAGGGGGGTGTTCGCTCGCCGTGCATCGACGGGCAGTGCGACGGCGTTGAGGCACCGTGTTCGCTACCGAGGGGGTCGCTGACGATGGCTACGTATGTGTTGATTCCCGGTGCCGCGTCCGGCCCGTGGTACTGGCACCTGCTGGAGGCCGAGCTGCGCGGGCGGGGCCATGACGTGGTGGCGGTGGACCTGCCCTGCGACGACGAATCGGCCGGGCTGGCCGAGTACGCCGACACCGTGGTCGACGCCATCGGTGGTCGCACCGACCTGATCCTGGTGGCCCATTCCTTCGGCGGGTTCACCGCACCGCTGGTGTGCGACCGCGTGACAGTGGACCTGTTGGTGATGCTGCAGGCGCAGATCCCGGCGACGGGCGAGAGTCCGGGCCAGTGGTGGGCCAACACCGGCTACGAGCAGGCCAGGCGCGAGCAAGACGAACGCGACGGCAGGGATCCCGACGACGACACCGCCCTGTTCCACCACGACACCCCGCCGGCACTGGCCGCCGAGGCCAAGAAGCACACGCGCACGCAATCGGCCACCCCGTTCATGAAGGCATGGCCACGGGACGCGTGGCCGGATGTGCCCACGAAGTTCCTCTTGTCCCGGGAGGACCGCTTCTTCCCCGCCGAGTACATGCGCCGGATCGTGCGAGAACGCCTGGGCATTACACCCGACGAACTGCCCGGTGACCACTGCCCCATGCTCGGTCACCCCACGGAACTGGCCGACCACCTGGAGGCATACCGCCCCGGGGCGTAACAGCCGCACGCCCGTCCGGCGGGTCAGTGCTGACATCACCCCTTGTCTGCCGTCCGCGAGTCGCGATCCGCCCCGGGGCGTGCCCGGTGCCGGCCGATGCCGGCGGCACCGATCGTCGGGCGAAGCCGTTCGGACGGGCATACTTTGGATCTCGGGCGTCGCGGATCGCCACGGGAGCCGACATGGACACGTACGACGTCATCGTCGTGGGCGCGGGAACGGCCGGTTGTGTGCTGGCGGCCCGCCTGTCGGAGGCCCGCGACACCCGGGTGCTGCTCCTGGAGGCCGGCGGCCGGGAACCCCTGGAGGCGGTCGGTGTACCGGCCGTCTGGACGACCGATCTGCAGGGCACCTCCGCGGACTGGGCCAATACCACCGTCGTGCAGGCCGCGACCGGGAATCGAATCCCGTGGCCGCGCGGCCGGGGCCTCGGCGGCTCCTCCTCGATCAACGGCATGTGCTTCATCCGCGGCCACCGGTCCGGTTACGACCGGTGGCCGGCCGCCGGCGCCACCGGCTGGGGCTTCGACGATCTGCTGCCGTACCTGCGCCGCAGCGAGCGGGCGCCGGGCCGCGATCCGTCCGTCCGCGGGGTCGATGGGCCGCTGACCGTCGCCCCCGCCGCCTCGCACCTGGCCGTCGCGGAGGCATTCCTGACCGCGACGGCCGAGGCAGGCCAACCCGCGGCGGCCGACATCAACAGCGGTCTTGAGGTCGGCTTCGGCTGGTCGGACCTGAACATCGTCGACGGCCGAAGGCAGTCGGCCGCCGATGCGTACCTGACGCCCGCGCTCGACCGGCCGAACCTCACCGTGGTGACCGATGCCCTGGCTCACCGGGTGCGGGTGAGGAACGGGCGCTGCACGGGCGTCGAGTACGGCGTCGGCCGCGGAACGTTCTTCGCGGCCTGCCACGGCGACGTGGTGCTCAGCGCGGGCACGGCGGGTTCCCCGCAGCTGCTGATGCTCTCCGGGATCGGCCCAGCCGGCCACCTGCGGCGCGTGGGGATCGAGGTCCTGCTGGACCTGCCCGGCGTGGGCGGCAACCTGCAGGACCACCCTCGCTCCACCGTGGTCTACAGTCCGGCCCGCCCCGTTCCGGCCGGTGATGGCAACCACGCCGAGGTGATCGGCCTCGTCCGCGGCGACCTTGCCATGGACGCTCCGGACCTCCAGTTGCAGCTCGTGGAGATCCCGTACCACGCCCCCGCCCTGCCGCCGGAGCTTCCGGTGTCCGGCCAGGGCTACTCCATCGCCTTCTGCGCCGTCGCCCCGCGGAGCCGCGGTACGGTCCGCCTCGCCGGTCCCTCCCCCCGCACCCCGCCGCTGCTGGACCCCGACTACTACGGCGACCCCCGCGACCTGGACGTCATGGCCGCCGGGCTGCGCCTCGCGCGCCGGATCGGCGAGGCACCCGCCCTGGCGCCCTGGCGTGCCGCGGAAGTCTTGCCGGGGCCCGGCGTGCGGGACGCCGCCGACGTCCGCGACTACCTCCGCGCCAGCCTGCGCACCTACTCCCACCAGGTCGGCACGTGCCGCATGGGCACGGACCGGCTGGCCGTGGTCGACCCGACGCTGCGCGTGCGCGGTGTGACGGGCCTGCGCGTCGCCGACGCCTCGGTCATGCCGACCATCGTCTCCGCCAACACGATCGCCACCGTGTACGGCATCGCCGAGCGGGCCGCGGAGATGATCCGGGACGACCTGACCGGGTGACGTGACGGCATCTCTTCCGGGCCGCGACGGGTGTCGGTGAGCGGAAGGTGGAAGAGCGCGTCGAAGGCGGTCAACGGCGCGCGCTACGGCGCGACCCTCACCAGCTTGCGGTTGAGGAATTCGCCGATGCCCAGTTCCGACAGTTCGCGCCCGAATCCGGAGTTCTTGACCCCTCCGAAGGGCAGGCTCGGCGAGTCGGCGAAGCAGGAATTGATGTACACCATGCCGGACTCGATGCGAGTCGCCACCTGCTGGGCGTGCTCGACGTCAGCGTCGAAGACGTAGCTCCCCAAGCCGAACCTGGTGGCATTGGCGAGCTGAATCGCTTCTTCCTCGCTGTCCACGACGTAGAAGGACAGCACTGGCCCGAAGGCCTCTTCCTGGTAGAGCGGGTTGTTCTCGCCGATGTCCGTGATGATCGTCGGTTCGAGGTAGAACCCGGGGCGGTCGACGCGGTTGCCGCCGTGAACGATTCGGGCTCCCGCGGCCTTCGCGTCCTCGATTTGCAGAAGCAGCCCTTCCAGGGCGCGCTCACTGGATATGGGGCCGACCAGGGTAGCCTCGTCCTTTGGATCACCCACCTTGATCGCGGCGAAGCGCTCCTTCAGCGCGGCCAGCATTTCCTCACCCCGTTCCCTGCCGACCACGATCACGCGCTTGATGTTGACGCAGCCCTGCCCCGAGTTGTAAGTGCGTCCCATCACCACTTGCTCGACCGCGTGCTCCAAAGGCGCGCCTTCCAGGATCAGAGCAGGGTCGCTGCCGCCCAGTTCCAGGACCGCCTTCTTGACGTTGCGGCCGGCGCGTTCACCGACCGAAGTCCCCGCCCTCTCGCTACCGGTCAGGGTGACGCCGCGCACACGGAAGTCGTCGATCAACTCGGCGATCTGCTCGATGCTGCAGAAGAGATTCGTGTAAGCCCCTTCCGGGGCTCCCGCCTCCTCGAACAGCCGCGCGAAGGCCAGGGCGCACTGCGGCACGCTCTCGGCGTGCTTCATCATGACCACGTTGCCCGCGACCAGCTGGGACGCGGCCACACGGGCGAGCTGGTAGTAGGGGAAATTCCACGGCTCGATCGCCAAGATGACGCCGATGGGTTCGGTGGTCAGCTTTGCGCCGGGCTCGTCGGGCAGCGACTGCTCCGCGAGGAATTTCTCCCCGTGCTCTGCGTAGTAGTCCAGGATATTGGCTACAAGATCGACTTCAAAGTAGCCGAAGCGGGTGACCTTTCCCATTTCCAGGGTCAGGTATTCCACGTATTCATCCCGCTTCTCCCGCAGGATCTGAGCGGCACGGCTGACGATTCGAGCC
This sequence comes from Streptomyces sp. NPDC102274, assembly GCF_044766385.1. Classification (NCBI taxonomy): domain Bacteria; kingdom Bacillati; phylum Actinomycetota; class Actinomycetes; order Kitasatosporales; family Streptomycetaceae; genus Streptomyces; species Streptomyces sp. NPDC102274. Next base: position 13,400 of record NZ_JBIWLW010000012.1, on the reverse strand, counting down.
CGTTCCGCGACCGGCCTGAACTTCCAGTCTTCACGGTAAAGCCTGTCCGCGGTTTCCAGTGCGGCAAATACTTCTTCATCCGACTGCAGCGGGAACTCTTTCACGAATTCACCGGTGGCCGGGTTGATCGTACGAAAGCTCATGGTCTACTCCTCGTTCCGGCTTTCCCAATGCAAGGGGGGTGCGGGGGCAGTACTCCCGGCGCCGCGATATCCTCGACGCGCGTTACTTCGCGTCCCCGTCGAACCTCGCTCGGTTCGGGTTCGGTTCGATCCAGTCCTGAGCTCGACGCCACCATACTTCGGCGGATGGCTCAAGTCCTGTTGCGTCATCGAGGGTTCCGGCCTTGACGATCACAAGATCGGGCCGTTCGTGAAGGATCGTGAGGATCGGAGTACCGCAATCGCCGCAGAAAAGTCTGTCCCGCAGGTTGCCGTTTTCCACTCCGACGGTTTGGTAGGACTTGGGCGTTCCCTTGATTTCCAGGGCGTCGCGGTCCACGAGAACGTTCACCGAGAATGCCGCGCCGCTGTGTCGTTGGCAATGAGCGCAGTGGCAAAGGACGACGGCCTCGGGTTGTGTATCGAATCGGTAGCTGACCGAGCCGCACAGGCAGTGTCCGGTTCGCGTGCTGTGGGCGGGCGCTGGGGTGTTGTCACTCATTTCAGGATCTCCCTTGTTCGGTTCGCCGGGCTGCCCCGGCGGATGCGTTTTTTGGTGCGGCGCCGTGGCTGCGATGTGTCACGGCATCAGGCCTTCTCGGGGAAGGAGTGCTTCCTGCCGGCGATGACGGTTGCGGCTGCGGCGATCAGGAGGATCAGTGCTGCCCAGGTGATCGAGGCGGTGCTCAGGCCCGCGAGCAGCAGACCGCCGATGAAGCCGCCGACCGCGATGGAGGCGGAGAAGACCGTGATGGTGATGGACTGGGCGACGTCGGTGGCTTCTCCTGTGGCGTTGATCGCGGCACCGACGAACAGGCTGGGGGAGCTGCCGAACGCGAAGCCCCACGCCGCGACGGCGACGTAGACCAGCACCGGCGTATGCGCGAGAACGGCCAGCACGAGCACGCAGGCCGCGAACAGTACGGTGCTGCCCACCACGAGCTTGCGCAGGTGATGGTCGATGTGCGTACCGACCACGAGAACGCTGAGCACAGAGGTGACCCCGAAGGCGAACAGGACCCAGCCCGTCTGGCCGGCCATCCCCGCGTAGGAGAGGAAGTCGGTGATGTATGTGTAGAGGATGTTGTGCGCGATCATGTATGTGGCCAGCGCGAACAGGATGGGACGCAGCCCGGGGATGACCAGGACCCGCGAGATCTTGAGGCGTGCGTCGACCGGCTGTCCCGGCGGGTTCGGAAGTGCCACCAGAACCCATGCCATGGTCACGACGCCCACGGCGGCCGAGGCGTAGAAGGCGAGGTGCCAGCCGCCGAGGCTGCTGAGCCAGGTCCCGAGCGGGATACCCAGGGCCAGCCCGATAGGGGTTCCGGCCAGGGCGATGGCGATGGCACGGCCCTGGCGTCCCTTTGGCGCGATGCGGGCGGCGTAGCCGCCGAGGAGGGGCCAGATGAGTCCGGTTCCCAGACCTGCGACGAAGCGGAGCACCAGCGTCAGTGTGTAGTCGCTGGACAGCGCGGTGAGCGCGTTGGTGACGACGACCACGGCCAGGGCGAGCTGCAGGACGTGCTTGCGCGGCCATGTGGCCGTCGCCCGCGCGAGAGGGATGGCACCCAGCGCGGTGGCGAGCGCGTAGAGCGTGACGGTCTGACCGGTCAGCGAGACGCTCGTGTGGAGTGTGCGGCTCATTTCCGGCAGCAGACCGGCCGGGAGGCATTCGGTGAGGATGCTGATGAAGCCGGCCAGGAACAGGCCGAGCAAGGCCCTGCCCGGGAGGCGGTCCTGCCGGGCAGCCGTCGCCGTCGAGGCCGCGGATTCGGTGTTGGTGTCGGTCATGATCCTGTTCCAGGAGCGGTATGTGGCCCGTCGGGGCGTGTGGTGCTTTGGCCGGGCGGGCCCATGAAGGCAGCACGGGCCGTTGCCCGGCGATGTGGGGGTCCCGGAGCTGGCCACGGCTTCGATGCCGTTACTCAGGGACGTATCGAGCGTGCTTCGGGCGCACGGTGTTAGCCAGACACCCGTCTCGTCTACGTCTCGCATGGCTATCACTGGCAGGGACAGGTTGGGCCGCGGACTTCGAGCGATACTCGGAACATGGCAACCCATCGCGCCGCCCGCACCGGACCGTCTGCCGATTCGGATTCGGCTCCGGTACCCGACCTGCGTGGCGGACTCGACCCGCGTGCGGAGCTGAGCGAGTTCCTGCGTACCCGCAGGGCCCGCCTCAAGCCTGCCGACGTAGGGCTCGCCGACCACAGCCGACGGCGCCGCGTGCCGGGTCTGCGGCGGGAGGAACTGGCACAGCTCGCCGGAGTCTCCGCGGCGTACTACACACGGTTCGAGCAGGGCAACGCCCGCAACGTTTCGCGCGAAGTGCTGGATGCGATCTCCCGCGTGCTCAAGCTCTCCGATGCCGAGCACGCCCACCTGCTACGCCTGGCCCAGCCCAAGCGGCACCGGCCGCGGCCCGCGCCGCCACGCCGGCAGGTGCGGCCCGAGGTTCGAGAGCTGCTGACGGCGATGGAAGGCGTGCCGGCGTACGTGTGGGGCCGTCGTGCCGATGTGCTGGCGTGGAACCAGACCGCCTCCGCCCTCTTCGGAGACTGGGCGGCCCGTGCCCCGCAGGAGCGGAACTGGGCCAGGATCACCTTTCTCGATCCGGCATCCCGGAAGCTGTTCGCGGACTGGGAGTCCAAGGCGTACGACGTGGTGGGACAGCTGCGGCTGGGGGCCGGCCTGCACGCGGATGATCCACTGCTCGCTTCGCTCATCGGTGAACTGGCCATGAAGAGCGAGGACTTCCGCAGGCTGTGGGCCGCTCACGACGTCAAGAAGAAGACACACGGCACCATGCGCCTGTCACATCCGCTGGTGGGGGAGCTGACGGTGCGCTACGAGACCCTCGCGCTCCCCGGCGATCAGGAGCAATCGCTGACGACCTACCACGCCGAGCCCGGCTCGCCCTCGGAAGAGGCGCTGCGCCTGCTGGCCAGTTGGGGAGCGGACGCCTCGCAGGAGCGGCCGACCGGCACACGACACTGATCGGCCGATTGGGGGACGACAGGCGTCAAAGGCTCCGGGACCGGCAGCGTTCGTGGGCACGCCCTCGGTAGTCGGATTCCTCGCGCTACTGCTGTAGGGCCCCTGATGCGTCCCCTTCACAACCTGTCGAACCGCTTCGGCGAGCGCGGACGCCGTCCTTTTGGCGTCGCCGACCTTCGGTGATCCCGTGACGCGGGCCTCCCCATACGTCATCCTGATGCGGCAACAATGCGGCCGACGCACTGAGCACGGGGGTGCAGCACCACGATGGTTCCAGGAACGGCGCAGCAGTTGACCATCCTGCTGATCCTCGTGCTGCCCGGCGTCTTCTACCAGGCCGTAGGGGAGCGGCTGCGCGGCACCCTCGCCAGCGAGCAGGAGCCACAGAACCGGCTCGTGCGCGCCATCGCCGCCGGGGCCCTGCTCGACGCCGTCTACGCGGTGGCCGCGGGGCCATGGTTGGTGCGGCTGCTGGCCGGGGGTGGAGGCGGGCCCATCTCTGGGTTGCTGTGGCAGCCGCGCCAAGCGGGACTGGCCGCGCTGCTACTGATTGTCGCTGTTCCGTCCGCGCTGGCCTGGGCGGAGGCGGTGTGGCGGAGGCGGCACGCGCGGGCCCGGTACGAGCCGATGCCGACCGCCTGGGACGCCCTCTTCCGTGACCGCGGGTCCTGCTTCGTACGCATACGCCTCAAAAGCGGCCTGTGGGTGGGCGGTTGGCTCGGTTCGCGGTCCGCCGTCTCGGCGTATCCGCAGCAAGGGGACCTCTATCTACAGGCTCAGTACCGTGTGGGGTCCGACGGCAGGTTCCTCGGAAAGGTGCCCGGTACCGCGGGCGTGTACGTGCGGGCGAGTGACGTAGAGGTGCTGGAGGTCCTGCTGCCGCCGTCCGCGGCGGCAGCGGAGGGAGTAGTCAATGACGAAGGATCAAGCGATGGGCGATGACGCCGATTTGGCGGCCCTGGTCGAGGAGTTCTCCTCTCGCAGGACCTATCGGCCGGCCGATGCCCTGGACGAGCCGGAGGAGGTGCCGCAGGGGCCTTCGGGCACGGCGATGGGGGATGCCGCGCCGCCCGTCCGCGGGGCCGCGGAGCCGGAGGCGTCCTGAGCGCGCGCCGGTCCGGGTCCGGTGCGGCCATGTCTCACGGGCCCGTATGGATGTGCGCCGCCCACAGATGCGGCGCCTGCGCGTAGCGGTCGCGCAGGGACCTCACTGGACGGTGCAGGGCCGCGGCCGGATCGATGGGGCGGCCCCGGGCGACGTCCTCCGCGAGCGCGGTGTAGAACTGCTCGGCGACGTGCGTCGCCAGCTTGTCGGCCACGGTCCACAAGGTGCCGATCACATGCGGGTATCCGGCCAGTTGGAAGGACGACATCAGATGGACTGCCTCGTCGGGCAGTGTGACGCCGCCCTGGGACGTGGAGCAGGCGGACAGCACGGCGAGTTCCGGGCTCCTCAGGCGCTGGGCGGCGGCGTCGGACGCGGTGAGCCGTCCGTCGTACAGGACCAGGCCGCTCTGCGACGGGCTGAGCAGCTCGCTGACGCCGTGGCAGCCGAAGTGGACCCAGGGGTGGGCCTCAAGCGCCTGGACGACTGCTTCCACCGTGGCGCCGGCGCCGGCCAACAGCCGTCCCGAGGGGAACAGTTCCGCGAGCAGCGCCGCCTCCCGTGAGACGCCGGGCAGCCGCACGGCCCCGGGTGTCTCGTCAAGGGCGACGACCAGCGGGGAGGGGTTCGCCGGAGGGCCGGGGGTGAGCCCACCGCGTGCCCGGACCAGGGCGCGCAAGGTCGGCGTGTACGAGGAGACGGCACGGTCGAGAACCCAGGTGCGGGAGTCCGGCGCGCCGCGTCCGGCCGCGTGCAGCGGCAGGAAGGACAGCCAGCCGGTGGGGCACCACCACAGCCGGGGCCAGGGGTCGCCGTCGCGCGGTACGGCGTCCAGGCCGAGCCGGTCGAGCACCGGTGCGGCCACCGTGTCCCACAGCCAGCCCAGTGTCCCGGAGAGCGTACGCATCGTGGCGACCGCGTTGTCCACGCCGTTCCCGCCGTACGCCACGTCGATCCCGTCGATGAACTCCGCCGCCCGCGACGTGGCGGCGTCCGGGGTGAGGCCGGGCAGGGGGACCACGTCGATCCCGGCGTCGGGGGTCACGACGAGGGCGTCGCAGCGGTATTCGCTGACGTTGACCACCACAACCGGGCCGTCGGCGGCGGCGGTGACCAGCTCCGATATGGGGGGCGGGCGCAGGAAGCCGTGAAGTCCGGGCAACTCCCGGATTTCGTCGAGGAGTTGGTCCCAGCGCCGGGCCAGGGCGTGCCGGGCCTCGGCGATCGCGCCCGCCTCGCGGTCGTCGTGGGGCGGGACGGCCAGGCCACCGGCTCCGGTGCGCAGCGCGGGGGAGAGCTGGGGTGGGGCGCTGAGCTGCTCGCGGATCCGCTCGAATTCGGCTGCGAGGGCGGGGCCGAGGTCATGCAGTCGCGACACGTCGGCCCGGTTCTCCAGGCCCTGGGCGAGTAGCACTGCTCTCCCCTGTTCGAGCAGGGCGAGGGCGCGGCCCGCCGCGCCCTCGTTGAGCGCCAGCGCCGCGGCGTCACTCGCCAGGCCCTCGCTGATGCTCAGCCGCGCCTCCTGATCGGCGCGGGCGAGGCTGCGCGGGGCGATGGTGGGCAACAGGCCGACGGCGTACGCGTACCCGTCCAGAGCGTCAGCGTGGTGACCCGCCTTCGCCGAGGCCTGGCCCCAGGCGCGCGCGGCCAGGAGCCGGGCCGCGCTGAGTGCGACCGGACTGTGCGCGCAGCTGCGGGCGATGCGGGCCGTCTCCGCCAGGTCGACCTGTTCGCCCAGCGTGGCACGGGCCAGCTGTGCCTGGGCCAGGAGCAACTGGGCAGGGCCATGGTTCGGATGGCCTTCGGGCATGTTGACGAGGGATTCTCGGGCGGCCGTGACCGCCCGGCGCAGCGCCTGCCTGGCCATGGTCGATGTGGCCTTCTCCGCCACATGGGCAGCGGCGACGCAGGCACCCGCCAGGTTGAGCAGGGCGAAGGAACGCGAAGGGTGATGCTCGCCGAGCCCGGCCACCACCTCTTCGAGGACCCGCCGGGCTTCACCGGCGGCGTGCGGATCCTCGTCCTGCCGGGCCCGGCTGGTCAGCAGGACACCCAGGTTGATGGCGGCCAGCTCGGCGCCCAGCCGCTCGCCGTGCTCCACGGCCATCGCCTCGCGCAGGAGCGCGGCCGCCTCATCGGCGGCGGACGGATCGCCGACGGTCTCGTACCAGAGGCGCAGCGCTTCGGCGAGGTTGTTCAGGTGCAGGGAACGTTCCATGGCCGTCGGTGGGCTGTCCCGCACCGCGCGGCGCAGCACCGTCACGGCCTCGGCCAGCCAGACGCGGTTGCCGGTGACCCGCGCGCGGTCGATGAGGGCGCCGCCCAGGTTCGTGAGCGCCATGCCGAGGCGTGCCCTGGGCATGTTGGTCACGGCCTCGCGCAGCGTGCCGATGGCGGAGTCCATGAGGGTCTCGTCGCCACTGTCGGCGGCCCGGTACCACTCGGCGTAGCCCAGGCACATGAGGATGACGCCCCGCACGTCGGACGCGGGCTGTACAGCGGCCAGGGCAGCACGGAAGTGCCGTATGGCCTCGTCGCTGTGGCGTACGTCGCGAGTGTGGCGGTAGTGGTCCGCCAGGCTGTTGGCGAGGTTGAGCAGAGTCACGGGCGTCGGTGGTCCCACCGGCGTGGCGACCGCCTCCCGATGGCGTCGGATGGACTCCTCCATCGGCGCGGGGTCGCCGGTGAAGCGGGCGAGGGTGCGCAGCGCGTCGCCGAGGGAGGTGAGGCAGAGGGCCCGGCCGGGCGTGGCATCGCCGGAGGCGGCCAAGGCTGCGCGCAGCACCTCGACGCCCTCTTTCAGCAACTCGGGGTCCGAGCGGAATTCGGCGAGAGCCAGCAGGGATTCGCCCAGGGCGCCGAGCCGGTGCACGCGGTAGTGGTCCTCCGCCGAGGTCATGGCGACGGCTTCCCGATGGCTGGCCACCGCATCGGCGAAGAGCTCGACATGACCGGTGCGCAGGGCGAGCTTCGCCAGGACGGTGCCGAGGTTCGACCGTAACGTGGCGCCTTCGGCGCTGCGGGCGTTCGGGAGGTGCGTCATCACCTCGCGCAGGAGGCGCACCGCTTCCTCGTACAGGTCGACGCCGCTGGTCGCGTCGCCCCGGTCCACGAGGACTTTGGCGTAATGCGAGTGGCAGTCCCGGCGCAACGGGTCACCGGGCGGGAGCAGGTCGATACCCCGGAGCATCTCGTCGGCGCCCCGCTGCCAGGCGTCGTCGTGTGCACCGGCACGTCCGGCCAGCGCCGCCCCGAGTTCGAAACGTGCGGTGGCCTCGAAGTCGCCGCTGGGGTGTGGCAGAGCGAGGCACTTGCGGAAGCAGTCGATGGCCTCGTCCGCGTCGGCACCTCTGCCTGAGGCCTTCAGGCAGCGCCCGAGCGCGAGGAGTACCCGGCCGCGCTCCGCGGAGCGGGCCGGCACCTCTTCGGCGAGGCCGCGGAGCAGCGTGATCGGCTCGTCAAGTTCCCCGGGATCCTCGGGGGCGGTGGCATGCCGCGGGACGGCGCACCGTCCTAGCAAGTCGGCGAGCTTGGTGCCGTGGTTCACCCGTCGGCGCAGGTCGTCGGCCGGTGCGGACTCCATACCCCGGCGAGCGTGGACAACGGCTTCGTCCAGGTCGGCGAGGCTGCCCGTCGCTGTGTAGCGCGAGTCCAGCACAAGGGCGAGGACAAAGTGTGCCTGGGCGAGCACCGGATGCCCGGGGGGTGCGCCCTCAAGGGCGGCGCAGGAGGCCGTGTACGCGTCGTCCAGGGCACCTGGGTGATCGGTACGCGACGCACGCCCGTTCAACATCAGGCCGAGGTTGGCGAGATACACCGTGCGCTCGACGGGGTTCGGTGCCGTATCGGCGGCCCTGCGGCAGGAGGCGATGCCTTCCTCGTACAGCTCGACGTCGTCGCCACTTTCCATGGCCCGCATGATCAGGGCGGCGCCCAGGTCGGAGAGGAACGAAGCGCGCTGAGGCACGACGACGTCCGGCTCCGAAAGAACCGCGCGCAGCAGTGCCGTGCCCTCGGAAAGCAGCGCGGGCTCCTTCAAATCGCCGGCGGCGCGGCACAACGCCGAACCGAGGGTGGCACTGTGCTGCGCGCGCAACGGGTTGTTCCACGTGCACAGTTCCACCGCCTGCCGCAGCTCGGCGACCGCCTCCCGCGCCGCGTCCCTGTTCGCGCTCGCCTCGGCCCAGTGTCTGAGCGTGTACCCCAAGTTGCCGTGCCTACGGGCCTGTTCGTCCCGGACGCCGGGTGCGCAGACCACCGCGGCACGGCCGATGTCGACGGCTTCGGAGAGCACATGGCGTCCCGCGCCGTCCTGGAATCCGTAGAGGAGGACGATTCCGAGGTCCGACAGGCAGATGCCCTGCTCGACGCTGCCCTCACCAAAACCGGCGACGGCGTGCCGCAGCAGGGCCTCGGCGATGGGCAGGGCTCCGGGGTGGCGGCTCTGCTGGAACACCAGCGCCACCCCGACGCCCCCGTCGTACGCGAAACCAGGCTCCGTCGCGGCACCGTCGGGTTCGCCGGACAACGTGGCGAACAGCGGGCGCAGCCCGTCCGGCACTTGTCCAGGATCCTGCTCGTAAATCTCGACGAACCAGAGCACCGCGGCACCGAGCGCTCCCCGATCGACCTCGCCCCCCGCGAGATAGCGGCACCAGTCGACGTAACCGAGAGCCAGGGCGCCGAGGCCCCACACGTTCCCGTCGGACAGGACGATGCCACCGCGCACCTCGTCGGCCGCCTCCACGGCCTCCGACCCGAGGAACCACTCCAGTGCGCCGGGCTCGGCTTCCGCGCGCTCGGCCTGCTGGAAGATACGGCGCGCGGCGTCTTCGGGCCTCACACGGAGATCCGGCCGCAGACGATCACGCGGTCCCGTACATCGGCTGGGAAGCCGATGGGGGCATCTGGTGCGAGTGGGGCGACGCCGGCGCGGTTGAGGCGCGCGCCCATGCGCGCGCACCCGCCCCGCGCCGCGGCGGTCGGAGCCCTGTCCGCGCCACGCCGAGCGGCGTTCATCGTCTGCGTCATCGTTCCCCCTCGGCTCGCACTCTCCCTGCGCACCTCGACCCGCGCTCCCCCTATGGAACGAATGCCGGCAGCAGAATCAACTTACCGATTTCATCGACGACTTACGACGTGCCATGGGGAGGAGCGAGGAATCGGAGGCCGCACGGCAACGGCGCGTCACCTCAGACGAGTTCGAGGCCTCCGTCGATCGTGAGGACCTGACCCGTCAGCCAGGTCGCCGTGGGATCCGCGAAGTGGACGATCCAGGTCGCCACTTCCCCCGGCTCGCCCCTCCTGCCCAGGGGGATCTGGTCAGCCTGCTCCCTCTTGACCCGGATCACGTCCTCCGCCGGGAGCCCGCTCACGGACAGCGCCTCGCTCTCGGTGGGGCCGGGGGCGATGGCGTTCACCCTGACCCCGTCCTTGGCCAGCTCGAGTGCCCAGGTGCGCGTCAGCTGTTCCAGGGCGGCCTTGGTCGCCGCGTAGTGGGCGGCGCCCGGTTGCGGGCGATGGCCAAAGGTACTGGAGATGTTGATGACCGAGCCCCGGCTGCGGCGCAGATGAGGCAGCGCCGCCTGCGTGAGCATGGTGGGCGCGATGACGTTGAGGTCGAACAGATCGGTGATGCGCGTGCGAGTCACCTCGTCGAACGAGACGCGTACGGAGGCGCCGGCGTTGTTCACCAGCACATCGAGCTGCTTCCACCGGTCGATCGCCGAACCGATGATCAGCTCTGGGGCCTGCTCCAGGCGCACATCGACGGCGAGGGTCGCGATGCCGGGGTGCATGGTGGCGGTTTCCTCCAGGGCCGCCCGGCGCCGGCCCACGCCGAGGACGTGCGCTCCCGCCTCGGCCCTCGCGACCGCCGTGGCCCGGCCGATCCCCGAACCGGCTCCGGTCACGATCACGACGCGGTCATCGAGAGGGCGGGAAGTCTGATGCTCCATCGCGGAAATTCCTCACATTGCTGTCACGTGCCGCACGTGCCGCACACTTTGCCGCACTTGCCGTGCGGGACATCGCTGCACTTGCGGTACGGGCCGGTGTCCGGATGACGCGGCGGCCCATGTTTGACGCACCTGTCATAGATGGATGCCGGCATTCCTTGACGGGTGTGTCAAGGATGGCTTACAGTCCGCCTATGGCCGGGCAGCGTCAGTTCGATGAGAAGCAGACCCTCCATCGCGCTCTTGAGGTCTTCTGGACCAAGGGCTACGGGGCGACGTCCATGCAGGACATCGCGACCGCGACAGGCGTCCTGCGCGGCTCCCTCTACAACGCGTACCGCGACAAAGAAACGCTGTTCCTGTGCGTTTTTGAGGGATATCGCGACGATTTCCTCTCGGAAGCTGCCGAAATGCTGGCGCACCTCGATGTCGACCGCGCCCTCGGTGACCTCTTCGACTTCACGATCACGTCGATGACCGAGGGAATCCCCCCGCGCGGCTGCCTCACTACCAAGACCGCGACCGACACGAAGGCCGAGGGCCCACGCATCGAAACCGCTCTGCGCGGTCTGCTCGACGCCCTGGAGAAGCTCGTCCGGGAGCGTCTGTCGAAGGAGGACGCCCGCCTCCGGCTGACGGTCTCCCCGGCGGAGGCGGCGCGCGTGCTGGTGACCATGACGAGGGGGAACGTCGTCATGGAGAGCGTTTATCACGACGCCGAGCGGCTGCGGGCCACGGCGCGTTCACTCGTACGCGCCCTGCTGCCCGCGGGAGCGCCGGTCGCGGAGTGAAGCGGCCGGGTGGTTGCCCGCGATCGGCGCATGACACCGGTCCAGTTGTCCTCCAGGCGAACGGCGGCTGCGGCCGCAACTCTCCACCTGCACTCTCGGTGGCGCCGGAAGCAGGATGTCGAGTCGCCTGCGGGCGCGCCTCCGCAGCCGCCCGGGGAGCGCCGCCACCGCTTCGCCCCTGCTCGGACCGGGGGCGAGCGCCGCGGGACAGCGGGTCACCCGGACGGCCGCCTCGTGCATCGGCTGCGCGTCTGCGGCGGGCAGAACCGAACCCGCGATCGACGGGCTGGGACGTCCCTGGCCGAGCCGGCGGTCGGCGGGGGCCGGGGGCCGGGGCACCGTGATCCCGGCCACGAGCCGCGGGTGCGCTCCGGTGTGGGTCACATGAAGTTGCGGGTGTGCAGGGCGGAGACGTCCGCGGCCTCGCGATGGGGGAATCCCAGGTGTACCAGTCGGCGCCGGCGTCCCTCGTCCATCTGCGCCTGGAGCCGCAGGACTTCGCGGTGGCCGCGCGCGATCGCCCGGGGCGTCCACTTCCCGGCCGCCATGACGATCAGCGCGTCCGTCACGTCCTGGTTGAGACCAGCGGTGTCGGCCAAGGCGTCGTGTCGCCGTTCGACGGCGGCCCGCAGCCGGTGGCGCAGTCCCGGATCGACCGTGGCCTGGTGTTCCAGATGGGCGATGCCGAACGCCACGTGACGGGCCTCGTCCTGGCGGGCGAGTTGGACGACGCGCCGGGTGACGGGGTCGGGCGCGTGGCGGTCCAGGAAGGCCAGGAGGTTCAGGAAGCTGCCCTCGCCGAGGACGGAGAGCAGGAAGGAGGCCAGGGAGTGGTCGGGCTCGGCCAGCAGTGTGGTCAGCGAGGCCCGCCCGCCGACCGACGAGGTGCCCATGCGGCCGCCCTTGAGGAGCGCCCTGCGAGTGAACACCTCGACGTGTCGTGCCTCGTCGGCCGCCTGCACGGCGAGCAGTTGCAGCACCTCGCGGAAGTGTGGATGCACCCGGGCGAGCAGCCGCGCCGGGACGATCAGCGCGGCCTGCTCGTTCTCCACCAGGTAGGTCATGATCTGCACGACGGCCTGCTCCACGGCGTCGGGGAGCGTGAAGGGGCGGTCCCAGGGGATCGCGGTCGCCGGGTCCCACCTGGCGGCCGCGGCGTGGGCGTAGAGGGTGGGTGCCAATTCGCTCCACACCATGTCGCGGTCGGCGAAGTCGAAGGCCATCTCGGGTCCGCCTGCCTCGACAAGCGCGCCGCGCGCGGCCAGTCCCCAGTGTGCTGGGGGCCGGGCCGCGACACCGTCGGGGGACGCGCCGCCGGCGCGCTCGGCCCCCGACCAGCGGTCCACCGCGCGGCGCCCGGGCCGCACCCACGCCCGCCGCGCCGCCTGGCCGGCCGTCTTTCGCGTCGGACGGGCTGGGGAGCCGGACCTCGCAGCCCTCGCGTCGGCACCAGGCCGCGAGGCCGGTCGTCAGGTCAGGGCGGCAGCCGAGTACGGCGATCTCCCCGCCCGGTGGCACCCATGCCAGCGCGCGGCCCACCAGGAGGTGGGCCCCCTCGTCGAATCCGAGGTCCTGGAGATCGACGACGGGAGACCCGTCGGTGGTGGGGCGCTCCCCGGTCACGGCCGGTATTCCTGCGCGGTCACCGAGCCCTCGGCATCGTAGAAGCCGCTCTCCCGCACCGCGAGGTCCAGCGCGGCGTAGCCGTCGGTGCGTGCCGGACACCAGGCTGTCATGCCTTCGAGGTCCAGGAGGCGGCGGGCGTCCGGATCCGCGTACGACATGGAGAGCAGCAGCGAGGCGAGCCGGTCAGTGGTGTCCGGCGGTGCTGTTTCGCCGGCCACCAGGAGGCAGTGGTCGTAGCGGGCGGTTTGGGTGAGGACGCGGGTAGCGCCGACCGGCACCGTTCCCTCACGGCCGAACAGCAGATGGTCGGCGTCGAGGAGGCAGGCCGCGTCGACCCGTCCGGCGAGCAGGGCGCGGACGGCGTCGCGCTCACCGCCGACGTGGTCGCCGTGCAGGCCCACGCCCACGTCGTGCCGCGCCACCCGGAAGTCCGCGTGGGGGCGTAGGCCGAGGCCGTTCAGATGGGACAGCGGGATCAGCGTCGCCAGGGGCGAGTCGAGGGCGCCGACCGCCACGGTGGTGCCCTTGAGGTCGGTGACGTTGCGGTGCGGGGAGTCGTGCCGCACCACGACCACCGAGGTCAGGTCGCGGTCGGTGTCGCGCATGAGCAGCGGGCGCAGGGCGATGCCGCGGGCCGCGGCCAGCCGCCGGGCGCGCAGCCAGGCCAAGCTCGGGATTCCGACGATCGCGGACCGTGTCGTTCAGGCGGCGCTGAAACTGGTGCTGGAACCGATCTTCGAGGCCGACTTCAAGCCGGTCT
>NZ_JBIWLW010000011.1:0-270131 GCF_044766385.1 Streptomyces sp. NPDC102274 | reverse complement strand
AGCTCGCCACCCGCTACCGAGCCGGACTCCAACTCGCCTCACTCATCCTCTGGCTCCGCCAACCAGCGACATGATCATTGTCAGACACACCCTAGTGACCTGAGTCGGAGACTCGCCCTTTGATCAGATATGAGTCGTCCAGGTTCGAAGATTCCTCCGTTGTCGGTTACCGATGCCCAGCGGGCTGTGCTGGAGAGCTGGTTGCGTCGTCGGCCGACGGCCCAGGCTCCGGCTCAGCGGTCGAGGATCGTGCTGGAGTGTGTCGGCGGACACTCGATCACGGAGGTGTAGCGCCGGCTCGCGATCACCGCAGACACGGTCCGCACCTGGCGGCGGCGGTTTCTGGAACACGGCCCGGCCACGACTACGTCCACGCCGGCACGACCACCCTGTTCGCGGCCCTGGAGGCCGCCACGGGCAAGGTGATCGGCTCCCCGCACCGGCGGCACCCGGCCGTGGAGTTCAAGAAGCTCCTGGCAAGCCTTCAGCGCTCCTGGATTCCGATCTCTGGTGTTGCGGGATTGACGGTGCTACGAGCGTGTCCTACCCATTCGCCAAGAACTCGTCGAACGTACGCGGCGCATGCCCGGTTAGCTCCCGCACCGCCGTCGTCACCTCAGACATCGCGCCAGCTGCCATCTCTGCGTAGAGCCGCAGAAGGTCATCTACGAACCATCCGGGCAACCCCTGTGCCTGTAGACCCTCAGCCGCCTCCCGAGGGGTCAGATCACGGAAGGGAATGGCGAGCTTGGCGGCGATCTCCTCATGCGTCAGCGCCTCCGGCCCGGTGAGCGCATAGGTTTCGCCGCCTCGGAGCGGGGCTGTCAGCAGCACTGCGGCACAGGCGGCGACGTCGTAGGCATCGATGTACGCCACATGTCCCGCACCGTACGGACCTTCCAGGGCACCGCTGTGGGTGAAGCCGCCCTCGCCGGTGAAGAAATTCTGCATGTAGCCGGTGGGCTGAAGTGACGCCCACCGCAGGCCAGACGCCTTGAGGTACTGCTCGATCTCCCAGTGCGCGCGTACGGACAGCTTCGCGTCCGGGCCGGGTTGCCACGCCGATATCTTCACCACCCACGAGACCCCGACAGCCCGTGCCGTGTCGATGACGCCGGTCTGCTGCCGGACCATCGGCTGCAGCCCATCCACGGGAAGCGCGCCGCCGCTGTTGAGCAGAAGACGGTCAACGCCCTTCAGCGCGGACATCATCGACACCGGATCGTCGAAGTCCCCGACCGCGAACTCGCAGTCCAGCTCCTTGCCCTTGCGTGCGTCCCGCACCAGCGCCCGAAAGGGCACGTCCGCCTCCGCAAGCGCCCGTACCAGGTACCGGCCAATGGTGCCGGTCGCACCCGTCACAAGAATCATCCTGTTCCCCCACTGCCCGAGAAGGCTTCAAGAGTCCTCGCCGACACTACCGGAGGGTTCATCCGCTTATCGAGTCAAGGGACGCACCACCGAGCATGTTCATACCGCGCTCAGAGACATTCGTCGGAGCACCTCAGTGGCCGGCCGACTTGACGGCCAGCCGGCCGCCCCGCGTTTCCGGCCACGTCACTACCGTCATTTCTCATCGAGATTCACACGCCAATTGATCACCAAGTGACTCCGGAGCCCTTCGACAAACGCTGTTCCCAGAGATGAACGTAGCCAACCGGCGGACGCTCGACGCCACACAGGACCAGTGGCCCCGGATGCACGAGAAGACGGCGACGAAGCTCCGCGCGCTGGAGACCCGCCTCGGCTCGTTCTACGCCGGCGACGTGCGCACGTACCTGCGCGAAGAGGTCCCCGAGCAGGCGCCCGTCGTCATGTTCCCGCCGTTCTACAGCGGGGACTACACCAGCCAGTTCGCGAGCATCGACGCCGCGTTCGACTGAACGGAGCCCGACTTCGGCGAGCTGACCGAAGATGGCAAGGAAGAGATCATCCAGCAAGTGCAGGACCGGCCCCACTGGGTGTTGGGCCTCCACATCGAGCGGCCCGAGCCCGTGTCCGGCGATCTTGCGAAGGACGTGGGCGTCGGCGTCGGCGTCGGCGTCGGCGTCGGCGTCGGCGTCACATGACGAACTCGATGAAGATTCGCCCCACCGCACAGCCCCCTGAGCCCGAGCCGGAATTCGTGAGCAAAGCCGGATGAAGGACATCCGGTCCGGATCCTCTCTCTCCAGCCCGGCCGCCTGGTGCACGAGGACCTGACGGCCGACGACTTCGTCCGCCTCATGGACGTGGCGATGCGGCACCGCCGGGTCCTGTTCGGCGACCCGACAGAGTGTCCCGCCTCACCCACCTCGACCGCGCAACCGGCCGCGTCATACGCCGCTACGAACGTGAAAAGCCCGGCGAACTCGTCCACGCCCGACGCCGCACGACCTCGGCCGCGCCTCCTGTCCTGCACCCCGGCCGATCTCGTGGCCACCACCGCCGAGACCTCAACAACCAAGGGCAGCCGTTAAATTGACACACCCGTAGCTGCGCGGGGCCGTTGCGTCACTCGCCGGCGAGTACAGCACCGGCCCGGTACGCGCACGCGATCAATTCGCTGCCCGACAGCCCGTGAGCGGCGCTCCGTGTGAGCCTGACCTCTTGCAGCGCAGGGCCACTGCCCGCCGCGTTATCCGTCGCGGTCGAGAGGAGTGGCGTTGTCGTACGACTCCCGGGCGTCAAGCAGTTCGTCCCAGTGTTTCTCCGTCCAGGCGCAAGCGACTGCTATCGGTTGGAGCATGCTGCGGCCCAGCGGCGTCAGTTCGTACTCGACACGCGGGGTGGCCTCGGCGTAGACGGTGCGCTTGACCAGGCCATCTCGTTCGAGAGACCGCAGCGACTGGGTCAGGACCTTGGGGGTGACGCGGCTCAGCGGCACGCGCAGCTCGGAGAACCGGCGCGGCCTGTGCTCGAGACAGCGGATGATGAGCGCTGCCCACTTGTCGCCGAATCGGATCGGATTGAGCGAGGACGGGCACAGTTCGTCGAACATGTCGGCGGGCAGCGGTTCCCTCATAGCCTCACCCTAGCCGGTATCCCAGTGGTAACCGGGGCCCTCGATAGTGTCCGAGAACTGGCTGGGGTGCACGGGCTCCGGCCCTGGTGAGAGGCGGTTCGTCATGAACATTGTGGTCTTCGGCGCCGGCGGCCGGGCAGGGCGGCAGGCTGTCGCGGAGGCGCACCGACGCGGACACCAGGTCACTGCGGTGCTACGCGACCCTGCGGGCCACAGCGACCTGACCGACGTGCGGGTCGTGGCGGGCGACGTCACGGACACGGCGAGCATCGAGCATGCGGCCGCCGCGCATGACGCCGCCATCAGTGCCGCCGCGGACCTGTCCGTGCCGCCACACGAATTCTTCACCGCGTCGTCCCGCGCCTTGACCACCGGCCTGGCCAACGCGGGCGTACAACGCCTCGTGGTGGTCGGGCTCGCATCGGTTATGCCCGGTGCGTCCGGCACTCCACTGATGGACGAGCCCGGCTACCCGAACGAGTACCGCTCCTTTTCCCTCGGCCACGCGGCGGGCCTCGACGAGCTGCGGAGGTGTGACCTGGACTGGGCGTACGTGGCCCCGGCGGGCGACTTCGACCACCAGGGAACGCGCACTGGTCGGTATCGGATCGCTGAGCATGGCGACCTGGCCAGCCGGATTACGTACGCAGACCTGGCGATCGCACTGATCGACGAGATCGAGGCGCCCCGCCATCACCGGGCCGCCGTCAGCGTGCGCGAGGCGTGACACCCGAGGTCCACGACAGCCTGGGGCGCGGGATGCCGCTCCAGTGGAGCGGTCAAGCCGGTGGTTTCGCGGCGCCACCGGTTCTCGCGGCGAGTTCGGCGAGTTCGGTGAGGCTGGGGATCCCCAAGAAGACGGGCGCGCTCCTTGTCCGACGCGGGCGTCATTCCGATGAACGGGTCTGATGGTGGGAGTTGGGCCTGATGATTACAGGGAGATCAAGGTCAACAACGCTGGGGCCGGAGGGGTGCCGGTCAAGCTGGGCGAGTTTCTCCTCAGCTCCGGCGAGGCCGACCTTGACCCCCTCGACCTCGCCGAGCCGGCCTTCGCGTTCGGCCTCGGAGATGCGGGCGATCAGGAGCAGTCGACTGCGAGGGTCGCGACCGCAGCGCCGCAGGGGCAGGCCCGGTTGAGCCCTTCGTTGCCGGTCGGCCCGCAGCACCCCGCGCTGTTCTCTCAGTTGGGCAACGGCTGAAGGCCAACAGCGTCCTCGGGGTTCACCAGTGCTGTGTCCGGGCTGCCCGTCGAGATGACGAACCCCTCTTCGTTGCAGACCCGAGGCCCGTGGACTGCGCCGGCTTCGGGTTCTCCTGATCGTCCTGCGGGACATAGGGAGGTCCCCAGGGCTCGGGGTCGATCGCGTAATGACCCCGTTGGACGGTGGACCCTGCCCGACGTATCTTCTTGTCCTGGTCCCGCATGCTGTCCGAGACGTCGGAGACTGCGGCGAGCTCGACAAGCTCCGACGTGATCGCGGTGCCGCGCCTGGAACAGAGGAAGACGGTCATCCCCTCGTTGTAGTACTCAGAGGAGTTGCTGCGCATCCTCATTTCCTTTCGGCGGCGGCTGTCCTCTGACAGGTGATCTTGACCGTGCGCCAAGCGAGTCTGACCGGTCAGAGCAGGTGGGGATGCAGGGCGACTTTGTCTGCTTCGACATGGATCTCCACCCAGGCGCAGTGGATGCCGGCGGGGGAGGCGAGCCGAGGTCGAACAGCACCTGCGAGTCGCCCAGATCGAGGACCGTGGCGCCGTCCTCGATGAGCCGAAGGCGCCCGCGGAAGACGACCCGGGTGGCCTCCTGGCGGATTCCGGGTTCGGGAAGCGTGGCTGGCCACGTGTTCTGGCCGCAGTGGATGTCCTCGTCGACGGTCCATTCGATGTAGTGCCGACCGTCTGCTTCCTGCGGATCGCCATGCCACCGCACCACAGCGCTTCCGATGGGTGAGTGGACCTGGACCATCAGCGGTCGCCGGGGAGCCTGCGGCGCCTTCTCAGTGTGAACCAGCACGTCTTCATCATCCACGGTCCAGCCGGTCCAGGTCCGGGCGGCCTGGGCACAGACCGGTCAAATGCTTGCGCGTAAAGGAGCAGATTCTCCTGATCGTTCATCAATCGCCACAGCAGCCACCCAGCTGCCGGTCATGCTCTTCGGCTGCCGGCACGGGCAGCGGCGCCTCAACCCCCAGCTGGGTCCACTTGGCGCCGACCGACCGCAGTACGTGCTCCAGCGCGTCCATCACCACGTCCTTCGACCGCCTCGTGTTCAGGCGGATCCAGATCAAGTCCGCTATGGATAACACGAGTTGGGGGTCGGTGACAGCACGTCGGCCCAATCGTCGATTACGAGACCTCGTCCAGGGTGAGAGAGCCGATGGAACCCACCGGCATGATGTTCCTTATAACACTGCCGAACACCACGTTCCGGCGTGTGGTCGAACTCGTCGACGAAGGATCGGAGCCTTGCGGCGAACGAGGGGTTTCGATCCGGGAATGGCCCGGTGCGGCGACCAAATCCCGCTCGTCCAGTTCGTACGGCTCAGCCGCTGCCAACGGTCTGCAGGCGAGCACCGGCTCGCCACGACTCAAAACCGCGGCCCGATTGTCTCCTGTTTACAGCCTGCAAGAGAGCCCACGCTGCCGAATTCCCTAACTCCGGACCCACCAGCCCTCCTTGCTCACTTTTACTCCCGAAGACATCGGTACTCAGCATGTTCCACTTGTCGGCGACCTGCCGCAGGTTGCCCTTGTTCCAGCGTGCGTCCCGTTTGATCAGTCCGGTCGCATCGAAGCCTTTGTTCCTCCTAGGGCGTCGATCTCGAAGCCGTCGCTGGCGGCAACGTGCCACCGGAAGACTGACGGAGCGTCAGCTGGCTCTCGTCGACCGTCGGTTGCTCGCCCCACGCATACCGCGCTGCCATCGCCCCGGCCAGGCACGATGCAACACGCTTTTAATATTAAATCCAAGGTTGAACCGTTGCCCTCACTCGGTGCCGGATGACAGATTGCGTTGCGCACGAGGTTTCCACTGCCCGGGGTCGGGGCGCTCGCGGATCATCACGCGGGTCTGCCCGACAGCAGCGCGCGGCACCCAGGCACCGCGACAACCATCGTGGCGCGGCGCTGCGCCACCTACACGTACGGCGTTGTACGACACCCCGCAGACCAGCGAAGTCGACCCACCCTGACTCCGTGACGGACAACGGCCCGGCCCAGCCGGACCGTGAAAGGCGATGTCGGTAGATGACTAGCAGTGAAAGCTCAAGACTCTCCCGCCGGATGCTTCTTCGGACCACCGCGGCGGCCGGCGCCGGGGCGGCCGCGACGGTGATCCATCCGGGCGCCGCCTCGGCAGCGCCCGCGACACCCCTGACCGACCAGGACCAGCCGTCCGCCGGGCAGCAGAGGGGGCCCATCCCCACCCCGGCGGAGTACTTCGGAACTCCGATCGGAACCGACGGCTTCCTGGCTCAATGGAACAAGATGCTCCCGTACTTCCAGCTGATCGGTTCTCGCAGCGACCGGGTGAAGTACGAAGAGATAGGCAAGACCACCCTGGGATATCCGTACGTCCTGCTGACCATCAGCTCTCCGAAGAACCTGGCCAATCTCGACAAGCTGGTCGCCACCAACGCCAGGCTGGCCGACCCCCGAGGGCTGTCCGAGGCCGAGGCGAAGAAGCTGGCCACCAAGGGCAAGCCGTTCTACTACGTGCAGGCCGGGATCCACTCGACCGAGGTCGGCAACTCCCAGGCCGCCATCGAATGGGCCTACCGGCTGGCGACCGAGAATTCCGACTACATCGAGAAGATCCTCGACAACCTGGTCATCCTGCTCCAGCCGTGCCAGAACCCGGACGGACTCGTCCTCGTCAACGACTACTTCGCCGCCACGGCCGGCACCAGCTACTCACGCACCTACCCCGACCTGTACAACAAGTACACCGGCCACGACGACAACCGTGACTGGATCATGCTCACCCAGATCGAGAGCAGATACAACGTCTCGATCCTGAACAAGTACCGGCCCCACGTCTTCCAGGACTCCCACGGCGCCGGCGCCAACGCCCCCCGGCTGTTCACGCCGCCGTACCTGTCGCCGTACGACCCCAACATCGACACCATCCTGGTGCAGCAGACCAACACGGTGGGCCTGGCGATGCAGCGGGGGATGACCGTGGCCGGCATGAAGGGCCACGGCTGGGGCTCGACGTACGACTACTGGTCCCCGTCCCGGCAGTACTGCGCCTACCACGGCGCGGCGCGCATCCTGACCGAGGCGGCGGCAGCATCCAACCTCGCCTACCCCAATGTAGGCACGAAGCCGCTCGGCCAGCAGACCACCGACATCAACTTCATCGAGCCGTACGACTCCAACACCTGGACGTTGCGCAACATCATCGACCGGGTCTCGCAGGCCTTCTACTCGGGCCTGGAGGCGGTCGCCTACGACACCTACAACTGGCTCTACAACTCCTACCGCATCGGGGTCAAGGCGGTCACCCGGACCAGCCCGTACGCGTATGTCATCCCGGCCGGGCAGCGTGACCCGCAGTCCGTCCGCGACGCCCTGGAGATCTTCCACCTCGGCGCGGTGGAGATCCATGAGGCACGGGCCGCGTTCACCGCCGACGGCAAGCAGTACCCTGCCGGGTCGTACATCATCTATCTGCGGCAGCCTTACGCCGGGTTCGCCAAGACGCTGCTGGAGGTGCAGAACTACCCGCAGTTGCTGCAGTACCCCGGTGGCCCGCCGCAGCGACCGTACGACACCACCGCGCAGACCCTACCGATGCTGCTCGGTTTCGAGGCCGCCTTGATCGAGGCGTCCTTCTCGGCCGACGCCAAGCTGCTGAGCTCCGTCAGGCCCGCGGCGGTCGCCACGCCGTCCACACCACCGCGCGGCGGGGCGTACGCGATCGGACCGGAGTCCTACGGGGTGTTCCGGATCGTCGCCGCGCTGCAGAAGGCGAACATCCCCACCTTCCGTGCCGCCGCCCCGTTCACCGACGGCGGCCGCACCTTCCCCGTCGGCACCTTCCTCGTCCCGCCGTCATCGGCGGCCCAGGAGCTTCTGCGCACCCAGTCGAAGAGCACCGGCATCCCGGTGTCCGCCGTCGGCGCGGTGCCGGCCGTGGCCGGTGTCCAGCTCAAGCCGGGCACGAGGATCGGCCTGCTCAAGCCCCCGGACAACATGCCGTCCGGCTGGCTGATGTGGACGTTCGACCAGTACGGGGTGGACTACTCGGTCGTGGAGGCGGGCGACTACGCCGACCTCGCCGGCAAGTACGACGCCATCATCATGCCGGACGGGGTCAGCAAGAACTCCATCGTCAACGGCCTGAGCTCGACGACGTACCCGCCCGAGTGGGCCTGGGCGTTCGGTGTCGGCACGACCGGCTGGAACCAGCTGCACGACTTCGTGACCGGCGGCGGCACGCTGGTCACCTACGGCAGCGCGACCGCCACCGCCCAGTCGCTGTTCAGCCTGCCCATCACCTCCACCCTGCCCAGCGGCTCCAACTCGGACTTCTACTGCCCGGGATCGCTGCTGAGCCAGGAGTTCGACACGGACAACCCGGCGGCCTGGGGCGTGCCGGCGAACAACCCCGTGTGGTTCGTGTCGAACGACGCGTACAAGCTGACCAGCACGAGCACCTACCCGGTGGATGTGATCGCCAAGTACCCCGACAGCGATGATCAGTTGGAGAGCGGCTGGCTGATCGGCGGCGAACACCTCAACAAGGCGGTCAACGGGCTGTCCTGGACGATCGGCAAGGGTTACGTCGTCACCTTCGGCAGCGAGATCGGGTTCCGCACCTGGAACCGGTCCGAACAGCGGATGCTCTTCAACGCCGCGTACTACGGGCCGTCGACGAAGCTCACGGCCGACCAGTTCAAACGCCTCGGAAAGTAGATCGCGTGGTGGGGACGGGTCCTCCCGCCCCCACCACCGGCCAATCCCGGCCGGACAGAGAGGAAGAACCGGTTGTACCCCGACGATGGGACCTGGACCAGCTCGCTGACCCACCTGGAGTGTGGACGGTGCGCCGAGCGGTACGACGCGGATGTGCCGCAGAACGTGTGCCGCTGTGGTTCGCCGCTGCTGGCCCGCTACGACCTCGACCAGGTCCGAGCCTCGGTCAGGCCACAGGACATCGCGTCGCGCGGCACGGACCTGTGGCGGTACCGGGAGCTGCTGCCGGTACGGGATCCCGCGAACGTGATCACCCTCGGCGAAGGCTGGACACCGATCGTGCCGCTGGCCGGGTACGGCAGGCGGATCGGGGTACCGGGCCTGCTGGCCAAGGACGAGGGAATGTTGCCGACCGGCAGTTTCAAGGCGCGGGGCGCGGCGGTCGGCGTTTCCCGGGCGCATGAACTGGGGGTGCGACGCCTGACGCTGCCGACCAACGGCAATGCCGGCGCAGCCTGGGCCACCTATGCCGCGCGGGCCGGCACGGACTGTCTGGTGGTGATGCCCGAGGACGCTCCGCAGGTGACCCGTAAGGAGTGTCTGGCGGCCGGCGCTCGGGTGTACATGGTGGACGGTCTGATCGGCGACGCCGGTCGCATCGCGGCGCAGGCGGTACGGGACGGCTGGTTCAGCGCCGCGACGCTGCGCGAGCCCTACCGCATCGAGGGCAAGAAGACGATGGGTCTGGAGATCGCCGAACAGTTCGGCTGGCGGGTGCCGGATGTCGTGGTGTACCCGACCGGTGGCGGCGTGGGCCTGATCGGTATCCGCAAGGCGCTCGACGAGTTGGCCGCGCTGGGTTGGATCACCGGGCGGCTGCCCCGGTTCGTGGCCGTGCAGTCCAGCGGCTGCGCGCCGATCGTGCGGGCCTTCGAGTCGGGGGCCGAGACCGCCCAACCGTGGCCGGCGGACCAGGCACGCACTGTCGCGTTCGGTATCAACGTCGCCGGCGCGCTGGGCGACTTCCTCATCCTGTCCGCGCTACGGGACAGCAAGGGCACGGCGATCGCCGTCGACGACCGCGACATCCTTGAGGAGCAGGTGGCCTGTGCGACGTCCGACGGTGTGCTGATGTGCCCGGAGGGGGCGGCGACGCTGGCCGCGGTACGCCGGCTGCGCGCCGACGGGTGGCTTGACGGGGACGAGGAAGTCCTGGTGCTCAACACCGGCAGTGCGGTCAAGTACGCCGACACCCTGCGGGTCGGCCAGCCGCCCCGCCTGCGACGCGACGCGGACCTGCCGCCGGAGGCCTCCGCGGCTGAAACGACCGGCACGACCCACGGCTGTCGGACACCGCGATGACGGAGTCGCCGAGCGTGGACGGTCCGCTCGCCCGGTCACCCGCCGACACGCGGCCGGCGATGGTGCAGCTGCGCGGGGTACACAAGTCCTACGGCAGTGTCGAGGTGCTCAAGGGCGTCGACCTGACGGTGGCCCGCGGTGAGGTGGTCGCCGTCATCGGCCCGTCCGGTGGCGGCAAGAGCACCATGCTGCGCTGTGTCAACCTGCTGGAGCCCGTGACCTCCGGCCAGGTGCTGCTGGAGAACGAGGACCTGACGGGGCCCGGCATCGATCTGAACAAGGTGCGCCGGCGCATCGGCATGGTGTTCCAACAGTTCAACCTCTTCCCGCACCTGTCCGCCGTCGACAACCTCACCCTGGCACCGCGCAAGCTGCTGCAGATGCCCAAGGACCAGGCGCGGGAGCGGGCCACCGCGTTGCTGGCCCGCGTGGGGCTGGCCGACAAGGCCGACGCGTACCCGAGACAACTGTCGGGTGGGCAGCAGCAGCGGGTCGCCATCGCCCGCGCGTTGATGATGGACCCGCACGTGATGCTGTTCGACGAGGTGACCTCCGCACTGGACCCGGAGCTGGTCAGCGAGGTCCTCGACGTGATGCGTGACCTCGCCCGCTCCGGGATGACGATGCTGTGTGTCACCCATGAGATGGGCTTCGCCCGTGAACTCGGCGACCGCCTGGTGTTCATCGACGGTGGCGTGATCGCGGAGCAGGGCCGCCCGGCCGATGTGCTGGACCGGCCCCAGAACGACCGTACCCGCCACTTCCTGCGCAAGGTTCTCAGATAGCCCGCCCGGGCGGGCAGAAGGAAGTTACGTCTTGAGATCGAAATTCGGCACTGTCATCGGTGCGGCGATGGTCCTGGTCCTCGCCGCGGGCTGCTCCTCTTCGCCCGACGGGTCATCCTCGTCCAGCGCCGCCTCCGGCAGCCCCGTGGACGTGGGGGCGCCGCTGCCCGACGCGGTGAAGAGCAAGGGCAAGCTGACCGTCGGCGTCAAGTGCGACTACCCGCCGTTCGGATACATCGACGAATCGTCGAAGAACGCGGGCTTCGAAATCGCCATCGCCCACCAGATGGCCTCCTACGCGTTCGGCGACCCCAACGCGCTGACCCTGACCTGCGTGACCGGATCCAACCGGGTGTCGTTCCTGACCTCCAAGCGCATCGACCTGATCGAAGCGACGATGAACTACACCCCGGAACGCGCCCAGACCATTGACTTCTCCACCCCCTACTTCGACAGCGGCGTGAAACTGCTGGTATCCAAGAACTCCCCGATCACCTCGTTCGACCAGTTGGCCGGCAAGTCGGTCATCAGCATCTCCGGCGCCACCGCCAGCCTCTGGCTGACCCAGTGCATGAAAGACGTCAAGCAGGCGCTGTTCACCGAGACCAGCCAGGCACTGACCGCGCTGAACCAGAACCGCGGCGTCGCGTTCGCCCAGGACGACACCCTTCTGCTCGACCTGGCGGCGAAGAACCGCGACCTCAAGGTCGTCGGCGAGGCCAAAGCCGACAGCCCCTGGGGAATGGGCGTCCGCAAGGGCGACGCGCAGATGCTCGCCTGGGTCAACGGCGCCCTCGCCCACATGCAGCGGACCGACTTCTTCTGGACCGAATTCCAGAAGACCGTCACCGACCCCTCCGTGCAGAAGCAGTTCGCCAAGTACGTGCCCCGCCCGGGCAGCGAGCTGACCTATCCGTCCGGCTCCACCATGCGGTGCTGAGCATGTCCGACGCCTCCGGCTACCACTTCGACCCGGGCTTCATCGTCCAGCATCTCGACGAGCTCGGCACCGGTCTGCTGCGGACGCTGGCGATCAGCGCCATCGGCATGGCCGGTGCCCTGATCGTCGGTGTCCTGCTCGGCGCGATCAGCACGCTCCGCATACCGGTCGCCCGGCAACTGATCACGGTCTACGTCGAGGTGTTCCGCAACACCCCACTCCTGGTACAGATCTTCTTCCTCTACTTCGCGCTGCCCGAAACCGGGCTGCAACTCGACGGCTTCACCGTCGGCTGGCTGTCACTGCTCCTCTGGGGCGGTGCCTACAACGCGGAGAACTTCCGCGCCGGCTTCGAAGCCGTCGAAGGCGGCTACGTCGAAGCCTGCCGAGCCCTCGGCTTCCCCCGCCTGGCCGCCTTCCGGCACGTCACCCTCCCCCTCGGCGCCCGCGTCGCTCTGCCGTCGGTCACCAACATCCTCATCTCCGTCTTCAAGAACTCATCGTTCATGGTCGCGATCAGCTACCCGGAACTCACCGAAACCGCCGTCAACATCGTCGCCGTCACCTTCCGGGCGTTCGAGATGTTCCTCGCCATCGGCGTCGTCTACCTGGGGCTGGTCTGGCTCATGTCACTGGGCGCCGGAGCCATCGAGCGTCGCTTCGCGATAGCAGGAGGACACTGATGCCCCCATGGGTCGGACCCGTAGCCGGCTACCTCGCCGACGGCCTGCGCGAAACCGCCCTGCTGGCCCTGGTCAGCGTCGCCGCCAGCCTGCTGGCCGGAACCCTGCTCGGCGCCGTACTCACTCTGCCCAGCAGACCGGTCAGGGCGGTGGCACGGGCCTATGTCGAAATCTGGCGGGGCCTACCGATCATCATCATCCTGTACTTCATATTCTTCGTCCTCCCCATCATCGGCGTACTGGTGAACACCTTCATCGCCGCCGCCATCGGACTGTCCCTGTGGGGCAGCGCCAACATGGCCGAAGTCGTCCGCGGCGCCGTCCTGTCGGTACCCCGGGGGCAGGCCGAAGCCGCCGCGGCGCTGGGCTTCTCCTGGACCGGACGCATGCGGCACGTCCTCCTGCCCCAGGCCGCCCGGCGGGCACTCCCCCCACTGATCGGACTCGTCGTCAACCTCACCCAACAGACCTCACTGGCTGCCGTTATCGGACTGCTCGACATCCTCGAAGCATCACAACGCTCCATCGAACGACTCACCCTCTCCGGCGGCTCCTCCCACGCGGTACCGATCCTCGGCGCCGTACTCGCCGTCTTCTTCGTCATCTGCCTGCCACTGACGATGCTGTCCCGCTGGTACGAGCGCAGACTTCACTGACGCGCGCCCGGCCGCGCCGTAGCCACTCCGGGGAAGTACCGTGCTCGGTAGACATCTTCACGGAGAAAGGGGGGGCTCCCGCGACCATGACCGTCCCACGCCACACCTTGCTGAACGCCGCCTACGACCACCTGCGGGCCGCCATCCTCGAGGGCTCCCTCACCCCAGGCTCCCGCGTCACCGTCCGCCCCCTGACCGAACAACTCGGCCTCAGCCCTACCCCCATCAAGGCCGCCCTCGCCGCACTCGAACGCGAAGGCTTCCTCATCTCCGTTCCGCACCGCGGCTACTTCGTCCCCGAAGCCACCACCGACGACCTGCTGGAACTGTACGAGCTGCGGGAGGCCCTCGACGGGATCGCCGCGCGCCGGACGGCCGGGGCCCCCGATCGTGACCGGATCGCCGCCCAGCTGGGCGAGCTGCTGGAAAAGCAACGCAAGGCCATCGAGGCGAACAACCTGCACTCCTATGGGGAATTGGACCTCGCGTTCCACCGCCTCATCTGGGAAGGCTCAGGCAACCGACGCCTCATCCCCATCGCGGAGAACCTCATCGCTCAGGTGCGCCTGGGCAACCGTCTCTCCGCACGGGCGCCCGGCCGGCTGCCGGTCGCCATCGACGAGCACGAGGCCATTCTGGAGGCGATCCGGAAGGGCGACTCGCGCGCCGCGGAGCGGCACATCCGCCTCCACGTCCGTGAAGCGGGCCAGGCGCTGCAGCGCTACCTCGAGGTACGGAGTGCGGCGGAGCAGTCGTGACTTCACGCCACAGGTGCGCGGTCAAGCGGCGAACTGGCGGCCGGGCGAACCGGGGTCGGTAGCGCCTGGTCCCCCTCGTCTCGGCCCGGTACGCCCGACCAGCGCGGTGCCCGCGCCCGCGCCCTGGTCTCGGCCGCAGCGGTCTCCGCCCTGCTATGAGCTTGACCCCGGCGGGATTCTCGCAGCTGTCGAGGCCGGCCGCTGACGGCCCGCCAGGACTTCAGTCGGGGATCCCATCCGGAGTGGTGGGTGGACCGGGACGAAGCTGTCACCGTCACCACGGCCGTATGCCGGCGCGACCGTCGACGGGCCAGTGGCCCGGTCGCGATCAACGCGGGACTCCACGGCGCCGGCGGCTTCGGCAAGACCACACCGGCCAAGTACGTAGCCGCCCATCGCACGGTGCAGCGCATCACGACCGATCAGTGGCATGCCCGCCACCTCGACGTCCGATCTGTTCCAGATGTCGAAGTTCAACGGAGCGTGGTCAGTACCAAACCAGCACGGGAGTCAGCACCGCACCGCCAAATCACCCCGAATGACGCATCCTCGACGCCGCCCACTCCGCTGTCGATCGTGCCCGTGCCGCGGGCCCTGGCTGCCTGACATGGGTCGCACGCGCACACTGCGGGTCCGAACTATGGTGTCCCGCCACATGGGCCCCTGACCTGGGCATTCCTACGGTGTGGCGACACAGCAACCATCCCCAGACCGCTCGGAAGTGGTGACCATGGCTGCCTCGGCATCCGCTCCCCCAACGCCCAGCTCCCTCAAGCGCATCGTCGCCGCCAGCCTCATCGGCACGACCATCGAGTGGTACGACTTCTTCCTCTACGGATCCGCCGCCGCGCTGGTGTTCAACAAGCTGTTCTTTCCCGACTCCGATCCGCTCGTCGGGACACTGCTTTCCTTTCTCACCTACGCTGTGGGCTTCGCCGCGCGGCCGCTCGGCGCGTTGGTGTTCGGGCATTACGGTGACCGGATCGGGCGCAAGAAGCTGCTGGTGCTGAGTCTGCTGATGATGGGCGGGGCGACGTTCGCCATTGGGCTGATGCCCACGCACGCCACCATCGGTACGGCGGCGCCCGTGCTGTTGACCGTGTTGCGGCTGATTCAGGGGTTCGCGCTCGGTGGTGAGTGGGGCGGGGCCGTGCTGCTCGTGTCCGAGCACGGGGACGCCGAGCGGCGGGGGTTCTGGGCCTCGTGGCCGCAGACCGGGGCGCCGGCCGGGCAGTTGCTCGCCACCGGGGTGCTGTCCGCGCTCACCGCGCTGCTCTCGGACGCGGCCTTCGCCTCGTGGGGCTGGCGCATTCCGTTCCTGCTCTCCGGCGTGCTGGTGATCGTCGGCCTGTGGATCCGGCTCTCCGTCGATGAATCACCGGTCTTCAAGGAGGCGTTGGCCAGGGCCGAGGAGCGGAAGGCCGCGGACGCCGGGGCCGGCACGGAGAAGATACCGCTCGTCGCCGTCCTGCGGCACCACTGGCGGGATGTGCTGGTGGCGATGGGCGCGCGGATGGCCGAGAACATCAGCTACTACGTGATCACCGCCTTCATCCTGGTGTACGCCACGACCTCGGCGGGTCTGAGCAAGCAGACGGCTCTCAACGCCGTGCTCATCGCCTCCGCCGTGCACTTCGCGGTGATCCCGGCCTGGGGCGCGCTGTCGGACCGGATCGGGCGCCGGCCCGTCTATCTGATCGGCGCCGTCGGCGTCGGTGCCTGGATGTTCCCGTTCTTCGCGCTGATCGACAGCGCGAGCTTCGGCAATCTGCTCGTGGCCGTCACGGTCGGTCTGGTGCTGCACGGCGCGATGTACGCGCCGCAGGCGGCGTTCTTCTCGGAGATGTTCGCGACCCGGATGCGCTACTCCGGCGCCTCGATCGGTGCGCAGTTCGCCTCGGTCGCCGCCGGTGCCCCGGCGCCGCTCATCGCCACGGCGCTGCTCGCCGACTACGACAGCTCGACGCCGATCTCCCTGTACGTCATCGCCGCCGCGCTGATCACCGTCGTCGCGATCGTGTGCGCCCGGGAGACCCGCCATCGCGATCTGGCCGATGTCGAGGCGGAGCCGGCCCGGACAGGGGTGCCCGCGCCGCGGCGGGCCGATGACTCCGGTTCCCGTATCAGCGGAGTCTGAGGGGCGCTGTCGGAGGCGGTCGTACGGTGAAACTCCCCTTTCACCGTAGGACCGCCTCCGACATGGCGTGCAGCCGCAGCGCCAGTTGGATCTCCAGGGCCCGCGCCGGTGACTGCCAGTCGGGGCCGATCAGCCGGGAGACGCGTTCGAGCCGCTGGGCCACGGTGTTGACGTGGACGTGCAGTTCGTCCTTCGTACGGGCCGGGCTCATCCCGGACGCGAAGTAGGCGCCCAGGGTGCGGACGAGGTCCGTGCCCCGGCGCCGGTCGTAGGCGACGACCTCACCGATGGTGCGGTCCACGAAGCCCTCGATGTCGCGGCTGTCGGCGAGCAGCAGACCGAGGAAGCCGAGGTCCTGGGCGGCCGCGCCGTCGCCCGAGCGCCCGAGCAGCCGCAGGGCGTCGAGGCAGCGCCGGGCTTCCGCGTACGCCTCCGCTATCGCACCCGGACGCGCGGCGGGCGCCTCGACGACCGAGGACGCGCCTACGGTGACGGGCTCACGCAGGGCGCGGCCGAGTTGTCCGGCCGTACGTCTCGCCAGATCGGCCGCGGTGTCGCCGGGGGCGAGCGGCAGCAGCAGGACCGTGCCGCCGTCGCGGGTGGCGGCCAGGCCCTGCCCGGTCGCCGCGAGATGGGACGCGGCGGACCACAGGCGGCGCCGGTCGGCGGTCTCCCGTTCGGTGGCTCCCGAGGCGCCGGCCGTGCCGGGGACGGGGCCGTCGATCCGGGCGGCCAGCACCACATGCGGGGCGTCGAGGTCCGCACGAAGCCGCACGGCCCGTTCACGCAGCAGACGCGGATCGCGGTCGGGTGCGTCGAGGAGGTCGTCCAGCAGCTCGCCCCGTACCCGTTGTTCGGCTTCCCCGGCGGAGCGGCGGGCGAGCAGCAGCAGGGAGGTGACCATGGCGGCCCGCTCCAGGGTGCGTTGGTCGACGGGGTCGAGGCCGGGGTGCCCGCGCAGGACGAGCGCGCCGAGCAGTTCGCCGCCGGCCGATACGGCGGCGCCCCAGATCTCGCCGTGGCGCTTGGCGCGGCCCGCGGTGCCGGTCAGTTCCAGCGCGGTCACCGAAGGGGAGTCGGGGTGCGCGAACTTGACTGTGCCGTCGAGCACTTCGGAGAGCGCGCTCGCCACGTCATGGACACCCCCGCCGCGCAGCACCAGTTCGGTGAGCCGGTCGTGCACGTCCGAGGCGCGTTCGATGACCGCGCTGTGCTCCTTGATGATCCCGTTGGCCTTCTCCAGCTCGGCGAGCGCCGTCCGGGTCTCCCCCAGCAGATTCGCGGTGTCGATGGCGACGGCGGCGTGCGCGGCGAACGAGCCGAGCAGGGCGATCTGTTCGCGCTCGAAGACCCGGGCATGGCGGTCCGCGGCGAAGAGCACACCGATGACCTGACTGCCGAGCATCAGCGGGACGCCGAGGATGGCGACCAGCCCCTCGTCCCGTACACCGGAGTCGATGGACCTGGTGTGCTGGAAGCGCGGGTCGTCGAAGTAGCTGTCGGTGACGTAGGGGCGTGCGGTCTGGGCGACGAGCCCGCCGAGTCCCTCCCCCATGCCCAGGCGGAGCTGCTGGAAGCGCGCCGATACCGAGCCCTCGGTGACCCGCATGTACGTGTCGCCCGCTGCCGGGTCGTTGAGGCACAGATAGGCGACCTCCGTACCGAGCAGCGAACGCGCGCGCTGGACGATCGCGCGGAGCACGGCGTCCAGATCACGCAGCCCCGCCAGGTCGTGCGCGGTCTCGAAGAGCGCCGACAGCTCGGCCTCGCGGCGCCGTCGCTCCGCGAGCTCGGCCCGCACCCGCAGGGCGAGCCGCTTGGCGTGCTCCAGCGCGGCGAGCGCCTCCGGCCCGGCGCCCTCGGCACGGGCCAGCAGCGCGGGCCGGTCGTACGCCTCCGCCGCGGCGCCGCGTGCGAGGAGCTCCAGGTAGGAAGCCTGATCGTGGGGCATGGCATGGGACATGGACACAGGATTACCCGCCTTACGGCCGACCGCGCCAGCCCTGTGGACAACGGATGCGATGTGGAAAACTCGGCCCCCCGTCCGGGCCACCCGCTGCCCCCGTCCGGGCCGCCCGCTCCCCCTCCCAGGCCACCCCACCGTCCCTGTCGGACCACGCGCCGTCCCGCCCGAGGTCAGTGCGCGGTCCAGCCACCGTCGAGCGTGAGCGAGGTGCCCGTGATGAACGACGCGTGCGGGGTGCAGAGATAGGCGACCGCCTCGGCCACCTCGTCCGGTTCCAGAAGCCGCTTGAGCGCGGAGTCCTGGAGGAGGACATCGGTCACGACCCGCTCCCGGGGAATGCCGTGTGTCTCCGCCTGGTCGGCGATCTGCTTCTCGACCAGTGGCGTGCGCACATACGCGGGGTTGACGCAGTTGGAGGTGACTCCGTGCGAAGCGCCTTCCAGGGCAGCGGTCTTGGAGAGTCCTTCGAGGCCGTGTTTGGCCGCCACATAGGCCGACTTGTAAGCGGAGGCGCGCAGCCCATGTACGGAGGAGATATTGACGATCCGGCCCCAGCCCTGGCCATACATGTGCGGGAGCGCGCCCCTGATCAGCCGGAAGGGCGCCTCCAGCATGACCGTCAGAACGGTGTGGAACACATCCGGCGGAAAGTCCTCGATGGGGCGGACCAGTTGCAGTCCCGCGTTGTTGACCAGGATGTCGGTGCCCCGCCCCGCGCGCTCCGCCGCGTCGAGATCGGTCAGATCGAGGACCTGCGTCTCGACCGCTCCCGGCAGCCCGTCCGCCTCCCCGGCCAGGGAGTCGAGACCGTGACCGTCCCGGTCCACGGCTCTGACCCGGGCTCCCGCCGCCGCGAGTCGCAGCGCGCAGGCCCGGCCGATGCCGCTCGCGGCGCCGGTGACCAGCGCGGTGCGGCCCGCCAGATCGAGAGGGAGGCAGCCGGGGACAGCGGCATCGGAGGCGGGTACGGGACGGTCGGCGGTGCGGGACCCCGGCGTACGGGGGCCCGGAGCCGGTACGGGTACCGGTGTGGTGGGCGCGGTCATATTCCGCACCTTAAGGAGCGGCGTCGGCCCCGACCGATATGGTCAGCGCCCACACTTCACTCCGAAGTGGTGGGTTCGAACCATGTGGGTGCATCGGTGAGCGCCTGCTTGATCCGGAAGAGCGCGAACTCCTCCAGCGCGGGCAGCGCGTCCACGGCGAACCACCCCACGTCCAGCGACTCGTCGTCGTTGACCCGCGCCTCACCGCCGACCGCGCGGCAGCGGATGGTGATGTCCATGTACTGGCACTCGTCACCATTGGGGTAGGTGACCGGCTTCAGCGCCTGGACGAGCACGACCCGCTCCGCCACACACCGCACGGCGGTCTCCTCGTACACCTCGCGCACCGCCGTGAGCGCGGGCTGCTCCCCCGGCTCCGGGATCCCGCCGATGATCGACCAGCGCCCGGTGTCGACGCGCCGCCCGAGCAGTACACGCCCCTCGTCGTCGAAGACGATCGCGCTGACGCCTGGCAGCAGGAGGAGCTGGTGTCCGGCGGTGGCCCGGATCTCTCGGATGAAGTCAGGGGTTGCCATGCTCCGACCCTAACCGCCCTCGGTGTGGCGCCGGTTGCGTACGGAACGGACCGCCACCCACCCGAGTCCGGCCACCGCGACCGCCACGAGCACGCCTTCCGGCAGGGTGCCCAGCCGGGTGGCGGGGGTGAGCGAGGAGCGCAGCGGCACGTCGGCGACCAGGGCGTCCGGCGTGAACATCCCGCTCTGCCGGGTGATCGTCCCGTCCGGCTGGATGATCGCGCTGACGCCGCTGGTGACCGGGACGATCACGGTCCTGCTGTGCTCGACCGCCCGTACCCGCGACATCGCCAGCTGCTGGTACGTCATCTCGCTGCGGTCGAAGGTGGCGTTGTTGCTGGGCACGGAGATCAGCTGGGCGCCGTGCGTGACGGTGTCCCGTACGGCCCAGTCGAAGGCCGCCTCGTAACACGTCGCGAGCCCGACCTCGGTGCCCGCGAGGTCGAAGACTCCGGGCTTCGTGCCGCGGCCGAAGTCCCGGCGCACCATCTCGGCGTATCCGGGGCTGATCGTCTTCACCAGCGAGCGCATGGGCAGGTACTCGCCGAAGGGCTGGATCTGCCGCTTGTCGTACGTGTCGGTCGGTCCGCGCTCCGGGTCCCACAGGATCTGGGTGTTGCGCAGTGGTCCGGTGTCGGGGGTGACGACGGCGCCGACGGAGATGGGGACCCCGATCGCCTTGGCGGCCCGGTCGATCACCTCGCGCGCGTCGGCGTTGCGGTACGGATCGATGTCGGAGGAGTTCTCCGGCCACAGCACGAAGTCGGGCTGGGGCACTTTGCCGGCCTTCACATCGGCGGCGAGCTGGAGGGTCCTGCGTACGTGGTTGTCGAGGACCGCGCGGCGCTGGGCGTTGAACTCCAGACCGGCGCGCGGCACGTTGCCCTGTACGGCGGCGACGGTCGCGGTGCCGTCCTCGGCCGAGTCGTCGACCAGTGGCAGGGCGGCGAGCGCCACGGCGAGCGGGACGAACACGGTGGCCGCGGCGGCGGCCATGGCCCGGCGCGGGAGCGTTCCTGTCCGGCGGTACGCGAGGCCCCGGCGCAGCGCCTCGTAGAGTCCGAAGCCGCACAGCACGACGGCGAAGCCGAGCACCGGCGTGCCGCCGAGCGCGGCGAGGGGAAGGAAGACACTGTCGGCCTGGCCGAAGGCGATCTTGCCCCAGGGGAATCCGCCGAACGGCACCCGGGCGCGGACCGCCTCACCGAGGATCCAGACGGCCGCGGCCCAGACCGGCCACACGGGCAGCCGGCTGACGACCGCGATCCCGAGTCCGGTGAAGCCGATGAAGAGGGCCTCGACCGCGACGAGCGCGAGCCAGGGCCCCGGCCCGACCTCGGCGCCCGTCCAGAACAGCAGCGGCAGCAGGAAGCCGAGCCCCGCGAGGTAGCCGAGGCCGAACCCCGCGCGAGCCCGGCGCCCGTGCAGGCTCCAGGCGAGCAGGGCGAAGCCGGGCAGCACCAGCCACCACAGGGTGCGGGGCGGGAAGCTCGCGTAGAGCAGTACGCCGGACACCACCGCGGCGCCGGGCCTGGCGATCCTTCGCAGCAGGCGCCGCCCACCGCCGGGGGCGGGCGAGGGCGGAGGGGGCTGAGGGGGCTCTACGGTGGTCATGGTGGCGCTCACCCGGCGGAGTCTACGGTGATCCGCTGTGCGCCGGGGAGCGCGGTGATCCTGGGGCCGGTCCGCCGAGCGGCCCGCCCGATGCCCGCCGAACCGTCCGTTCCGAGTA
The DNA here is from genome assembly GCF_044766385.1 of Streptomyces sp. NPDC102274. NCBI lineage: Bacteria > Bacillati > Actinomycetota > Actinomycetes > Kitasatosporales > Streptomycetaceae > Streptomyces > Streptomyces sp. NPDC102274. The sequence continues at coordinate 248,607 of NZ_JBIWLW010000011.1, read as the reverse complement.
GCCCGATCGAGTGATCCGGTGGGGAGATCGTCGGGTGAACCCGTCGAGTCGCCCGCCGACTGCACGCAGTAACGTTCCTCCGCAAGGTCTCCACACAACCCCACGATTACGGTTACCGTGTGCGCCAGCCCTGACCACCACCTGGCCGGATCCGGCCGTCATCGGACGGGGCCCGTCAGAGCTCGGGGGGTCGACGGGATGGCTGCGCCGGTGGAACGCTCCGCGGTACGGGATGCCGTACGGGAACACGTCCGCGACCCCGTGGGAGAACAGGGCCGCGGACCCGATGTGCTGGGCGCCCTGATCCTGGGCGGCTGCGCCGTGTGGCCGCTGATCAGCGCGGCGGGGCGCGACGGCAGGCCCGAGGGCGCCCTGCTCGCGGTGCTCGCCGTCACCGCGGGATATGTGTTCGGCCGGATCAGCGGGTCGCTGGTGCCGGTCGCCACCGCGACCGTGGTATCGGTCGGCGCGCTCGTGGCGGCGCTCGTTTCGAGCCATGCGCTCGTATCGAGCCATGAGACGTTCGGCACGGCCATGGCCGTCGTCACACCGTACGGCGACACCGGCGCGGTCACCGCGCTGCTCGTCCTGGCGGCGGGCGCGGCCTGCTGCGCGGGCACGGCGGCCCGGCGGCCGACCGTACGCACCGTACTGCGGCTACAGGCGCTGGCGATCGCGGGCACCGCGTCGCTGCTCGGTTCCTTCGTGGGGTTCATCGCGGCGCTCGGGGTACTGCTCTGCTCGCTGGCGGCGGCCAGGATGCGGCGCCGGCTGCTCGCCCTCGCCGGCCTCGGGCTGGTGACGGCGTTGGTCGTCGGCACGTCCTGGGCGGTGGCGGAGCGGGCGCTGCCCGAGGGGCTCTCGGTCTCGCTGGAGGGACAGCTCACCCAGTACCGGGTGGCGCTGTGGCACGACGCGGTCGAGCTGGCGACGGCGAATCCGGTGCTTGGCGCGGGCCCGGACCGCTTCGGTGACCTCAGCCCGACCGTCTCGGAGTCGCTGGACACCGACGGCAAGCCGCACTCGGCACCGCTCCAGCAGGCCGCCGAACAGGGTGTGGTGGGCGTGCTGCTGCTCGGAGGGGCGTTCGGCTGGCTGCTGTACGGGCTGGGCCGCTCGCCCTGCTCCACTCCGGTGGTACTGACGGCAGGAGCCACCCTGACGGCACTGGCCGCGATAGCGAGCGTGGGCAACGCGCTGAGCTTCACACCGGTGACGGCGGGCGCGAGCCTGCTCGCGGGCCTGGCGACGGCACGCAAGGCGGCCGGCCCGGCATAGGCTCCACGGGACGGCCCGGTCCCCGACGGAACGACGGAACGGCCCGGACGTGCACAGAACGGCCCCGGCCCGAACGCGCACGGAACCGCGAACGGCCCCGGCCCGGACGCCCACGAAACGGCCCGTACGCCGACGGAACAGCTCGGCCCCCGACGGAACGACGACTCAGACGCCCGCCGCGTCGGGCCTGGGGAGCAGCAGCAGCCGGCCGCGGATGATCCTCACCGCCGACTCGGCATCGTCCACCGTCACCGTGAAGGTCCTGCCGTCGCCCAACTTGAGGACGAGCGCCTCTCCTCGGCGCACCACCACGGCGGTGCCCCTCTCGGGACGCCAGCGGTATCCCCAGCCACCCCACTGGCGCGGGGTGACCCTGGGGACGAAGTCGGCGTCCACGACATGCGCCAGTTCGATACGCCGACGCGGCAGTCCCATGTGACCGCAGCGCACTTCCAGGCAGTCGCCGTCGACCCTGACCGCCACATGGACGAAGGCCAGGGTGCCGAAGAGGATCAGCAGGCCCGCCGCCATACAGCCGATGACGGACATCAGCAGGGCCGCGACACCGGACGCCCAGTTGGAGTTCACGGCCAGCTCCACCCCGAGCGCGAGGAACCCGGCGCCCGCGGCGGCGAGCAGCCACTGCACACGGTTGGTGGCGCGCCCGGTCCAGGTCTCGGGCAGGGGCTCGGCGCCTTGGCCCTCCTGCCGGGAGTACTCCCTCATGGCAAGCAGCGTACTCAGATTCCACCCAAGGGGGCGTCTTATGACCGCCGAATGGAGGGCCACGTCACAGGGCGACGGTCCGGTCCTCCGTTCTCAGCCGGCCGGAGTGCGGTCTTCAGTGAACGTGACTGACGGCGGCGAGCAGCCGTCCCTCGGCATACGCCAACGCGTGTTCCGGCAGCGCGGACTCGCGCCCGCCGAGCAGCACGGTGAGGCGCCCGTTCACCGGAACCCCGTTCACCGGAACGTTCACTCCGGCGGCCCCCTGACCCACCGGAGCGAGGACCAAACCTCCCGCGCCTTCCGCCGGCCCCGCCGGAACGGACCGTGCGCCGATACGGCGCAGCGCCTGCGCGGCGACCGCCTCGGCCGAGCCGTGCAGGACGACGGCCGGCAGGCCGCGCAGCCGGAGGGCGGTACGGATACGCTCCGCGACGAGTTCGTAATGGGTGCAGCCCAGGACGACGGCCCTCGCATCACGGGGGGTCAGCGCGGCGGCCGCGGCCACCGCTCGGTCGATGGCGGCCTCGTCGGCGTTCTCCACGGCGTCCGCCAGCCCTGGGCACGGCACTTCGGTGACCCCGGCGGACGCGGCGAAGTCACGGATCAGACCGCGCTGATACGGACTGCCCGTGGTGGCCGGAGTGGCCCAGATCGCGAAGGGCCCGCCACCCGCCGCCGCGGGCTTGATCGCCGGGACGGTACCGACGACCGGCAGTCGCGGCTCCAGCTCGGCGCGGAGCGTGGGCAGGGCGTGTACGGACGCGGTGTTGCAGGCGACGATCAGCGCGTCGGGGCGGTGTTGGGCCGCGGCCCGTGCGACGACCAGCGCGCGTTCGGTGACATCTCGTGGGGAGCGGGGACCCCAGGGCATCCCGTCGGGGTCCGAGGAGAGAACGAGATCGGCCTCGGGGCACAGGCGGCGAACCGCACCGGCCGCCGCCAGCAGACCGATGCCGGAGTCCATGAGTGCGATCTTCACCCAGTCACCATAGTCGACAGCATGTGCGGTCCGGTCGATGTGGTGCAGACTGCGGCGAATGAGCACCGTTGCCTGGATCGCCGTGGGTTCGCTGGCCGCCTGGGGCTGGCTGTTGCTGGGTCAGGGGTTCTTCTGGCGGACCGACCAACGGCTGCCCGCGCGCGAGGACGGTACGGCCGGTGAGGACGGTACGCCCGGTGAGGGTTCGCGATACGACGGTGACGGTTCGCGGTACGACGGCCAGGGCCGTGACCGGAGGCGCCGCCCGGACGACGCCGACCACGACGACCCGAAGCGGTGGCCGTCCGTCGCCGTCGTCGTACCCGCGCGGGACGAGGCCGCCGTACTGCCCGAGTCCCTGCCGTCCCTGCTGGCGCAGGTCTATCCGGGCCGGGCGGAGATATTCCTCGTCGACGACGGCAGCGAGGACGGTACCGGCAGGCTGGCCCGCGAACTGTCCGCGCGGTACGGCGGGCTGCCGCTGACAGTGGCCACGTCCGGTGAACCGGAGCCCGGCTGGACCGGGAAGCTGTGGGCGCTGCGGCAGGGCATCGCACTGGCCCGCGCCCACGCCCCCGAGTACCTGCTGCTGACGGACGCCGACATCGCCCATGAGCCGGACAGTCTGCGGGAGCTGGTCGTCGCGGCCAGGACGCACGATCTGGACCTGGTCTCGCAGATGGCGCGGCTCCGGGTCGTGAGCGCCTGGGAGAAGCTGGTCGTGCCCGCGTTCGTGTACTTCTTCTCGCAGCTCTATCCGTTCCGCTGGATCAACAGCCCCGGCGCGCGCACCACGGCCGCGGCCGGTGGCTGTGTACTGCTGCGCACGGAGGCCGCCGAGCGCGCGCGGGTGCCCGAGTCGATCCGTCAGGCGGTGATCGACGATGTCTCACTGGCACGGGCGGTCAGACACAGCGGGGGACGGATCTGGCTGGGGCTGGCGGAGCGGGTGGACAGCGTGCGCCCCTATCCGCGGCTGGCCGATCTCTGGCGGATGGTCTCGCGCAGCGCGTACGCGCAGCTCCGGCACAACCCGCTGCTGCTCGTGCTCACGGTGGCGGGCCTCGCGGTGGTCTATCCGGCGCCGCCCGTCGCGCTCTGTGCCGGGGTGTTCGGCGGGGACACGGCGGCGGGGTGGCTGGGGTTCGCCGCGTGGGCGGTGATGACCGGGACGTACCTCCCGATACTGCGTTACTACCGGCTGTCGCCGTGGCTGGCTCCGCTGCTGCCGTTCACCGCGACGCTCTATCTGCTGATGACGGTCGACTCCGCGGTGCGGCACCACCGGGGCCGCGGCGCGGCCTGGAAGGGGCGTACGTACACCCGTCCCGAGACCGCGCCGGACCCCTGACCCACCGCGTCCCGGGAGACCGGACCTTCGCGCGCGGTTCACTTCCTGCCCGGAGTCCAGTTCATGCCCCAGCCGTAGGCGTAATCGATGGTGCGCTGCGGGCTGACTCCGCGTTCCGGTACGAGAAAGCGCGCTTCGCGCTGGACGACGAGGTCGGAGCCGGTATTGGTGATCAGGGCCAGCGAGCAGACCGTCGAGGGCACCGTGCATTCCCCGAGCGCGAAGTCGATCGGGGCTCCGTGCTGCGGCTGGAGAGTGACGGTCGCGTCGAGATCCGCGAAACTGCGCGCGCCTTCGTAGATGGTCACGAAGATGACGATGCGGCGGAGCCGGTCCTTGTGGTCGAGGTTGATGGTGAGGTTCTCGCCGCTGGAGGCCGCTCCGGTCCTGTCGTCGCCGTCGAGATGGATGTACGGCGGCTGGTTGAGCGCGCCGAAGGCATTGCCGAGCGCCTGGACAACGCCTTTGCGTCCGTCGCTCAGTTCATAGAGAGCGCACAGATCGAGATCGAGATCGCTGTGGTTGGCGACGGCCCGGCCGAGTTTGGCGCCCCAGCCCCTGAACTGTTTGCGCATCTGCCAGTTGAGGTTGACGCGCATCGCGCCCGAGGTGCCGCCCTGTTTGGCCAGCGAGACGGACGGGGCGTCCTTCGTCAGCGTCACCTTGCTCAGCCGCACGGGTGCGGGCGCCGGGGTCGGAGCGGCCGGGGCCGGAGCGGGAGCGGCGGGCCTCGTGGGGCGTACCGGTTCTGGCCGTGCGGGCGCCGGGGCGGTGCGCGGCGCCGGTTCGTCGTCGACGGAGATACCGAAGTCCGTTGCCAGGCCCGCCAGTCCGCTGCCGTAGCCCTGCCCCACCGCCCGGAACTTCCAGCTCCCCTGGCGCCGGTACAGCTCACCGAAGAGGAACGCCGTCTCGACGGTCGCGTCCTGGCTCTCGTACCGCGCGATCTCGGCGCCGGAGGCGGTGTCCAGCACCCTCACCCGCAGACCGGGCACCCGGCCGAAGCTGCCGCCGTCCGCCGAGGCAGCCACCACGATCCGCTCGACGGCGGGCTCGACCTTGGCGAGATCGACCGCGAGCGTGTCCGTGACACCCTCCGGGCCGGTCTTCTTGCCCTCGTGGCGTACGGCCCCGGACGCGTGGGCCGGCTGGTTGTAGAAGACGAAGTCCGCGTCCGAGCGGACCTTTCCCGACACAAGGAGGAGCGCCGAGGCATCGACGTCCGGCACTCCCGGTCCTGAACGCCATCCCAATTCGACGCGGACGGCCCGCGCCTGTACCGGAACATTGGCTCCCTTAAGCATGGACATGCTCGCCCCCATCGCGAGTCGCGGTGTCCGAAGATTACCCGCGGCCAACCTAATCGCTGGAACACCGGCCGGCCCCCATGGGACCCGTCGTAACGCCCCGCTAGCTTGCCCTTTACACGATCCGAACACCATCGGACGACCGTTTTTCCCATGTTCGCTCGCATTGGGGATCCGAAGTCACCCACAGCTCCCGAAACAACCCCCTTATCGGACTCCCCAACCGGCACATGGTGGGCTTAACTTATGTCCTATGACCTCCCCCCGCGCCACCTACGGCGGCGGTTACTACACCGCGCCGTCGTTCCCGGACACCCCTATCTACGACTCCCTGGTCGCGGAGCGGGGCACGCCTCAGATCGCCCCGATCCGAGTGCCTTCCGCCTACGACACGGGCAACAGCTATCTGCCGGCTCTGCCCGCCGCGCTGCCGGCCCTCCCGGCGGGTCCTTCACCGTCGGCCTCCTCGTACTCCTCGTACGGGGGCGGCTACCCGCAGCAGGCGCCGCAGCCCATGCCGCTCCAGCACGCGCCCGCGCCGTACATCCCGCAGCAGGCACCGCCCCGGGGCTACCCGGGGCAGCAGCCCCCGCAGCAGGCGCAGCCGCAGCGCCCCATGCCCGGAACGGGCTACGAGGCGATGCGTCCGGCGGCTCCGCGTCCGGTGCCCGCCGCACAGCCCACGCAGTACGACGATCCGTACAACCGGCCCTACCAGACGCGGGGGTACTGACAGCGCGGGGGCGTAGAAAGCTCAGCAGGAGGAACGGCGCGCGGGAGCGCCGACGGCACGGGAGTACCAACGGGGGGTACTGACCTGCCGGGGTCCCGGGCGGCTGGCAGGATGGCTTTATGCCGAAGCCAGTCCGTCCTGTTCTGCACGCCCTGCGGGTCCATCCGGTCAAATCGATGGCCGGCTGTACGCCGGACAGCGCGGTCGTGGAGCCCTGGGGGCTTGCCGGGGACCGCCGTTGGACGCTGATCGACGCGACGGGGAAGGCGGTCACACAGCGCCAGCAGCCGCGCCTGGCACTGGCCCGCGCGGAGCCCCGTCCGGACGGCGGGATCCGGCTGTCCGCGCCGGGAATCGATCCGCTGGTCATTGGCGTGCCACGGTCGGACGACACCGTGGTGGCGGACATCTTCGGGACCAAGGTCGAGTCGGTGCTCGCCGGTCCTGACACGCGCGACGCGGTCGGCGCGGACGCCGCTCACGCCGCGCACCAGGACGTGCACCGGACACTGAGCAGGTACCTCGGGGTGGAGGTCAGGCTCGTGCATCTCGACGATCCCGCCGTCCGCCGGCCGGTGGACCCTATTTTCGCGCGGCCCGGGGAGACGGTGAGTTTCGCGGACGGGTTTCCGCTGCTGGTCACCACGACCGCGTCGCTCGACGCCCTCAACTCCCTGATCGCGCAGGGGGATCACCCGGACGAGGGACCGCTTCCCATGGAACGGTTCCGGCCGAATCTCGTGGTGGCCGGGGCGAGTCCCTGGGAGGAGGACGACTGGCGGCGCATCGCCGTCGGTGAGGTCGCGTTCCGGGTGGCCAAGCCGTGCGGCCGGTGTGTCATCACCACCACGGACCAGCGCACCGGGGAGCGCGGCAAGGAGCCGCTGCGCACCCTCGGCCGCTACCGACGGTTCGGTGGCCAGTTGATCTTCGGGCAGAATCTCGTCCCCGAGTCCACCGGCACGCTCCGGGTGGGCGATCCGGTGACCGTTCTCGAATGACGCCTTCCCGGACGCCCGTTCGCTCGACGTAACACCTGTACGACACAGGAGCACCACCCGGCACCCGAAACATTGCATGCATGGGGCATCGAAGTGAGCTTGCTCTCTCTTGCGGTCCTTCACGCGTAAATCCCGCTCCCCACGGCTAAAACGGACACGGGAGGAGGTGCGGGACTGTGCGCATCATCGTGGGGCTCTGGCGCTGGCGGCACAATCCCGTGCGCCGGGGGACCGATCTCGTGGAGGCGTGGGTCGCGGTGACAGCGGTGCTGCTGTTCGCCCTCGCGACCCCCGCCGCCGGCTGGATCTGCGGCAACACCCTTGACGCGTCACTGCGGAACACCGTGCGCGCCCAGCACGAGCAGCGGCACCGCACGACCGCCGTGGTCGTCGACCGGGCGGCGGACCACCGCCACATCGCCTACGACGCGGAGTCGCTCTCGGATCACTCCTCGGGCACCCGCGTGACCGCCAGGTGGTACGCGGCGGACGGCAGCGCGCGTACCGGCACGGTCTCCGCCCCGCTGCGGAAGCCGCGCCCCGGCGACACGTTCAGCCTGTGGACCGACCGGCGGACCGACCGGCAGGTACGGGGCCCGATGAACGCGACCAGCGCGCGCGTTCACGCGGTTCTGGCCGGATTCGGCGCGACGGCGCTGGCCGTCGGACTCGTGGAGTGCGCCCGGCGGTTGATCGTATGGCGGCTCGTACAGCGGCGCTACCGGCGGCTCGACCGTGCCTGGGCCGCGGCCGGTCCCGACTGGGGACGTACCGGCGCGGGCAGCTGAGCAGATGCCTCCCGGCAGCTGAGACCGGCCGTTGGCGTCAACTCGGCGCCGCCACGCGCGCTACGGTGGTGCCGCCCGGTCCGCCGTTGCGGCCGGGGTCCGGGGCCGGTACCCGGGACGGCAGAGCACGCGCAGACGCACGAGGTGGGGGCACAGCAGCGCCATGGCACAGGGCACGGTCCAGGTGACGCACACCGGAACATCGCGTTGGCGGCGCCGCACGGGCGAATACGCCTCCCTCGCCGCGGCCCTGGAGGCCGCCGGTGACGGCGACGTCCTCACGATCGCCCCGGGTACCTACCGGGAGAATCTCGTCGTCACGCGAGCGGTCACGCTGCGCGGCCCGGAGGGCTCACTCGGCTCCGTACGCATCGCGCCCGCCGACGGGGTACCGCTGACCGTGCGCGCCTCCGCCACCGTCCAGGACCTCCATGTGGAGGGACAGGACTCGGCGGCCCCCGCGCTGCTCGTCGAGGACGGCACGCCGGAGCTGTCGGATCTGCGGATCGTGACGCGTTCCGCGGCCGGCCTGGAGGTGCGTGGCGCGGCCCGCCCGACCGTCCGCCGCTGCACCGTCGACAATCCGGCCGGGGTCGGCATCGGCGTACTCGACGGAGCGGGCGGGGTGTTCGAGGACTGCGAGATCGTCGCCGCGGGACAGGCAGGTGTCTCCGTGCGCGGCGGCGCGCATCCACGGCTGGAGCGCTGCCGGATCCACCACGCCTCCGGCTCGGGGCTGTCCGTCACCGGCGAGGGCAGCGGTCTGGAGGCGGTCGGCTGCGAGGTGTACGAGATCAAGGGCACCGGCGTGCAGATCGCGTCCCGCGCCGCGGCCCATCTCACCGACTCCTCCGTGCACCGCACCTCGGCGGACGGGATAACCCTGGACACCGACGCCGTACTGACCCTCTCCGACTGCGACATCCACGACATCCCGGAGAACGCCGTCGATCTGCGCTCCCGCTCGGTGCTGACACTGACCCGCTCGACGGTGAGCCGCTTCGGCCGCAACGGGCTCTCCGTCTGGGACCCGGGCACCCGCGTCGACGCCAACCAGTGCGAGATCCATGACAGTACGGGCGACTACCCGGCCGTCTGGGTCAGCGACGGCGCGACCGTCGTGCTCGACTCCTGCCGGGTGCATGACGTGCCCGACGCGCTCTTCGTCCTCGACCGCGGCTCGCGCGCCGATGTCGTGGACACCGATATCTCGCAGGTACGCAACACGGCGGTGTCCGTGAGCGACGGGGCCACCGCGCAGCTCGACGACTGCCGGATCAGGGAGGCGTCCACCGGTGCCTGGTTCCGTGACCACGGCAGCGGCGGCACGCTCAACTCCTGCACCATCGACGGCGTCCAGACCGGGGTCATCGTCACCAAAGGCGCCGATCCCACCATCGAGCGCTGTACGGTCACCTCGCCCGCCGAGGCCGGCTTCTATGTCTCGGCCGAGGGCCGGGGCACCTTCCACAGCTGCCGGGTGACGGGCAGCGGCGGCTACGGCTTCCATGTGATGGACGGCTGCCGTACGACGCTCACCCGGTGCCGTACGGAACGGTGCGCGCGCGGCGGGTACGACTTCGCGGAGGACGGGCCGACCGTCGAGGACTGCACCAGCGACGAGAGCGGCGTACTGACACCGCCGAAGCCGTCCCTGGAACCGTCGGCCGTGCTGACCGCGACCCAGTCCACCGGGCTCCTCGGCGCGGTCCCGGCGCAGAGCGCCACCGCGCGGCCCTCGGACGCCGTCCCCGAGGCGACGACGCCCGCCCGCGCATCCGAGGCCGTCCTCGGCGAACTCGACTCGCTCGTCGGCCTCGACAGCGTCAAGCGCGAGGTCCGGGCGCTCACCGACATGATCGAGGTCGGCCGCCGCCGCAAGGAAGCGGGTCTCAAGGCGGCGTCCGTCCGGCGCCATCTCGTCTTCACCGGCTCCCCCGGCACCGGCAAGACGACCGTGGCCCGGCTGTACGGCGAGATCCTGCACTCCCTCGGAGTCCTGGAGCGCGGCCATCTCGTCGAGGTCTCCCGGGTCGACCTGGTCGGCGAGCACATCGGGTCGACCGCGATCCGTACGCAGGAGGCGTTCGACCGGGCGCGGGGCGGCGTGCTGTTCATCGACGAGGCCTACGCCCTCTCCCCCGAGGATTCGGGCCGGGACTTCGGCAAGGAAGCGATCGACACGCTGGTGAAGCTGATGGAGGACCACCGGGAGGCGGTGGTGGTGATCGTCGCCGGGTACACCGCCGAGATGGAGCGGTTCCTGACGGTCAACCCCGGTGTCGCGTCCCGGTTCTCACGGACCATCACCTTCAGCGACTACGTGCCCGAGGAACTGCTGCGGATCGTGGAACAGCAGTCCGAGGAGCAGGAGTACCGGCTGGGCGAGGGCACGTCCGAGGCGCTGCTCAAGTACTTCACGGCGCTGCCCAAGGGCCCCGCCTTCGGCAACGGCCGTACCGCGCGCCAGACGTTCGAGTCGATGGTGGAACGGCACGCGGGCAGGGTCGCCCAGCTGCCGGAGACCAGCACGGACGACCTGACCCTGCTTTACGCGGACGATCTGCCCGAACTGCCCTGACTCCCGGGCTCCCGCTCGCCGCGCTGCCGCGGCAGCGCCGCCGGAGGCAACCGGTCCAGCAGCGCGGCGCGTTCCTCCGCGAAGACCGGGTCCGCCTGGTAGTCGGAGTGGCCGAGGATCGGCTCGGGCAGCGGGTGGAGCAGCGTACGGCCGTAGGCGAGCGGGTCCTTCAGCGGCCCGCGGTCCACCTCCGGACGGTCGCCGTCCTCGGGAACCCGCACCGGGCCGCCGATCGGATCGGTGGACCGCCACAGATTGCGCCAGCAGTGCACCTCCTTGCTCAGCTGCCCCAGCTGCTCGGCGCCGAAGTACGCGGGGAACCAGCGGCCGTACAGCCGCTCCAGCGGTGAGCCGTAGGTCAGCAGCGCCACCCGGTGGCGGGTGGCGGACCGCAGCTGCCAGACGGCCGCGGCGGCCAGCACACTGCCCTGGGAATGGCCGGACAGGACGAGTCGGCCGCCGGTGCGACCGGTCCAGGAGACGATCCGCCAAGTGAGGTCGGGGACCGCGCGTTCGGCATAGCAGGGCGGCGCGAAGGGGTGGGCCGCGCGCGGCCAGAACGTACCCACGTCCCAGAGGATGCCGATGGTGCGCCGGGCGGAGGCGTCCCGGTAGGCGCGCCGCCCCCAGGTGACGAAGAGCAGGAAGCCCAGGCCGACCAGCCAGGAGCCGATCGACTGCGCGGTGTCCGCCACGGACTCGACGAAGGAGTCGGTGCCTTCCGCGGCCTCCCCCGGCACCTGTCCGCTCAGCCAGGACCCGGCGACCGCGCCCGCGCCGAGCAGCAGGGAGGCCCCGGAGAGGATTCCGACGAGCCGCGGCGCGTAGTCGGTGAGCGCGGCCCTGGCCCGCACGCCCGCCACCTGGCGGGTGCGCAGGGGGTCCGCCGTCTCCTTGCCGTACTCCCGCTCGATCAGCGGGGCCAGCCGGCGGGCGGCCCGTACCGTACGAACGCCGAGGACCGCGACCGGGATCAGCAGCAGCACGAGCAGTACGGGGATGACGGAGGCCTGCCAGCTCAGCAGCACCGGCGGGCCCACGATCGCGCCCTCGCCCGTACCGGGGGTGGCGTCCCCGTCGAGCCAGTCGGCGACGCGCTGGGCGACGCCGCCGGTCATCACCCCGCCCAGCGCGCAGGCGAGCATCGCGACGGCGGGCCCGCCGAGGCCCCGCATCGCGATCCGTGGATGCGGCGCGCGGCGGTGCAGGACATCAGCCGTGACGACGAGCACGACGACCAGGGCGATCTGCGCCAGCGCGAGCGCCAGGAAGGTCGGATTGCCGGGGAGCCCGCCGGTGGAGACCCAGCCGGGCCTGGACCAGGCGGCGTGGACGACGGCCAGCACGAGCACACCGAGCGCGGTGGCGGGCAGGGCACTGATCAGCAGCTTGTCGAGGGAGCCGTCGCGCCTGCGCTCGCTGCGGCCCCGGCTGCACACCACCCAGAGCACAACGGCCGCGCATCCGGCCAGCGTTGCCTGGAGCAGCAGACCGAGCAGACCGAGCGGGCCGCCGCCGGCGCTCCGGTCGTGGTCGGTGGCCGCGGCCGTGAGCGCGGCGGCGATGGTGAGGAAGCCGGCGGCGGTGTGGGCGGCACGGAGCCGGGCGACCAGTCTGCGTCCGTACCAGAAGCCGGGGCGGCCGAGGGCGGGCCGTACCGTCACCGGGTCGTCGCTCGCGGCCCGGCCCTCGTCCGTGACGCGGCCCTCGTCCGCGGTCCGGCCCTCGTCCGCGGCCGACACCCCTTCGGCGCTGGGCGCCTCGTGCGGGGCGGCGGGGTCGTCGGCGGGCCCGTCGGTGGTCTCGTCGGTGGGCGGGCGCTGCGCCTCGTACGCGCTCCACGTCCGGTTGGAGAGATACCACAGCAGCACCACCAACGCGGCGGGCACCACGGCGGCGAGAGCCAGCCGGCGCCCCGGCTGCGACCACCAGCCGTGCCCCTCCGGCGACAGGAAGCCGAGCCAGGAGCGGTCCGCGACGCACCGCGCCGATCCGGCGCACTGCCACGCCGTCAGGTCGAGCGCCACTTCGCAGGCCGCGGCCGTGAGCAGCACGGTGAGGGTGAGGGCCACCAGCCGTACGAGCACGCCGTACAGCCGCTGCGATCTGCCCAGGCCCTTCGTGGCCGGCCGCATCCAGTGCGCGAGGTTGACCACCATGAACGGGAGCAGCAGCAGCCACAGGGCGCGCGAGCCGTTGCCCGACGTGAGATTGGACCAGCAGTACGCCTCGGGGACCGGCCGGCCCGGGTAGCGCTCGGGGTGGAGCTCGGCGTCCACGTCGTCCGCGCGCCGGTACACGGCGGCCGTCTCGTCTCCGGTGATCCTGACCGTACGCGGATCGTCGAGCATCTCCTGCGGGGTGGCCCCGCCGACGCCGTGGACCAGAAGTTCGAGCGCGGTTCCGCCACTTCGCGGATCCGGATCCGTTGATTCTGGGGACACTTCGGTGGCTCGCTCTCGGAATGACTCGGTACGACGGCGGGCCGCCCCGGCCCTCACTGAACCTCCCCTCCCCCCGCGTCCGCCAACCACCGGAGCGTGCGCCGGAACCGCGTGGGAGGATGAGGCGCCCGACGACCGAACACGACGACGCGGAAGGACCGGCCCTGCGGTGAGCGACAACCAGAATCTTCTCGCGGAGCAGCGCCGTGCCCTGATCCTGGACGAGGTGCGCAGGCGCGGCGGGGTCCGGGTCAATGAGCTGACGCGCAGGCTCAGCGTCTCCGACATGACCGTGCGCCGGGATCTGGACGCGCTGTCGCGTCAGGGTGTCATCGAGAAGGTGCACGGCGGCGCGGTACCGGTGGTCGAGGCCAGTACGCACGAACCGGGATTCGAGGCGAAGTCGGCGCTCGAACAGAGCGCCAAGGAGGACATCGCGCGGGCGGCGGCGGCCATGGCGGTGCCCGGCAGCGCCATCGCGCTGTCCGGCGGTACGACGACGTACGCCCTGGCCCACCATCTGCTGGACGTACCGGATCTGACCGTGGTGACCAACTCGACGCGGGTCGCCGATGTGTTCCACTCGGGCCGGCGGGCCGCCGGGGGCGCGGGCGACCAGCGGCCGGGGGCGGCCATGGTGGTGCTCACGGGAGGGGTCCGTACGCCGTCGGACTCGCTGGTCGGCCCGGTGGCGGACCAGGCGATCCGCTCGCTCCACTTCGATGTCCTGTTCCTCGGGGTGCACGGCATCTCGGTCGAGGCCGGTCTGTCCACCCCGAACCTCGGTGAGGCGGAGACCAACCGGCACTTCGTACGGTCCGCGCGCCGGGTGGTGGTCGTCGCCGACCACACCAAGTGGGGAACGGTGGGGCTGAGTTCCTTCGCGACGCTGGATCAGGTCGACACGCTGGTGACGGACTCGGGGCTGTCGGCCGCGGCCCGTGACGAGATCGCCGAGTATCTGCCGGGGCTGGTGGTGGCGGGCGAGCCGGAGGCGCCGGGAGAGCCGCTGGAGAGCGAGTCCAGGGACCGGTCCGTACCGCGGCACGACTGAACGCCCCTGCCCGCGCACGTGCCGGCCGCTCGGCTCGGACGGCTCGGGGGCTCGGTTGCTCGGGCAGTTCAGGGGCTCGGACAGTTCGGGGGGCGCTCAGGGGGCTCGGGGGGGCCGCGCGGCTTACGATCGCCGGGTGAGCGCCTTCCGTATCGACCGCACCTCACCGCTGTCCGCCGACGAGGTCTGGCGCCGGCTCACCGACTGGCCCGCCCACGCGGACCAGGTGCCGCTGACGCGGATCTCCGTCCTGACCCCGGGTCCCACCCGCACCGGAACCGTCTTCGTCGCCCGCACCGGACTCGGCCGCGCCGGGTTCGACGACCCGATGGAGGTCGTCCGCTGGCAGCCGCCCGCGCCGGGCGTCCCCGGCCTCTGCCGGCTGGAGAAGCGCGGCCGGGCCATCACGGGCTGGGCCGAGATCCACGTACGGGAAGCGGCCGGCGCGACGCTGGTGCGCTGGGAGGAGGAGCTGCGGATCGGTCTGTCGCCGAGGCCGTTCGAGCGGCTGACCGAGCGGGCCGGACGGGCGGTGTTCGGGCGCGCCGTCGACCGGCTGCTGCGTGGCTGAGAGCCTGTCGGGTGGCCTTCGCCAGACCGCGTCCGCCCGATCAGAGGTCACCCGACAGGCTCTGAGGAGGTGTCCATCACACGAGGCGCCGACCGAAGGCACGTCAACTGCCGCTCCATGGGCCGGACATGATCACTCCTCGGTGACCTTCGCACCTTTCGCTCGTTTGGCCTGTCGAGCAGCGCCGAGCGACGACGCGTCAGCACATGCGGAAGGGCACCGTCCCCATGCCGACCCACCGACAGCCGACCGACAATGCCACAACGGGCCCGCGTCCCGGCGTCAATGACGCCGAGGCCGCCCTCGTCGAGCACTACCCGCGGCTGGTCCGGCTGGCCTATCTCACCCTCCCTCCCGCGCTGGGCCGCCACCGGCGCGTCCTCACCGCGCACGCCACCGTCCAGCATGTGCTGCCGGGCGCGCGCAAAGGCGATCCGCGGGCGCGGGTGCCCGGACAGCGCACCCCGAGCGGCTCCGCCTACGCCTGGCTACGGGCTCAGGTACTGCGCGCCGCGCTCACCCATGAGCAGCCGCCGCCCTGGTGGCGGGTACGGGCCGCCCGGCCACGGGCCGGACTGCCGCTCGTCGTGGGGCTGCGGCTCTTTCCCCGGGCCGGCGGCACCGACGAACTCGCCCTGGACCAGGCCCTGTCCACGGTCACCGCGCCCGCGCGTGCCGCGCTCGCCCTGCGTGTGCTGGAGGGCCTGTCCGAGCAGGCGGTCCTCGCTCTGCTGGAGGACGCCGGGGTGGCGGAGCCGGCCGCCGCCGTGCGTACGGCGGAACGGCTCGCCGCCCATCGGGACGGCCGGGCCGGAAAGCTGCTCGGCACCGCGGAGTTCGACCCCTGTACGGTGCAGACCCGGCCGACCGATCTGCTGCGGCGCAGGCAGCGCTCCAGGATCGCGGGGGCGGCCGTCGCGATCGCGCTGGCCGGGACGGTGCTGGCGGTCTCCCTGCCCGAGGACGGCTCCCCGGGGCGACCCGTCGCGGGAGGGGGCGCGGACGACTCCCTCTACGGTCCGGCCGGTACGGCGGCGCTCGCCCGCGCCCTCGACCCGGCCCTGCTGGAACGCGCGTCGGAGGGCGCCTGGGCCGGCACCTCCCGGATCGACTTCTCCGTCTGGCCGGCCAGGGGCGGCCGTACCGACGACACCGCGCTGCTGAAGCGCGCGCTGCGCGTCTGGGGCGGCCCGGGGCCCGCCGTCAGGGTCTCCGCCACCCCGGGCACCGGTACGGCGCCGCCCACGCAGCCGCCGCGTCTGCTGTACGCGGGCGACCTGGACGGGGCGGCGGTGGTCCTGCTCCACGACGGCCAGCGGATCGTCCGGTACGCGGAGCCGGTGTCGCGGCGGGTGCCGTTGCCGAGGCGGGGGCCGTTGCCGGCGCCGGAGCCACTGCCGGATCCGGAGATCCGAGGGGGGCCGGCGCCCGGCGGGGAGGCGGGGCAGGCGCCCTCCCTGGACTTCGCCCGTACCGACCAGGCGGACATGACGACGGCCGCCGCGCTCGCGGTCAGCCGTACCCCGGACGGGGCCCGCTATCTGCTCGCCCCGTGGATCGCCCGGTCGGCCACCCGGGATCTGCTGGCGCCCGACACCCCCGCCAGGGACCTCGATGTCTCCGCCGACGGCGTGACCGGCGCCGTACCGGCTCCGGCGTCCGGCGGTGACTGCGTGTCCTGGCCGGTGATGGTGCTGCGCTCCTCGGAAAAGATCGTGGAACGGCACTCGTTCCTCGTCACGGACCTCGGCGACCCCTCACCGGCACATCTCACCTACACCCCGCCTCCCGGCGGCGCGCCCGCGCGTGGCCCCCGCGAGGCCACGGGCGGTCAGGCGCTGCGCAACTGGGCGCGTACCGCGTGCTCGCTGCGTACGCTGCGCGGCTCCGGCGTCCGGGCCGTCAACAACTGGGCGTTCGCCGAGCAGTCGCTCCCGGAATCGGGCGGGCCGTCCACCTGGGTCTGCACCCGGGCCGACACCTGGCGCGGCCCCGGCCGGATCCTGGTGCAGTTCCAGCGGCCCGCGTCCGCGGCGACCGCGCCGGGCACGGTGGTGGCCGAGGCCCGGAACACCGCGTCCTGCGGCAGGTTCGGGCAGCACATCCTGGCGGGGACGCGCTGGAAGTCGCCCTCCGGGAAGTGGTTCCTGCTCGCCGCGGGCAGCCGCGATGTCACCCGGATCGAGGCCACCGGCAGCGTACGGGCGAACGCGACGGCGACGACGCTCGCGGTACGGGCGCCCCGGGAGGGTTCCGTACGGCTGTCGGCGCGGCTCACCGGCGGGGGCAGCCTCCGGGCGGTCGGCTGAGAACCACGAGTCCCGGGCCGGGGCCGGGCCTGGGCTTCCGCTTGGTCTGAGGCCGGGAGGGCCGCCTCAGCACACGTACGGGCGCCGGCGCCCGTCAGCCCGGCCAGACGCCGTTCTCCAGGAAGCGGTCGAGCGTCTCCGTGTACGGCGCGATGTCCAGTCCCTGCCCGGTCAGCCAGGCGTCCGAGTAGTACTTGTCGAGATAGCGGTCGCCCGGATCGCAGAGGAGGGTGACCACACTGCCCTGGCGCCCCTCCGCGACCATCTCCGCGACGATCTTCAGCGCGCTCCACAGCCCGGTGCCGGTGGAGCCGCCCGCCTTCCGACCGATGGCCCGCTCCAAGGCGCGCACGGCGGCGACGCTCGCCGCGTCGGGCACCTTCATCATCCGGTCGATGGCGCCCGGCACGAAGCTCGGTTCCATCCGTGGCCGGCCGATGCCCTCGATCCGGGAGCCGCGCTCGCTGCACGCCTGTGCGTCGTGCCGGGTCCAGCCGTCGAAGAAGCAGGAGTTCTCCGGGTCGGGGACACAGACGCGGGTGTCGTACTGCATGTAGTGGATGTAGCGCGCGATGGTCGCGGAGGTGCCGCCGGTGCCGGCCGTGGCGACGATCCACGCGGGCACCGGATAGCGCTCCAGCCTCAGCTGCTGGTAGATCGATTCGGCGATGTTGTTGTTGCCGCGCCAGTCGGTGGCGCGCTCGGCGTAGGTGAACTGGTCCATGTAGTGGCCGCCGGTTCTGGCCGCCAACCGGGCCGACTCCTCGTACAGCTTCCGTGAGTCGTCCACGAAATGACAGCGCCCGCCGTGGAATTCGATGAGCCGGCACTTCTCCGCGCTGGTGGTACGCGGCATCACGGCGATGAACGGCACCCCGATCAGCTTCGCGAAATACGCCTCGGACACGGCCGTCGAACCGCTGGACGCCTCGATCACCGGTGCGCCGGGTCTGATCCACCCGTTGCACAGCCCGTAGAGGAAGAGCGAGCGGGCGAGCCGGTGCTTGAGACTGCCGGTCGGATGGGTCGACTCGTCCTTCAGATACAGATCGATCCCCCACCGCTCGGGCAGCGGGAAGAGCAAGAGGTGTGTATCGGCTGAGCGGTTGGCGTCGGCCTGGACCTTCCGAACGGCTTCTTTGAGCCATGCCCGGTAGGCGGGATCGCTGCGGTCCACGTCGACGGTCGCCGTCGCCCGGCCGTCCGTGGACGCCGTCGCCCCGCCCGTACCGGATCCGTCTCGTCCAGTCATACGTGCCGTTCCTCGTCCGTCGACCCGGCCCCCGTCCGTCAAAGGTACCGCCATCACCTGCGCAAACATTGACTTTGGGTAGCCATAGGGATCGCTTCTGGCCCCCGCCGGAAACGCGCTCTGGTGCCTGCCCGCATACTTGTGCACACTGCCTTGAGGGGACTTGAGGGGACTGGGCACGGGAATGGGCACGGAGGGGGCTGAAGAGCCATGGCTGAGCCGGAGTTCAGCGCGCGCGGGGTACGGATCGAGCGATGGCCCCGCTCACTCACCAGGGCCGGCCAGGTCCTGATCCAGGACGGCAGGCTGGCCCTGCTGACCAGCTACGGCCGGGTGATCGACAGCGCACCCCTGCGGGCCGTGCACACGGCCAAGCCGTGGTTCGCGGGCAGCGGCAGTACGGTCGCCACCCTGAACGGGATCCGCTACCGGCTGACCATGGGCCAGCGCGGCCGGAGGCCCGACGCGACGGCGCTCGCCGGGCGCTTCATGGACACCGTCAGCAGGGCGAGCCACCCCAAAACCTGAGTCACCGAGCACGCCGCACCGATTCGCCCGAAATCTGTCCGGAACGCGTCCGGTATTCACCGGAAATCCGCCGCGAACGGCGCCTCGGTCCGCCCGAGTTGCGAAGCCGAGCCCCTGGGTTCACTCTGATCTCACATCACTCAGGGTTAACCGGCGGTCACGCTGCGAACCAGCCCCCGCCGGGCGGGATCAGCAGCGTGCCGGCTGCTGGATCCGATCTTCGTCTTCTTCGGGACCTCATGTCGGGGAGTCGTGGCCGTGATCAGCCAGCCCAGCAGGCATTGCACGGTGGAGCTCCAAGCCCTGCCGTCGCGGATCGGACAGGTCCGCAGAATAATCTCGGCGCAATTGCGCTATTGGCAACTCGATCCCTTGATCGACTACGCGGCGCTCGGTGTCACCGAGCTGCTCACCAATGTCCACCGGCACGCACAGCCGGACAAACGGTGCACTGTTGATATCGAGCTGTTGCTCGAACGGCTCATGGTCTCGGTCAGCGACCATGATCCGCGGCTTCCCACGGTCCGCGAAGCGAGTCTTTTCGATACCGGCGGCCGCGGCCTCGCCCTGATAGCGGCGGTGAGCGAGAGCTGGGGCATACGGGCCCGGGGCGACACGGGGAAGAGCATATGGTTCACCCTCCCCGCACCGCCCGCCGCGCTCGCCCTGCCCCTGCGCCCGGTGTACGGCGCGACGACGGACGGCCCCTTCCCCGGCGCCGAGTTCGGCGCCACGACCGGGGAGTACGGGCACGCCTGGGCCAAGTCGGCCGCGATCAGCTGACCGGGACCGCGATCGGCCGTTCCCGAGCCACCCGAACGGTCCACGCTCCACCCGAACGGTCCGCGTTCCGGGAAGGGGAACCCGAGGGCGGGCACAGCGACCGGAGACCCGCCGCGACCCCGGTCCCGGCGGCAGCCCCGCCCCGGCGCCCGCCGAGGCCGCCGGCATTCCTCCCCTCACCCCTTCTCGCCTCCTCCCCCTCCTCGCGCATTTTCTGTACCTACTGGTATGTACAGTGGATCCATGAGCACTCCCGAGCGTCTCATCGAGGCCACCCGAGAGCTGCTGTGGGACCGGGGGTATGTCGGCACCAGCCCCAAGGCGATACAGCAGCGGGCGGGCGCGGGCCAGGGCAGCATGTACCACCACTTCAGCGGCAAGCCCGCGCTGGCGCGGGCCGCGATCGTCCGTACCACCGAGGAGTTGCGGGCCACGGCGGAGGCCGCACTCGGCGGCACTGACACCGGCTCCGGGACCGGGACCGAGGTCGGGGCCGGCTCCGGGACCGCGTCCGCGTCCGCGTACGACCGGATCGCGGCGTATCTGGTGCGCGAGCGCGAGGTGCTGCGCGGCTGTCCGGTCGGACGGCTGACCATGGACCCGGACATCATGGCCGACGAGACCCTGCGCGCCCCGGTCGACGAGACGCTCGACTGGCTGCGCGGCCGGCTGGCCGGAATCGTCCAGGAGGGCCTGGAGCGAGGCGAGTTCCCCGCCGCGCTCGACCCGGCCGAGATCGCGTCGACGGTCGTCGCGACCGTACAGGGCGGGTACGTCCTGGCCCGCGCCTCCGGTTCACCCGCAGCCTTCGACGCGGGGGTGCGCGGACTGCTCGCGCTGCTCGCACCTGCCCGTGATGACCCCAACTCGCCTCGTTCGTAGGACGATTGGCCTCATCCCGTACACACTGTCAGGACCGGGAGCACCCGATGCACGTCATGCAGTACGAGATCACCCTTCCCGCCGATTACGACATGGAGATCATCCGCAAGCGCGTGGCGGAGAGGGGGCCGCTCCTGGACGACTTTCCCGGGCTCGGGCTGAAGGCGTATCTGATCCGGGAGCGCGGAGACGACTCGCCCGTGAACCAGTACGCGCCGTTCTATGTCTGGACCACGCCCGCGGGCATGAACTCCTTCCTCCTCGGGCCGGGGTTCGCGGGCATCGTCCGTGACTTCGGCCGGCCCGAGGTCCAGCACTGGTCCGGGCTCGTGCACGCGGAGGGCCCCGCCCGCGCGAGCCTCCCGCGGACAGCGGTACGCCGCCAGCAGCCTGTCCCGGAGGGGATGGCGCTGTCCGCCCTGGCGGACGAGGCGGTACGGGAAACCGAACGGCTCGCGGGGCTCGACGGGGTGGTGTGCGCGACGCTGGCCCTCGATCCGCGCCACTGGGAGCTGTCGCAGTTCACGCTCTGGGCGCATGACACCCCACGCGCGGTCGGCGACCTTTACCACGTGCTGCATCTGTCCCAGCCGCACCGCGAGGAGTTGAGCGGTGGAGACCGCCGGTGAGCCCGGACCAGGCGCTTCCCGGGGTCCGGAACGCCCGTACGGTCCGTACGGTTCTCGGCGAGGTCGACCCGACCGGGCTGGGCATCTGCGACGCGCACGACCATCTCTTCCTGCGCAGCCCCCGGTTACCGGGCCAGGAGCTGGCCGATCCCGACGCGGCGGCCGGTCGGCTGCGGGAGTTCCGGGCGCTCGGCGGCCGGGCCGTGGTGCAGTGGACGCCGTACGGAATGGGCCGCAGGCCGGCGGACCTCGCCACGCTGTCCCGGGCGGAGCGTGTCCATGTGGTCGCCGCCACCGGGCTGCATCAGGCCGCGCACTACGGCCGGGCGACACTGCGGTCGGCGGGCGAGGATCCGGCCGAACTCTTCGTCAGGGAACTGACGGAGGGGATCGCGGGGACCGGCGTCCGGGCCGGGCTGATCAAGGTGGCCGGGTCGTTCTACGGGATCGACGCGCACGCCCGGCGCACGATGACGGCCGCGGCGCGGGCCCATCACCGTACGGGTGCGCCGATCGCCGTCCATCTGGAGCTGGGAACCGGCGCGCTGGACGTACTCGACCTGCTGTGCGGGAAGTTGGAGGTGGCGGCCGAGCGGGTGATCCTGGGGCATCTGGGCAGATCACCGGATCAGATCACCCAGCGTCTGGTCGCCGAGTCCGGCGCCTATCTGGCTTTCGACGGCCCGTCACGTGCCCATCACGCCACGGACTGGCGGCTGCCCGAGCAGCTGGCCGTGCTCGCGATCGCCGGATTCGGCGACCGGCTGCTGCTGGGCGGGGATACGACTGTGCCGGAGACCCCGGGGATGGCGTATCTGCTGCGTCGGCTGCGCCCGAGGCTCGAAGTCACCCTGGGCGAAAGGATGGTGGAGCGGATTCTCGTGGCGAACCCGGCTCGCGCGCTGAGTTTCCGCGCGCCGTGATCCCCGCCAAGGGACGGGCGCCCGCGTACCGCCCCCGGCCGGTCACGGGGCCAGCGCGCCGAGCGGATCGTCCAGCACCGGCTGCCACGCCACCTCGGCCGCGCCCACCAGGCCGTTGTGGTCGAGGGTGCAGGGCAGGATGGGTACGCCTCCACTGCGGCCCCACAGGCTGCGGTCCGCGACGACGGCGCGCAGCCGTTCCGGGTCGGCGTCGAGCAGTTCCCGGTGGAGTCCGCCGAGGATGATGCGGTCGGGGTTGAGGATATTGACCAGCCCCGCGAGCCCGAGCCCGAGCCGGTCGATCAGTTCCTCGGTGGCTCTCTGTACAGCGGGGTCCGCGTGCTCGGTACGGAGCAGGTCGCGGGCCTGCTGGAGCAGCGAGACCTCGGGGCCCGGGGCGCGGCCGGCCGCGGTGAGGAAGGCGAGCGGGTCGGCCTCGACATCGAGACAGCCCTTGCTGCCGCAGTAGCAGGGGCGGCCCTCGGGGTTGACCGTGAGATGGCCGACTTCCAGGGCGAGGCCCGCACTGCCGGTGTGCAGCCTGCCGTCGAGCACCAGCGCGCCACCGACCCCCCGGTGTCCGGTCGCGACACAGAGCAGGTGCTGGGCGCCGCGTCCGGCGCCGTGCCGATGCTCGGCGAGCGCGGCGAGGTTGACGTCGTTGCCGGTGAACGCGGGGCCCTCGATGCCCGCCGCGCGTACCCGCTCGGCGAAGATCTCCCGCACCGGCGCCCCGGCGGGCCAGGCGAGATGCAGGGGATTGAGCGCCGTGCCCTCCGGCTCGGCGACGGCCGACGGTACGGCGAGCCCCGCGCCGACGCAGCGCAGCCCGGTGGTCCGCAGCAGCCCCGCCCCGGCCTCGACGACCTCCCCGAGGATCTGCGCCGGGTCCGCGGTGACCGTACCGCGGACGGGAGCGGTGGCGACGATCCGGCCGCCGAGCCCGACCAGCGCCGCCCGGAAGCCGTCCGCGTGGACCTGCGCGGCGAGCGCGACGGGCCCCCTGTCGTCGACGGACAGCCGGTGCGAGGGCCTGCCCTGGGAACCGGCGCCGGCGCCGGGACGGGAGTCGACCCGGATCAGACCGAGGGCCTCCAGCTCCGCGGCGACCGCACCCGCCGTGGCGCGGGTGACCCCCAGCTCCGCGGTCAGCACCGCGCGGGTGGGCGCACGGCCGGTGTGCACCAGTTCCAGTGCCGGACCGAGTGCGCCGCGGCCTCTCTCCAGCCTCGTCCGGGCGGTCGTCCCCTTGCCGTTCATGGGGGCGAGTCTCCCATGATCCGCGACCGATGCCGACGGCCCGTCGAGCGATACCGACGGCTTGTGAGGACGGGCCACGGCACCTATGCTCACTTTGTGCCGCACCTAAACAAAGTACGGACGGCTCTCTCGGGAGGACGCGCCGGAGAACCCGGCTCCCGGTCCTCACCGTCCCGCCTCCGCATCGCGCTGACCGTGTTCTTCGCCCTCGACGGTTTCATGTTCGCCGGCTGGGTGGTCCGTATCCCGGCCATCAAGCAGCAGACCGGGGCCTCGGCGAGCGATCTCGGACTCGCGCTGCTCGGCGTCTCCGCGGGCGCCGTCGTGACGATGGTGTTCACCGGCCGGCTCTGCCGGCGCTTCGGCAGCCATCCGGTGACGGTGGTGTGTGCCGTACTGCTCTCGTTGAGCATCGTGCTGCCGCCACAGACCCACTCGGCCCTGACGCTCGGGCTGGTGCTGCTGGTCTTCGGCTCGGCGTACGGAGCGTTGAACGTCTCGATGAACAGCGCGGCCGTCGATATCGTGGCCGCCCTGCGGCGCCCGGTCATCTCCAGTTTCCACGCCGCGTTCAGCCTCGGCGGCATGGTCGGGGCGGGGCTGGGCGGGCTGCTCGCGGGCGGGCTCTCCCCCGCCGTCCATCTCTCCCTGCTGACCGGCCTCGGTCTGCTCGTCACCGCCGTCACCGGCCCCACGCTGCTGCGGCACCCCGCGCCCGTCCCTGAGCGTACGGAGCGGGAGCGCGAGGCGGAGGCGACCGCGAAGGGGACGGCGGCCGCACCGCGGCGGCTCGACCGACGCACCCGACGCCTGGTCCTCCTCTTCGGTGCGATCGCCCTGTGCACGGCCTACGGCGAGGGCGCGATGGCCGACTGGAGCGCGCTCCATCTCACCCAGGATCTGGACGCCACCCCCGGTCTGGCGGCGGCCGGTTACTCGCTCTTCGCCCTCGCCATGACGGCGGGACGGCTGTCCGGTACGGCTCTGCTGGAGCGCCTCGGCCAGACCCGTGCCCTGGTCGCGGGCGGCGTCACGGCAGCGCTCGGCATGCTGGTCGGCGCGCTCGCGCCCACCGCCTGGCAGGCTCTCGCCGGCTTCGCCGTGGCCGGTCTCGGCCTCGCCAATATCTTCCCCGTGGCCATCGGCCGCGCGGGGGCGCTGGCGGGGCCCGGCGGGGTCGCCGCCGCCTCCACGCTGGGGTACGGCGGGATGCTGCTGGGGCCACCCGCGATCGGTTTTCTCGCCGACTGGTTCACGCTGCCCCTCGCACTGACCACGGTGGCCCTGCTGGCGGGCGCCGCCGCACTCATCGGCTACTCGGCGCGGAACGCGTCGGCGGGACCGGCGGAGTCCGCGCGACCGGTGGAGTCCACGGCCTGAGCCGGCGCACCGGCCTGACGTGGAGCGCCGGCCTGAGCCGGCGCGACCGCCTGAGTTGGCGCGACCGGCGGATGAGTAGCCGTACTCAGGCACATCCGTTCGGACCGAACCACCCTTGGGGGGACAACCGCTTCAGGGGAGACAGAGCAATGAATTCAGGATGGCTGACCGGACTCGCGCGGCTGACCTTCGGCAATCGCGCGTCACAGGTCTATCTCGGCCTGGTCGCGGCGGCGACGGTGTTCGTCGCGGTCGACACCCTCTTCGTACAGCACCAGGACGCCTCGTTCGCCGGTGTGTGGCTGTTCTTCCTCGCCGCGCCGACCATCTTCGCGTTCTTCGTCGGCGGCGGGCTGCTGGGCGACGCGGTCGCGGAGTCCGCCGGGTTCCTCTATCCCGCGCTGGTGCTCTCGGTGCTGATCCAGGCGGCGGCCATCGGGGCGTTCGTACGGCTGCTGCGCAACGCGCAGGGTTCGGCGCACCCCCACGGGGCCTGACCCCGGCAGACCGCGGCCGGCCGGCCGGGGTGGCGTCTTGTCCCGGGCCCCGGGCGTGGTCAGACTCGGGCCATGGGGAGACGAATCGCGGGGACCACGCGCAGCGACGCCGAACGGGACGCCATCACGGTCGAGATCGGCTTCGCCGTGCTGACGGGTGCGTTGGCGGCGGGGCTGGTGTACGGCGTCATCGCGGGACCGGCGTGGTACTTCGACCTGCCGGACGCGCTCCGGCACATCGCCGCCGTCGCCGCGGGTCTCACGTTCGTGGCCCGTGTCGTCCAGGTCCTGTGGCGCTTCCCGCGGTCCGGTCGGGGGCCGGCGGGGCAACTCCCGGGTCAGCAGCCCGTCAAGCACGCCGATCAGCCGAGCCAGCCCGGCCGCACCAGCCCGGACTCGTAGGCGAGGACGACCAGTTGGGCCCGGTCGCGGGCGCCCAGCTTCACCATCGTCCTGCTGACATGCGTCTTGGCCGTGAGCGGGCTGACGACCAGTCGGCGGGCGATCTCCTCGTTGGAGAGTCCGATCCCGACCAGGGCCATCACCTCCCGTTCCCGCTCGGTGAGCGCCGACAGTTCCGCGAGGCCCGTCGGCGCCTTGGAGCGGGACGCGAACTCCGCGATGAGACGGCGGGTGACCCCGGGGGACAGCAGCGCGTTCCCCTCCACCACCGCCCGCACCGCGCGCAGCAGTTCCTCCGGTTCGGTGTCCTTGACGAGAAAGCCGGAGGCGCCGGAGCGGATCGCCTCGAAGACGTACTCGTCGAGTTCGAAGGTGGTGAGCATGACCACCTTCACCTGGTCGAGCCGGCCGTCCTCGGTGATCCGGCGGGTCGCGGCGAGCCCGTCGAGCAGCGGCATCCGGATGTCCATCAGCACCACATCGGGGCTCAGTTCACGCACCCGGCGCAGCGCCTCCTCGCCGTCCGCCGCCTCGCCCGCGACCTCGATGTCCGGCTGGGCGGCGAGCAGCGCGCGGAAGCCAGCGCGTACGAGCGACTGGTCGTCGGCGAGCAGTACTCGGATCACGGTGTCTCCTTGGGCGTTCAGGCCCTGCTCAGGCCCTGGGTGTTCAAGTCCGGGCTGGGGCGCCGGGAGTTCGGACCCCGGGGATTCGGACCCCGGGGGATTCGGACCCGGGAGATTCGGACCCGGGGAATCGAACCGCTGTCGGACTTCGGGTGTTCAGTCCTCGGGGCGCAGCGGGAGCGTGGCCCGTACGCGGAAACCGCCGTCCGCGCGCGGGCCGGCCTCGATCGTGCCACCGAGCGCGGCGGCCCGCTCGCGCATGCCGACCAGACCGTTGCCGCCGCCCCCCGCGTCACCGCCGGTGGCCGGACCCGCGTCGTCGATACGCAGCTCCAGCAGCCCTGGCGCGTAACCGAGGCCGATCTCGGCCGTACGGGACCCTGAGTGGCGCACCACATTGGTCAGCGCCTCCTGGATGATCCGGAAGGCGGCCACATCGGTGCCGGGCGGCAGCGCCGCCCGCTCCCCGTCCCGCCGGATGCCGACGGTCAGTCCGGCGCTCGCGGCCTGTTCGACCAGCTCGGGCAGCCGGTCGAGGCCCGGGGCGGGGGCGCGTGGGGCGTCGCCGGGCGTTCTGAGGGTGTCGAGGACCTGCCGTACCTCGCCGAGCGCCTCCTTGCTCGCCGCCTTGATCGTGGTGAGGGCGGTGCGGGCCTGCTCGGGATCGGAGTCGAGCAGGGCGAGCCCCACGCCCGCCTGAACGTTGATGACCGAGATCGAGTGGGCCAGTACGTCGTGCAGCTCACGGGCGATCCGCAGCCGCTCCTCGTTCTCCCGCCGCTTCTTGGCCACCGTGCGTTCGGCGTCCTCCCTGGCCCACTGCTCACGGCGCACCCGGACGAGTTCGGAGGCCGCGCAGAGGGCGACCACGAAGGCCGCGATGACGAGCTCCTGTCCCCAGGGCGCGAGCCGGTCGTGGGCCGGGGGCAGCCACCGGTAGAGCCAGTGCGCGATCAGCAGATGCCCCACCCAGAGCGTGCCGACCGCCCACCAGGCCGCCCGCCGGTGACCCGTGACGATCGCGGCGAAGCTGGCGACCGCGACGGTGACGAAGACCGGTCCGTACGGATAGCCGGCGGCGAAGTACACGAGCGCGGTCGCCGAGACCCCGAACACAACGATGACGGGGTGCTTCCGACGGAACAGCAGCAGTGCTGCCCCGGCGAGCAGCAGCAGCCGCGCGTAGCCGTCCAGGGGCTGCCGATCGGGCTGGCCGGCCGCGGCGAAGGCGGTCCCCACCAGGACGAAGACGGCCAGGAACAGGGTGGACGGCCAGGGCGGCCGGCCTCCCATTCCGCCGGGGCGGCGGGCCCCGGGCAGCCGGAACGGCGCTCCGTCCTGTCCCGGGGGAGCGCCACCGTACGACCAGCGGCCACCGCCGTACGACCGATGGCCGCTGTACGACCAGCGGCCACCGCCGCGCGCCCGGGGAGGACCGCCGCGCCGACACCGGGGGCCGCCGCCCCGGCCTCCGGCCCGGCGCCCTTCCCACCACCGGCCCCGGCGGCTGTGCTGCTCTTCCATACCGGTCACGCTAGACCGGCGGGTGTGTTCCGGGCGTCAGCCGGGCGAGGTGACCACCCCTACTCCCTGGGGAGTACCGGACGCCCCGGCCCTGGGGAGTACCGGACGCCCCGGCGAACCGGCCCGTCATCGCGCCGGGACGTACGGCGGCGGTCCATCAGCCCGACTTCGTACGCGAGGCGCCGCGAGGCGTGCGTGAACAGCTCGTCGCGGGCCTCGGGACGCGGGCTCCGAGTTGCCGCCCGGAGCCGGCCGCTCTCCCGGTCAGGGCCCGTCGCTCACTCCCGGGCGTCCGCCTCCGGCGCACCCGTCACTCCCGCCACACCGGGCTCCGGCGTCCCGCTGTCCGGCGTCCCGGTCTCGCCCGGCTGTCGGCGGTCCAGCAGATCCAGCGCGCGGCGGGCCAGTGGACGGGTCCGCACGACACCGGCCAGCGTGGTCGAACCGCGGGTGATGTCCGCGAACATGTTCCACGCCGGGCGCAGCCCCGTGATCGCCGCGTGCAGCAGTCCCGGCCTGCGCTCGAAGATGGCCAGCATCCGCCGGCCGACGCCCATCTCCACGCCGAGCCCGGCCTTGATGGCGAACGCGTAGTTCAGCGCCTGACGGCGGGCGTCCACGGCGTCGTGCGACTCCGAGATCCGTACCGCCCACTCCCCCGCGAGCCGCCCGGAGCGCAGGGCGAAGGAAATCCCCTCCCTGGTCCACGGTTCGAGCAGCCCCGCCGCGTCCCCGCACACCAGCACCCGGCCGCGCGACAGCGGTGAGTCCTCGCTGCGGCACCGGGTCAGATGCCCGGACGAGACCGCCGGTTCGAACCCGGCGAGCCCGAGCCGGGCGATGAAGTCCTCCAGATAACGCTTGGTGGCGGCGCCCTCGCCGCGCGCCGAGATCACCCCGACGGTGAGCGTGTCGCCCTTCGGGAACACCCATCCGTAACTCCCGGGCAGCGGACCCCAGTCGATCAGCACCCGCCCCGCCCAGTCCTCGGCGACCGTCGCCGGTACCGGAATCTCGGCCTCGAGCCCCAGGTCCACCTGGTCCAGCTTCACACCGACATGAGCGCCTATCCGGCTGGCACTGCCGTCCGCGCCGACCACGGCCCGCGCCAGCACCGTCTCGCCGTCCGCCAGGACGACGGCGACCGTACGGCGGTCGGGCACGGCCGGGCCGTGCTGTTCGACGCGCGAGACCGTCACACCGGTACGGAGCACCGCGCCGGCCTTCTGCGCGTGTTCCACCAGGCTCGCGTCGAACTCCGGGCGGTTGATGAGCCCGAAGAGCATGCGCTTGGAGCGGCGGGTACGGGCGAGCTTGCCGTTCAGGGAGAAGGTCACCGCGTGCACCCGGTCCCGGAACGGCAACTCGAAGCCCGGGGGCAGTGAGTCGCGCGAGGGCCCGATGATCCCGCCCCCGCAGGTCTTGTAGCGGGGCAACTCGGCTTTCTCCACCAGCAGCACCTGACGGCCCGCGACCGCCGCCGCGTATGCCGCGGAGGCTCCCGCCGGCCCTGCGCCGACCACGACGACATCCCACACCGGCTCGTCGTGCTCGCTTCCGGCGTCTGCGTTCTCGCTGCTCACGATGTGCTTCTGCTCCTGATCCGACCGGTGGCCCCTGCTGTCGAACGGCATCCTACGGCGCTGGCTCGGTGAACCCGCTGTGGGAGGATCGGCAGTGACTTCGACGTACACCCGACTGAGACAACGTCGTACCCACCAGGAGCGTGCCCATGACCGCGAATCCGATCGCCGAGACCATAGCGTCGCTGATGCCCCGTGCCCGTACGGAGCTCGCGGAGCTGGTGTCCTTCCGGTCAGTGGCGGATCCCGCGGTGTTCCCCAGGAGCGAGTGCGAGGCCGCCGCGGGCTGGGTCGCCGACGCGCTGCGTACCGAGGGGTTCCAGGATGTCGCGCTACTCGACACCCCGGACGGCACCCAGTCCGTCTACGGCCTGCTGGCGGGCCCCGAGGGTGCGCCCACGGTGCTGCTCTACGCCCACTACGACGTACAGCCGCCGCTGGACGAGGACGCCTGGGTGACACCGCCCTTCGAGCTGACCGAGCGCGACGGCCGCTGGTACGGACGCGGGGCGGCCGACTGCAAGGGCGGCTTCCTGATGCATCTGCTGGCGCTGCGCGCTCTCCAGGCGAACGGCGGGGTACCGGTGAACGTCAAGGTGATCGTGGAGGGTTCGGAGGAGCAGGGCACCGGCGGTCTGGAACGGTACGCGGAAGCCCACCCGGAGCTGCTGGCCGCCGACGCCGTCGTCGTCGGCGACACCGGTAACTTCCAGCTGGGCCTGCCGACGGTCACGGCCACGCTGCGCGGCATGACCACGGTCCGGATCTCGGTCGACACCCTCGAAGGCAACCTGCACTCGGGCCAGTTCGGCGGAGCGGCGCCCGACGCGCTCGCCGCGCTCATCAGGGTGCTCGACTCGCTGCGCGCCGAGGACGGCTCCACCACCGTGGACGGGCTGGCCTCGGACTCCGTCTGGGACGGACTGGCCTACGGTGAGGCCGACTTCCGCAAGGACGCCAAGGTGCTCGACGGTGTCGGTCTGATCGGCGAGGGCACGGTCGCCGACCGGATCTGGGCCCGCCCGGCCGTGACCGTCCTGGGCATCGACTGCCCGCCCGTGGTGGGCGCCACCCCCTCGATCCAGGCGAGCGCGCGGGCGACGGTCAATCTGCGGGTTCCGCCGGGCCAGGACACGGCCGAGGCGACCGCACTGCTCTTCTCCCACATCGAGAAGCACACGCCGTGGGGTGCGCGGGTCGCGGTGGAGCAGATCGGTCAGGGCCAGCCGTTCCGCGCGGACACCTCCAGCCCCGCGTACACCGCGATGGCCGACGCGATGCGCGTGGCGTATCCCGGCCAGGAGATGCAAGCCTCCGGAATGGGCGGCTCCATCCCGCTCTGCAACACCCTGGCCGAGCTGTATCCGCGCGCGGAGATCCTGCTGATCGGGCTGAGCGAGCCGGAGGCGCAGATCCACGCGGTGAACGAGAGCGTCTCCCCCGAGGAGTTGGAGCGCCTGTCGGTCTCCGAGGCCCTGTTCCTGGTCAACTACGCACGGTCCAAGCGCGTTTGACGGGACTTGAGAGGCCCTGAGCTGGACCGGAGCGGGAAACAGGAGCGGGAGCCGAGCGGGACCGGAGCCGGACCGGCGCAGACCTGACGGGGCTGTGGGGAGGCCGTCAGCCCACCGGGATCCCGTCCTCCAGGTTGAGTACGGTCCCGCGCTCCCTGGCCCGCAGGGCCCAGCGCAGCCGTGCGTAACGGGCGGGCGGCAGCAGCCGCCCCGCCTCCTCCTCGCCGACGAAACGCCAGGCCCGCAGCTCGGGCCCCGGCAGCGCCAGTTGTCCGGCGAGGCGCGCCGGGAGCAGACCGCCGTCGAAGAGCAGCCGCAGTCCGCCGTAGCCCGGCGGTCTCGGCGGTTCCCAGTCGACGACCAGCAGGCCGGGCACATCGGTGAGTTCAATGCCTATCTCTTCGGCGACCTCACGTATCCCGGCGCGGGCGGGCGCCTCACCGGCCTCCACCACACCGCCGGGAAACTCCCAGCCGGGCTTGTACGTGGGATCGACGAGCAGGACCCGGTCCTGCTCGTCGAAGAGCAGGACGCCCGCCGCGACGGTCTCGGCGGTCGGCTCGGGAGTCTGCACGATCTCGCAGACTCCCGCCGTGCCGGTCCGTACCGCTTCCGCGAGACAGACGGCGGTCTCACGCACCGTGAGACCGGTGTTGTCGATCACGAGGGCGTCGCCCGTAAGCCAGCCGAGCGCCGCGCGGTAGGGCTCGATGTACGCGTCGCCCCCGCGCCGGCCGCGCTCGTTCACCCCATGCCCGCCCGGGTCGTCCTCACGGGCCTCACGTGCCGCGATCCGTCCGCGCAGGATCGTTTCATCTGTTGTCAGCAACACGTGCCGTACGGGGATCCGACGCGAGGCGAGCCCGCCGAAGATCTCATCCCGGTACTCCTGGCGCAGCAGTGTCATCGGCACGACGAGCGCCCCGCCCACCTCGGCCAGCAGAGCCGCCGCCGTGTCGACCACCAGACGCCGCCAGATCGGCAGGTCCTGGAAGTCGGTCACCTCGGCGAGCCGCTTCTGCGGCAGCAGCTCCGTCAGTGTCCCGCCGATCAGATCGGGTTCGTACAGAGTGCAGTTCGGGATCAGGTCGATCAGTTCGCGCGCGGTGCTGGACTTGCCCGCTCCGAACGCACCGTTGATCCAGACGATCACGGTTCCCCCTCTTCCATAGCCCTCAGTGGACTGCCCGCAACACCCTGCCCCGGAAACCCCCGGGCAGACCGGGGAGCCCGCACCGGCCGACCGTCGTGTCCGAGCTGTGTCCGGATCGAGGTCGTCCTGAGGCCCCCTGGGCGTCTCCTGTACGGACCGATGTCCCCGCCGGGCCGTAACACAACCCCGAGGGACGTCGTTGAGAGCTCGACAGGGCAAGGGGGTAACCAATGCGCCGGACGGTGCTGGAGAAGTTTCCCGCGGGAGGACCGCGCGGCAGCTGGCCCGCGGAGGAGTTCGCGCGGGCACGGCGGGACGAGGGCACACCGGCCGAGGTCGTGATGGATCTCGACTCGGACGTGTTCCTCGTCGTCGTACCGCACCAGGCGACCGACTCGGGCTCCTGCGGCGCCAAGTGACGCCTACGCCACGGGGAATCGGCCCGACCGGAACACCGACCGCGGCCGACCCACCGCCGCCCGCCACGCCGCCACCCGCCCCACTGCCGCGCGCCAGGCGGTCCGCGCTGACGCTCGCGCTCGCGGGCCTCGCCGTATCGCTGAGCGCCACCCCGGCGGCAGCCGACAGCAGCGCCTGCACCCACCACTTCTCGGGACCGCAGATCTGTATCAGGCTGGAGGGGCAGGGCGGCCGGAACGCGATCACCGGGATCTGGACCAATCCGCCGAGGGAGGTCACCTCCCGCACCGTGTCCCTGTTCCGGAACGGACAGCTCATCGACAGGGCGACGGCCACCCGTTCCGGCAGGGCGCTGACGCACAGTTGGCCGGCCGAGGACGCGGGCAACGACACCGAGTTGTGTGTGAGGTTCCGGGGCAGCAAGCGCATGGCCTGCCAGACGACCCGCTGAGCCCTCGGGGCGAGCGCGCGTGCCGGACACCGCGAGCCGGGCGGGATTGGTCGGACACGGTCTGGCCAAGAGTTGTCCCGTTGTCCCCGGCGGGTGCGCGACGACAGCTACGCACTGATCCACCAGGGACAACGGGACAGCCCTTAGACCAGCAGGTCCGAAGTCCCGTCCCGTCCGCCGAGCGCGGCGGCGGCCGCCGCGCCCACCAGACCCGCGTCCCGCCCGGTCAGCGCCGGGGCGATCTTGATCCCCTGGACGAAGGAGAGCGAGGCGTAGTCCTGGAGCGAGCGGCGCAGCGGTGCGAAGAGCACCTCGCCCGCGTTCGCCACTCCGCCGCCGATGACCGCGATGCGGATCTCGACCAGGGTGGCGGTCGCGGCGATCCCGGCGGCCAGTGCCTGGGCGGCCCGCTCGAAGGAGGCGATCGCGACCGGATGCCCGGCCCGCGCGGCGGCGGCCACCGCCGCCGCGGAGGTGTCACCGTCGGGTCCCGGCTCCCAGCCGCCCTCCAGCGCCCTGCGGGCGATATTGGGGCCGCTGGCGATACGTTCCACACAGCCGCGGCCGCCGCACGGGCAGAGATCGCCGTCCAGGTCCACACTGATGTGGCCGATGTGCCCGGCGTTGCCGGTGGGTCCCGGGTGGAGCTTGCCGTTCAGGACGAGCCCGCCGCCGACCCCCGTGGAGACGACCATGCACAGCGCGTTGTCATAGCCGCGGGCGGCGCCCTGCCAGTGTTCCGCGGCGGTGATGGCGACGCCGTCCCCGACGAGCGTCACCGGCAGCCCGCCGGTGACCATCCGCACCCGCTCCACCAGTGGAAAGTCGCGCCAGCCCGCGACGTTGACCGGGCTGACCGTGCCGGCCGAGGCGTCCACGGGGCCGGCGCTGCCGATGCCCATCGCCGTGGACGACGCCCAGAGCGGGGACGCGGACACCTCGGCGAGGACCGCCTCGACGGCGCGCATCACCGTCTCGCCGTCCTCCCGCGCGGGGGTGGGGCGTTGTGCCCGTACGAGGATCCTGCCGTTGCCGTCCACCAACGCGCCGGCGATCTTGGTGCCGCCGATGTC
This sequence comes from Streptomyces sp. NPDC102274, assembly GCF_044766385.1. Lineage (NCBI taxonomy): Bacteria > Bacillati > Actinomycetota > Actinomycetes > Kitasatosporales > Streptomycetaceae > Streptomyces > Streptomyces sp. NPDC102274. The sequence goes on along the minus strand of NZ_JBIWLW010000011.1, from coordinate 214,602 downwards.
GAGTGCGGCAACGGGGTCGGTATGCATCGGTGTGGGATCTCCCGGCGATGAGGTATCCCCGCGTATACCGGGGATGGACGGAACAGCGGCTTCGATGAACAGTCTCCATTCCCCTGACAACGTTGTCCAGGGCCTATGCTCGACGCCACAGCCGTGGCGGGCAAACCCACGGCAAAGTGACCGGCGAACGAACGCCGGAACACTGAAGCAACGACGACAGGACAGCGCACTGTGGCCGACAACACCCGCCGCTCCGAGCCCCGTTACGGCAACAGGCCCACGATGAAGGATGTGGCCGCACGTGCCGGAGTTGGACTCAAGACGGTCTCCCGGGTGGTCAACGGAGAGCCGGGTGTCACACCCGACACCGAGCGCCGGGTCCAGGAGTCCATCGACGCGCTGGGATTCCGCCGCAACGACTCGGCGCGAGTGCTGCGCAAGGGCCGCACCGCCAGCATCGGCCTGGTCCTGGAGGACCTCGCGGACCCCTTCTACGGGCCGCTGAACCGCGCCGTGGAGGAAGTCGCCCGCGCCCATGGCGCGTTGCTGATCAACGGATCGAGCGCCGAGGACCCGGACCGCGAGCAGGAATTGGTGCTGGCCCTCTGCGCGCGCCGGGTGGACGGGCTGATCGTGATCCCCGCCGGGCACGACCACCGCTATCTGGAACCGGAGATCAAGGCCGGGGTCGCGACGGTCTTCGTGGACCGTCCGGCCGGGCGGATCGACGCGGACGCCGTACTCTCCGACAGCTTCGGCGGAGCCCGCTCGGGGGTCGCCCATCTGATCGCGTACGGTCATCGCAGGATCGGCTTCATCGGCGACCAGCCCCGTATCCACACGGCGAGCGAACGGCTGCGCGGCTATCGCACGGCGATGGCGGACGCGGGGCTCGCGATACACGACGACTGGGTCTCGCTCGGCACGACGGCCCCGAGGCGGGTACATGACGCCGTCGTCGCGATGCTCGCGGGGCCCGAACCGGTCACCGCGATCTTCACGGGCAACAACCGCGTGACGGTGACGGTCGTACGAGTACTGGCCGCGCACGACCGGCCCGTCGCCCTGGTCGGTTTCGACGACATCGAACTCGCCGATCTGCTGGACCCCGGCGTCACGGTCATCGCGCAGGACGCGGCGACCCTGGGCCGTACGGCGGCGGAGCGGCTCTTCCACCGGCTCGACGGGGCGGCCGACGCCCCGGCACAGGTGGTGCTGCCGACGCGGCTGATCGCCCGCGGTTCGGGAGAGATCCCGCCTCCGGCGCAGGAGTAGCAGCGCGGGGGCGACGGCTCGTCGCCGCCCCCTATCCCTCGCGGGCGCGGGGGCGGGAGCGGCGACGAGGGCCCCGCTACGGAGTGACGCGGGCCCCGCTACGGAGTGCTGACCGTCAGGTCCGCGCGGCGCGGGATCGCGAAGGTCTCCAGCTCGGCGCGGGTCAGGCCGGTCAGCCCGGTGACCTCGTCGCCGTCGAGGGCGCCGCAGTCGAGTCCGCGCAGCAGATAGCCGCTGAGCGCCTTGGCGGTGGCGGGTTCGTCCATCACATCGCCGCCCGCCTTGGCGACATAGGCGGCCAGCCGGGCGGCCGCCGGCGCCAGGCCCTCGCGGTAGAACGCGTAGACGGCGGCGTAGCGGGTCGGCAGATGGCCCGGGTGCATGTCCCAGCCCTGGTAGTAGGCGCGGGCGAGCGCGCGCCTGGTGAGGCCGTAGTGCAACTTCCACGCCTCGTGGACCTGTGCGGTGGGCCCGACCGGCAGGACGTTGGTGGAGCCGTCGCAGACCCGTACGCCCGTTCCGGCGGCGGCGACCTGCATGACGGCCTTGGCGTAGTCGGCGGCCGGGTGGTCGCTCGACTGGTAGGCGGCGCTGACCCCGACGCAGGCGCTGTAGTCGAAGGTGCCGTAGTGCAGCCCGGTGGCCCGGCCGTCGGCCGCGTCGATCATCCGGGCCACGGTGGCGGTGCCGTCCGCCGCGAGGATCGACTGACTGGTCTCGATCTGGATCTCGAACCCGATCCGGCCCGGCTCCAGACCGCGCGCCTTCTCGAACTCCCCGGCCAGCCGCGCCATCGCGGCGACCTGTTCGGGGTAGGTGACCTTGGGGAGCGTCAGAACCAGCCCCTCGGGAAGGCCGCCCGCCTCCATCAGTCCGCTCAGGAAGATGTCGAGGGTCCTGATCGCCCGGTCGCGCGGGGCGGCTTCCAGGCACTTCATGCGGATGCCCATGTACGGGGCGGCGGTGCCGTTCCCGTACGCCTCGTGGACCAGCCGGGCGGCGCGGGCGGCGTCCTCGTCCTCCTCCTGGCCGGTGCGGGGGCCGTAGCCGTCCTCGAAGTCGATGCGCAGGTCCTCGACGGGCTCGCGGCCCAGCTTGTCCCGTACGCGCTCGTACACCGGTCCGGCCAGTTCGTCGGAGAGGCCGAGCACCCGCGCCAGCGAGGCGGCGTCGGGGGCGTGTGCGTCGAGGGCGGCGATCGCCTGGTCGCCCCAGGAGCGGATGGTGTCCGCGGTGAAGGCGTCGCCGGGTACGTAGACGGTGTGGACGGGCTGGCGGGTGCCCGGTTCGCCGGGGTAGCGGCGGGCCAGCTCCGCGTCGACCGACGCGAGGGAGGCGCCGACGGCCGCGCCGACCGCGTCCGGGAGACTCGTGGCCACCTTCTCCTGCTGCCCCATTCCCACACCCTCCAACTTTCCGCTCTGCGGAATCAACAATCCGTTGAATGAAGTTAATCGGCAGGCTCGCGCCGCGTCAACGACGCGGGGCCACGCGGTGAGGATCACCACGCGGCCCCGGGCCCGTACATCGTCGGCGGGTCAGCCCTTGCGGACCTTGATCTCGTCGGTGAGCTGCGGGACGACCTCGAACAGGTCGCCGACGACGCCGTAGTCGACCAGGTCGAAGATCGGCGCCTCGGCGTCCTTGTTGATCGCCACGATCGTCTTCGAGGTCTGCATGCCGGCGCGGTGCTGGATGGCGCCGGAGATACCGGAGGCGATGTACAGCTGCGGGGAGACGGACTTGCCGGTCTGGCCGACCTGGCTGGAGTGCGGGTACCAGCCGGCGTCGACGGCGGCGCGCGAGGCGCCGACGGCCGCGCCGAGGGAGTCGGCGAGCGCCTCGATGACCGCGAAGTTCTCGGCTCCGTTGACGCCGCGGCCGCCGGAGACGACGATCGCGGCCTCGGTCAGCTCCGGGCGCCCGGTCGACTCGCGCGGGCTACGGGAGACGACCTTCGTGCCGGTGGCCTTCTCGGAGAAGGAGACCGCCAGCGCCTCGACGGCGCCCGCGGCCGGAGCGGCCTCGACCGGGGCCGAGTTGGGCTTGACGGTGATGACGGGCGTGCCCTTGGAGACACGGGTCCTGGTGCTGAACGCGGCGGCGAACACCGACTGCGTCGCCACAGGACCCTCCTCACCGGCCTCCAGATCGACGGCGTCGGTGATGATCCCCGAGCCGATGCGGACCGCGAGGCGCGCGGCGATCTCCTTGGCCTCGGCGGAGGACGGGAGCAGCACTGCGGCCGGAGAGACGGCCTCGTAGGCGGCCTGAAGCGCGTCGACCTTCGGGACGACGAGGTAGTCGGCGAACTCGGCGGCGTCGGCGGTGAGTACCTTCACCGCGCCGTGTTCGGCGAGCGCGGGGGCGGTGCTCTCGGCGCCGGGGCCGAGCGCGACGGCGACGGGCTCGCCGAGCCGGCGGGCCAGCGTCAGCAGTTCCAGGGTGGGCTTGCGGACGGCACCGTCCACGTGGTCGACATAGACGAGAACTTCAGCCATGGGACTTCTTCTCTCCTGCTTGCGAAAGATGAGGGGGACGGTCGGCGAGTGGGGCTCAGCTGAACTTCTGGCCCACGAGACCGTGTCAGACGAATTTCCGCTCCGTGAGGAAGGCAGCCAGCTGCTTGCCGCCCTCGCCCTCGTCCTTGACGATCGTGCCCGCCGTGCGGGCCGGGCGCTCGGCCGCCGAGTCCACCGCGGTCCAGGCGCCTTCGAGACCGACCTCGTCCGCGTCGATCTCCAGGTCTTCCAGATCCCAGGACTGCACCGGCTTCTTCTTCGCGGCCATGATGCCCTTGAAGGACGGGTAGCGCGCCTCGCCCGACTGGTCCGTCACCGACACGACGGCCGGCAGGGACGCCTCCAACTGCTCGCTCGCGGTGTCGCCGTCCCGGCGGCCCTTGACGAGTCCGTCCGCCACCGCGACCTCGGAGAGCAGCGTGACCTGCGGGACACCGAGCCGCTCGGCGAGGATCGCGGGCAGCACGCCCATCGCGCCGTCCGTGGAGGCCATGCCGCAGATGACCAGGTCGTAGCCGGTCTTCTCGATGGCCTTGGCCAGCACCAGGGACGTGCCGATGACGTCCGTGCCGTGCAGGTCGTCGTCCTCGACGTGGACGGCCTTGTCGGCGCCCATGGAGAGCGCCTTGCGCAGCGCGTCCTTGGCGTCCTCGGGGCCCACGGTCAGCACGGTGATCTCGGCGTCGCCGTCCCCGTCGAAGTCCCCGGCGATCTGCAGTGCCTGCTCCACCGCGTACTCGTCGAGCTCCGACAGCAGACCGTCCACGTCGTCCCGGTCGACGGTCAGGTCATCGGCGAAGTGCCGGTCGCCGGTGGCGTCGGGCACGTACTTCACACAGACAACGATCCTCAAGCTCACGCCGGCTCTCCTACTGCATCGTCATTTCTGGGCTGCCTTGTTGCACGCAGCATAGGCGCCTTATGGGGCGGTTTCCGGTCGGGGAGACCGGCGCACCGGAGTAAATATTACTCGCCAGTACACCCAGAGTGTTCCCACTGAGCAAGCGCTTGGAACTGTGACCTTGCCAACGCGCGGGGGGAGAGCCGGAGAAGGAACTCTCAGTCGCGCAGCGCGTTGAACCGTCCCTGGTGGTAGAGAAGCGGCCGGCCGCCGCCCGCGGGGTCGCCGACGACGGCCTGGGCGATCACCAGCCGGTGGTCCCCGGCGGGGACCCGGGCGATCACGCGGCAGACCAGCCAGGCCAGTACGCCGTCGAGCACCGGCACCCCCTCGGGCCCGGTCCGCCAGGAGGTGGGCGGCGCGAACCGGTCGGCGCCGCTGCGGGCGAACGTGGCCGCCAGATCCTTCTGGTGCTCGCCGAGTATGTGCACACCGACATGGTCGGTCTCGGCGAGGACCGGCCAGCTGGAGGAGGAGGTGCCCACCCCGAAGGAGACCAACGGGGGTTCGGCGGCTGCCGAGTTGAGGGAGGTGGCGGTGAATCCGACCGGATCCTCCCCCTGGGCCGTGATGACCGCGACACCCGCCGCGTGCTGCCGGAACACGGAGCGGAGCAGATCGGGAGAGGCCAGTCGGGGAGGGGAGAGATCGGGCGTGGCCGTCATGGAGTTGTCCTTCTTCGGGAGTGGCGGGCAGGGCCGTGGCTGCTCAGACAGCCGGACAGCGCGCGCTCGCGTTGCGGGCCAGATCCACATGGGCCCGCCCGTAGAGAAGGAGTTCTTGGGGCACCTCGTCAGCGTGACGATAGGTGGCGGGCGCAGTCAAGTACGTATCCCCCGCCCCCGTGCCACACCCCGGCGTCATACCGCCTCGCCCAGCGCGGCGATCACATCCACTTTCCGGGGCTGACCGGCCGCCGTCCGTACGATGTGCCCCCCGGCGTCCAGTACCAGCACCGTCGGGGTCCTGACGATGCCCAGCTCGCGCACCAGCTCCAGCCGTTCCTCGGCGTCCAGCTCCACATGGGAGACGCCTTCTACCATCTCCGCGACTTCGGCGAGGGTGCGCCGGGTGGCCCAGCAGGGCCGGCAGAACGCGCTGGAGAACTGGACGAGCGTGGCCCGCTCCCCCAACTCGGCGCCCAGCTCGGCCGCACCGAGCCGCTTCCCGCCGTCGTTCCCCCGCACCTTCGCCCTCCCGTCGGTCGCCGCGCCCCCGCCACGTGGAGCGTTCGCACAACCGCGAAATATTCCGGCCGGCGGCCGCTCCCCCCGGGGTGCGAGATATACCTGTTGGTCCGGCGCACCACGGCTGTGCTGCGGCGACATGACGCCGACGTGACGAGAATCTCGCCGGACGCACAAGTCAGGACTGGCCACGGGGCCGCGTATGCGGCACCATCGGCGCAATGCCGAAAACCTACGGCTGCGTAACTTCCGCCGGGAGAACCCTCCCCGGAACAGAAGGGTCCTCACCTGATGGCAGAGCTCGTCTATCGGCCGGTCATCGGCGCCGCCCGTACGATGTTCAAGGCGCTGGACCTGAAGATCGACACTCAGGGTTCCGAGCACATTCCGCGCACCGGTGGCGCCGTGCTCGTCAGTAACCACATCAGCTATCTGGACTTCATCTTCACGGGACTCGCGGCGCTCCCGCAAAAGCGTCTGGTGCGCTTCATGGCGAAGGAGTCGGTCTTCCGGCACAAGGTCTCCGGCCCGCTCATGCGCGGCATGAAGCACATCCCGGTGGACCGCAAGCAGGGCGAGCAGGCGTACTCCCACGCCCTGGACTCGCTCCGGTCCGGCGAGATCGTCGGGGTCTTCCCCGAGGCGACCATCTCCCCGTCCTTCACGCTCAAGAGCTTCAAGTCGGGCGCGGCCCGGCTGGCGCAGGAGGCCGGGGTGCCGCTGATCCCGATGGCGCTGTGGGGCACCCAGCGGGTGTGGACCAAGGGCCGGCCGCGCAACTTCAGGCGCAGCCACATCCCGGTGACGATCCGGGTCGGTGAGCAGATCGAGGCGGCGGCGGACCAGTACGCGGGGGCGATCACGCGGCGGCTGCGCGACCGGGTGCAGGAGCTGCTGGAAGCGGCGCAGCGCGCCTATCCGGTACGCCCGAGGGACGCGGCCGACACCTGGTGGGTGCCCGCGCACCTCGGCGGCACCGCGCCCACCCCGGCGGAGGCCCGCACGGCGGAGGCCGGCTGAGCCGAGGCACGCTGAAACGTCTCTCCTGACCGGAACGTCTCCGCCCCGGCGGAGGCCCGCACTCCGGTCAGGTCAGGCCCGTGGCGCGGCCGGGGCCGGTCACCGCGCCGCGTGGACCGTGATCCGCGCCCCGGGGCTCAGCTTCTCCAGCGATTCGGCGAGTTCGGCGCCCGCGGCGTCGAGCGCGCCGCGGTTCATGGGGGCCAGGCTCTCCAGCAGGAAGACCGCGTTCACCGACTCCTCGGTGAGCCGGGTGCGCACGCCCTGACGCCAGTTCCACCGACGGCACGTGACACCTTCGTCGTCGCACCAGACGACCTCGCCCGGCTCCGGACGCTCCACCGACGTCTCACCGCCGGCGACCGTCGCGAACGGCTCGTCGCCCGTGGCGCGCACGAGCCGCATGCCGCCGACGATCCGGTCGGTGTCCTCGCCGCCGACGGGGATCAGATGGGCGACGCTGATGGCGTTGTAGAGGTCGACCAGCAGATTGATCCGCGGCAGCCCGGCGTCGGACAGGGCACGCTTGGCCAGCGCCTCCGCGGAGTTACGGGTACGGGAGGGCTTGGCCCCGAACGCGGTGTACGCCGCGCGCCAGGCGGCCAGATGCGTGTCCTCGTGCGGGGCGCGGCCGTCCAGTCGGCCGACGAGCCTGCGGGCCGCGTCGTCCAGCAGGGCGGAACTGTCCGCGTTGCTGGGGCCGTTGACCAGCCCGTGGGCCTCGACGGCGAGATGGGTGAAGGTGGGCGCGAGGGCGCGCACCTCGTCCGACACGGTGAGCGTCAGGGTCATGGTCTGCTGTGCCTCGGTGCTTTCGGAGTGGCGGTCGGAGGGCGGTGGGAAGCGTCCGCCGGAGGCGGCCCCGGTCGGGGGCGGCTCCCAGCGCGCTCAGAACGACCGGGTGCGGTGCATCATAAAGCACTGGGCAGTCTATCTCACTGCACTCCGGACGGACGATCCAGGCCGGCCGCTCCCCCTCCGGGGAGAACTGGGCGTCGACCCCCGGCCTGTTGCCGCGCGGGTCCCGCCGATGAGACAGGACCGGCCGGAATCCAATGGATTTCCGGCCGGTCACATATCCATGCACACGCCTCCGCTATCGCGCCATCTCTTCCTTGAGCGCCTGCACGAAGGCGTCGACGTCGTCCTCCGTCGTGTCGAAGGAGCACATCCAGCGGACGTCCCCGGCCTTCTCGTCCCAGAAGTAGAACCGGAACCGGCGCTGGAGGCGCACGCCGACCTCGTGCGGCAGTCGCGCGAAGACGGCGTTGGCCTGGACCGGGTGGAGGATCTCCACTCCGTCCACCGCGCGTACGCCCTCCGCGAGCCGCTGGGCCATCGCGTTGCCGTGCCGGGCGTTGCGCAGCCATAGATCACCCGCGAGGAGCGCCTCCAACTGCACCGATACGAACCGCATCTTGGACGCGAGCTGCATGGAGAGCTTCCGCAGATGCTTCATGGCCCGCGCGGCGTCCGGGTCGAGGACGACGACGGCCTCCCCGAAGAGCATGCCGTTCTTCGTGCCGCCGTAGGAAAGGACATCGACACCGACGGTGTTGGTGAACGTCCGCATCGGGACGTCCAGCGACGCGGCGGCGTTGGATATCCGGGCCCCGTCGAGATGGACCTTCATGCCCCGCTCATGGGCGTGCGCGCAGATGGCGCGGATCTCCGCGGGCGTGTAGACCGTGCCCAGTTCGGTGTTCTGGGTGATCGACACGACCTGCGGCATGGCCCGGTGCTCGTCGTCCCAGCCGTACGCCTGCCGGTCGATCAGCTCGGGCGTGAGCTTGCCGTCCGGGGTCGGTACGGTCAGCAGCTTGAGGCCGGCGACCCGCTCGGGGGCGCCGCCCTCGTCCACGTTGATATGCGCGGTCTCGGCGCAGATGACCGCGCCCCACCGGTCGGTGAGCGCCTGGAGCGCGACCACGTTGGCGCCGGTGCCGTTGAAGACCGGGAAGGCCTCCGCCGTCGGGCCGAAGTGGCTGTGCATGACGCGCTGGAGGTGACCGGTGTAGTCGTCCTCGCCGTAGGCGATCTGATGACCGCCGTTGGCGACGGCGAGCGCCGCCAGGACTTCGGGGTGGGCGCCCGCGTAGTTGTCGCTGGCGAAACCACGTACCTCGGGGTCGTGGTGCCGGCGCGCGTCCGTCGTACGGGACCTCACGGCTCGGGGGTCAGCCACAGGCGGTTTCCATTCACTTCCCGGGCGGGCCGGTCCCAGACTCCGGCGATGGCCTCGGCCAGGTCCGTGACGTCCGTGAAGCCCGCGAACTTCGCATTCGGGCGCTCGGCGCGCATCGCGTCGTGCACCAGTGCCTTGATCACCAGGATCGCAGCCGCGGCCCGGGGGCCCTCCTCGCCCCCCGCCTTGCGGAAGCCGTCGCCGAGGGCCAGCGTCCATGCCTCGGCGGCGGCCTTGGCGGCGGCGTAGGCGGCGTTGCCCGCGGTGGGCTTCGTCGCGCCCGCCGCGCTGACCAGCACGAAGCGTCCGCGATCGCTGCGCAGCAGTCCGTCGTGGAAGGCGAGGGACGTGTGCTGGACGGTGCGGATCAGCAGCTTCTCCAGCAGGTCCCAGTCGGCGAGATCGGTCTCGGCGAAGGAGGCGCTGCCGCGCCAGCCGCCGACGAGATGGACCAGGCCGTCGATCCGGCCGAATTCCTTCTCGGTCTTGTCCGCCCACGCGCGAGCGGCGGCGAGGTCGAACAGATCGACGGTGTCGCCGGTGACCGTGGCTCCGCCGTGCGCGTACCGTGCGGCGTCGACCGCCTCGGCCAGCCGGGTGGCGTCCGCGTCCGCGCCGACGACCGTGGCACCCGCTTCCGCGAGCCGCAGCAGGACGGCCCTGCCCGCGGGGCCCGCCGCTCCGGCCACCGCGACCACGGCGCCGTCCAGCGCTCCGCTCGTAGCACCGCTTCCGTTCATATGCCCGTCGCCTCTCGCTCGCGAGGGCTCACGCGGCCGCTCGCCCGGTGTCGTCGGCGGTGATCCCCTTGGTTGAGGCGATCACGTTCTTGAGCTTCTTGGAGAGCGCCTCGTAGAACATGCTGAGCGGAAACTCGTCCGGAAGCACATCGTCGACCAGCTTACGAGGCGGCTGGGTGAGGTCGAGGGCGTCGGGTCCCTTGGCCCAGCGGGAGCCGGGGTGCGGGGCGAGATACGTCGAGACCAGTTCGTACGCGGCGAACCAGTGCACCAGCTTGGGACGGTCGATCCCGGCCCGGTACAGGTCCTCGATCTCCGCGCAGAGCTGGTTGGTGACCCGCGGGGCCCGCTCCCAGTCGATGCGCAGGGTGTTGTCCGTCCAGCGCACCACATCGTGCTGGTGGAGATAGGCGAAGAGCAGCTGGCCGCCGAGTCCGTCGTAGTTGCGCACCCGCGCGCCGGTGACCGGGAAGCGGAACATCCGGTCGAAGAGGACCGCGTACTGGACGTCACGGCCCTGCGCGACACCGTCCGCCTCCAGCCGTACGGCCTCCCGGAACGCGGTGAGATCGCAGCGCAGCTCCTCCAGGCCGTACATCCAGAACGGCTGGCGCTGCTTGATCATGAAGGGGTCGAACGGCAGATCGCCATGGCTGTGCGTGCGGTCGTGGATCATGTCCCAGAGCACGAACGCCTGCTGACAGCGGTCCTGATCGGCGACCATCGCGCTGATGTCACCGGGCAGTTCGACGCCGAGCGTACGGACGGCCGCGTCGATGACCCGGCGGAAGCGGGCGGCCTCGCGGTCGCAGAAGATCCCGCCCCAGCTGAACCGCTCCGGGGCCTCGCGGACGGCGATGGTCTCCGGGAAGAACACCGCGGAGTTGGTGTCGTAGCCGGAGGTGAAGTCCTCGAACGTGATGCCGCAGAAGAGCGGGTTGTCGTAGCGCGTGCGCTCCAGTTCGGCGAGCCAGTCGGGCCAGACCATGCGCAGCACGACCGCTTCGACATTGCGGTCGGGGTTGCCGTTCTGCGTGTACATGGGGAAGACGGCGAGGTGCTGGAGGCCGTCCACCCGGTCGGCGGCGGGCTGGAAGGCCAGCAGCGAGTCCAGGAAGTCGGGGACGTCGAAGGCGCCGTCGGCCCATGCTCGCAGATCGGCGACGAGCGCCGTGTGGTACGCGGAGTCGTGCGGGAGCAGCGGGGAGAGCTGCTCGACCGCGGCGACCACCCGGTCGAGCGTCACCTCGACGAGAGAGCGCGCCGGGGCGCCCTCGGCGTCGAAGTCGATCGAGCCGTCCTTCGACTGCCAGGGGCGGATCTCCTCGACGGCATTCCTGAGCTCTCGCCAGGCTGGGTGATCAACCACCCGGGCAGCACTCGATATGCCGGGTACGGCGGCGTCCTGCGCAAGAATTTCCGTCATGTCACTTCCTCCACGGGAGAACTTGGCGTCAAGACACCGTATAGGCGTTCAGTTCTCCCTTACAAGCAGGGCTGACATAAATTATCCTGCCGACCCCCCATGGTCACCGTTGTTTTTCCTGTGATCCAGGGGTAGGACACTCGTAACCAGCGTAGCGCCGGGGACCTCAACCGGCCTCCGGACTCCTTGGCGCACGGCCGGGTCCCAGGTAGGGGCTGGCCATTAGGCTGCGCGCGGGAGCCGCCGTCGACGGAAGCGAGATCGTCTTGACTTTCCAGACCATCGGTCATCGTGGAGTGATGGGTGTCGAACCGGAGAACACCCTGCGCTCCTTTCTGCATGCCGAACGCGCGGGCATGGACGCCATCGAACTGGACCTCCATCTGACCAAGGACGGCGCCCTCGCCGTCATGCACGACACGGACGTGGACCGTACGACCGACGGAACGGGCGCGATCGCCGACCGGACCCTCGCCGAGCTGCGGGAGCTGGACGCGGGGCGGGGCGAGCGCGTCCCGGTCTTCGAGGAGGTGCTGGACGCCGTACGGTCGCCGCTCCAGGCCGAGATCAAGGACAGGGCAGCGGCCCGCGCGCTGGCGGAGGTGATGCTCCGGCGCGGGCTCGTGGAACGCGTCGAGGTGTCGTCGTTCCATGACGAGGCGGTCGCCGAAATCGCCTCGCTGGTGCCGGGCGTACGTACCGTACTGATCGCCAGCCGCTGGGGCGCCGACGTGGTGGACCGGGCCAGGGCGGTGGGCGCCGCCAGGCTGGCCCTGAACATCCGGAGACTGACCCTGGAGATCGTGGAGCGCGCGCACACGGAGGGGCTGGGGATCATCGGCTGGGTGGTGAACACCCCGGACCAGCTGCGGCTTGCGCGGGCGTTCCAGCTGGGGGCGGTGACCACGGACTTCCCGGAGATCCGGCGCACGGGCCGGTTCACCGCCTGAGCCCGCGCGGGACCTGCCCGGATCCGCGCGGGTCCTGCCACCGCGTTTCAGCCCGGCGTTTCGGCGCAGCGTTTCGGCGCAGCGGCGTTTCAGCCCAGCGACTTGACCAGCAGCTCGAACTCCAGGTCGGCACGTTGCGGGATACCGAAGCGCTCGTCGCCGTACGGGAAGGGGAACAGCTTTCCCGTACGGCGGTAGCCGCGCCGCTCGTACCAGGCGATCAGCTCCTCCCGGACCGTGATCACGGTCATATGCATCTCCCGTACACCCCAGGTCTCGCCCGCGATGCGCTCCGCCGCCGCCATGACCTGCTTGCCGAGGCCGGAACCCTGCGCGCCGGGCAGTACGGCGAACATCCCGAAGTAGGCGGCGTCCCCGCGGTGTTCGAGCTGGCAGCAGGCGATCAGCTTCCCGTCCCGTTCGACGGCCAGCAGCCGGCTGCCGGGCGACTCGATCACTTCGAGCACCCCTCGCGCGTCGGTTCGCTGCCCCTCCAGGATGTCCGCCTCGGTGGTCCATCCCGTACGGCTGCTGTCGCCCCGGTACGCCGACTCTATGAGGGCGACGAGCGCGTCGGTGTCGGCCGCCGTGGCGTCCCGGTAGACGAGATCGCCGATCCGGTGCGGGACGGTGGGGTGGCTGGGGGCGTCCATGGTGCGCGAGCTCCTCTGTCCGGTCTGTCTGTTCTGTCCTGGGTCCGGCCGGGACCTCCGCAGCCTAACGCGGAGAGTCGCGCCGGCCAGGCCCGCGTCAGCCCTTCAGCCCTTCACCGCCCCGACCAGCCCGTTGACGAAGTACCGCTGGAGGCTGAGGAAGAGCAGGATCACCGGAATGACCACGATGAGCGCGCCCGCCATCAGATTGTTGTAGTGCGGCACATTCTCCGCGGAGAGGTACTGGAGTCCGAGCGGCAGGGTGTACGTGGACGGATCGTTCAGCGAGACCCGGGTGAGCAGGAACTCGTTCCAGGTCGGGATCGCCGTCAGCAGTGCGACGGTGATCAACGCGGGTCTGGCCAGCGGCAGATAGACGCTGGTGAAGATCCGCAGCTCGCTCGCCCCGTCGACGCGCGCCGAGTCGCGCAGCTCGCTCGGGACGGCCAGGAAGGCACCGGTCATCAGCAGCACCGAGAGCGGGGCGCCGCCGTTGACGAAGGGCAGCACCAGTCCGAAGTGCGTACCGAGAATGCCCAGCTTGTCCTCCAGCAGCACGATCGGCAGCATCACCGTGATGCCCGGCACGAACAGCAGGGAGACGAAGAGTTTCTGGAGGACTCCCCGGCCCGGGAAGCGCAGCACGGCGAAGGCGTAGCCGGCCGCCGCGTAGATCACCAGCGTCAGCACCACCGTATAGGCCGTGACCAGCAGGCTGTTCAGGAAGAAGTCGAGGAAGTGCAGCTTGTTCCAGGTGTCGACGAGGGTGTCGAACGTCGGGTTGTCCGGGATCAGATGTCCGCCGCGTACGACCTCGATCTGGTCCTTGAAGGCCGCGGACACCATCCAGAGGAACGGGTAGACGCTGACGAGTCCGTAGAGACCGAGAAGTACGCCGACCACGGTGCGGGCGACGAGCCGGCGGGTGCGTGCCCTGCTCTCGTCGGGCGCACCGGGACGGGCTTTCATGGAGAGCGAGGTCATGTTCTGCTCCGCAGCGCTCGCAGATTGATCAGGGCGAGGACCAGTGCGACGGCGAACAGGATCCAGCCGAGCGCACTGGCGAGCCCCAGGGTGGGCGCGAGATTCTTGAGGAACGCGAGGCGGTACGCCTCCAGGCCCAGCACATTGGTGTGATCACCGGGGCCGCCGTTCGTCATCACCAGGAAGGTCTGGAAGCCCTGGAGCGATTCACGCAGATTGAGCAGCACGACGATGGCGGTGATGGGCCGCACCAGCGGCCAGACCACCGAGGCGTTGGTACGCCACCAGCCCGCGCCGTCCAGTTCGGCGGCCTCCAGCACGCTGCGGTCGATCCCTTGCAGACCGGTCAGATACAGCAGCATCGCGACCGGAACATGGCCCCAGACCGTCACCACGATCATGGTGGGCATGGCGGTGGACGGATTGCCGAGCCAGCCCTGCGGCTGCTGGAGCGAGCCGAGCCCCAGACCGTCGAGGAGGAAGTTCACCGCGCCGTCCGGCTGGAGGATGTACTGCCAGGCGAAGAAGACCGCGACCCCGCTGGTCACGTAGGGCAGGAAGTACACCGAGCGCAGTACCGACTGGAACCGCTTGACCTGGTTGAGCAGGACGGCCAGCGGAAAGGAGACCGCGACGGTGAGGGCGGGGGCGGCGATCATCACCCAGAGGGTGTTGACCGCCGCGTGCCGTACCCGCGGGGCGTAGACGGGACTGCGCCACAGCAGATCGGCGTAGTTGTCCAGGCCGACCCAGGTCCAGTTCGGTGTGAAGCCGTTCCAGGTCGCGAAGCTGAGCGCGAAGCCGTACCCGACGGTGTACAGACCCATCACACAGAACAGGACCACCGCCGGGCCGACGAAGAGGTATCCGGTGAGCGTCTCGTACGGACGGATGCGCCGGCGGGGAGCCGTCGTCACCGCGCCGCCGCCCAGTAGGAGGCGTTGAGTTCGCGCAGCTTCTTCGCCGTCTGTTCGACGGACTGCTGCCCCAGCGGGGTGAGGTCGGCGAGGATCGCGCCCGCGTCGTCCTGCTCGTAGCCCGGCGCGCGGAACTCGTTGCCGCGGCTGGGGTCGTAGGTGTTCTGCGCGGTGCCCTTGAAGCTTTCGACCATGGCGGAGAGCGCAGGGCCCAGTACGGCGGCGGAACCGGCGCCGAGTTCGGTGGCCGGGACGTCGGAGGCGTCCTTGGCGAAGCGCTCGGCGATGTTCTTGGTGGAGAGGAACTCCAGCCACTTCTTGGCGTTGTCGGGCTGTTCGCTGGTGGCGGCGACGCTGAGGCTGGTCAGCGCGAGCGGGCCGAGCGCGCGGTCGGGGACGGCGCCGTCCTTCGGGGAGGGCAGTCCGAACGCGAACACGTCGTCGGGGTTCATCCCGTTCTGCTGGAGGAAGGCGAGGGTGAAGGTGCCGCCGATGTTGAACGCCGACTTGCCCTGCGCGAAGGCCTGGTCGGCCTGGTCGATGGTGAGGGACTGGGTGCCCGGCATCCAGTACGGGGTGAGCTGGTCGTACATGCTCAGGACCTTGATGCCGTTGGGCGAGCCGAAGTCGCCGCTCGGGTCCTTGCCGAAGAGGCTCTCGTACCCCCGCTGTCCGAGCTGGCTGAAGGCCAGCGGCTGGAGGACCCAGGTCAGGCCGGTGGCCTGGACCTTGAGGCCGAGGGACATACCGCCGGTCTTGGGGTTCTTGGCGGTGGTTGTCCGGAGCGCGTCCAGGAAGCCCGCCCAGTCGGCCGGGGGCTCGGTGATGCCCGCCTCGGCGAGCATCTTCTTGTTGGCGTAGACGATCCCGAAGGTGCCCACCGTGAGCGGCACGCTGTAGCGGGCGCCCTTCTCGATGCCGTGGTCCTTGGCGGTCTCCGGCAGCGAGTCCTTGAACCGCTGGTCGGTGACGAGCCCGGACTCCCATACGGGCTCCTGGATACGGTCGGCCCAGTCGCCCGTGAAGTCGCCGCTGAGGTCGGAGAGGATCCCCGCCGCGCCGAAGACCCGGTCCTCGCCGTCGGAGTGCACTTCCAGCACATCCGGCAGATCGCCGGTCTTCGCCGCGCTCTGCACCTTGGTGGTGTAGGCGTCGTCGGGTGTGTAGGCCTCGACCTTGACCGAGATGCCGGTCTGCTTCTTGAACTCGGCGGCGGCGTTGCGCAAGGCGCCGACATGGGACTGCTTGAAGGTCCACATCTCCAGCGAGGTGGAGCTCCCTCCGGAGTCGGAGGAGCCGCCGCAGGCGGAGAGTGTGGTGAGCGAGAGAACCGTGGCGACGGCTACCGCCGCGAGCCGGACATTCCTTGACATGGGTATACGCATGGCCCCTACCTAAGGATCAACCGTTCAGAAGGCCGAATGGCGTTGGAGTGACTGAACTTATGGTTGGGGTGATATAGCGTCAAGACGCACGTCGAGATTCGTGCCGACCGGTTCGCCGAGGGGCACCGGCGCGAGAAGCGGAGGTTCCGTGGAATCGGTGGCAGCAGCAGCGCGCGGGCGCAAGCCCGAAGAGGTCAAGTCCGCGGCTCGGGTGCTTGAGGTGCTCGAACTGCTGGGCGCGGAAGGCGCACGGCTCTCGCTTGCCGAACTGGCCGGCACGATGGCCGTGCCCAAGAGCAGCCTGCACGCGATCCTCCGCACGATGGAGGCGCGCCGCTGGGTGGATCTGGATCCGTCGGGCACCCGCTACAGCCTCGGCCTCAAAGCCCTGTTGACGGGTACGGCCTATCTGGAGGGCGACGATGTCGCGAGCCTCGCGGGCCCCGTGCTCGACTCCCTGGCGGAGGAGACGGGCGAGTCGGTGCATCTGGGCAGGCTCGACGGTACGGACGTCGTCTACCTGGCCAAACGTGAGTCCCGGCATGCCCTGCGGATGTACTCGGCGGTGGGCCGCCGACTGCCCGCGCATGCCACCGCACTGGGTAAGGCGATGCTCTCGCTCTATGACGCGGCCGAGGTCAGGATGCGGCTCAACTGGCCGTTGGAGAGGCTCACTCCGGACACGGTGACCGACCCGGACGCACTGCTGAGCCAGCTGTCCGAGGCACGGCTGCGCGGGTGGGCGATGGACGACGGGGAGAACTCCCCGGACATCCGGTGCGTGGCGGTGGCACTCGGCACCGGCCACGGCGGCGGCGACGCGATCAGCTGCTCCGCGCCCAAGAGCCGGATGGACGACGCCCGCGCCGAGGAGATCGCCCTCGCGGTCACCGAGGCGGCCCACTCGCTGCGGACTCTCCTCAAGCGGCTCGGGCAGCACTGACGACGTTCCGGGGGCTATTTGGTAGAGTCGTTGACAAATAAGTCTCCCGCTTCATACGTTCGGATGACAGTACGTCATTCCGCCATCCGTACGCTGAAGTTCGCTGGACCCGCGCAACACCGATGGGAGCGTGCAATGACCATGACGTCCGAGACATCCGACGCCCGGAGGGCCCTGGTGGTCCGTGGCGGCTGGGAGGGACACCAGCCCGTGGCGATCACGGAGCTGTTCCTGCCCTTCCTCCGCGATCGCGGCTATGACATCCGGATCTCCGACACCCTGGACGTCTACACGGACGCCGAGCTCCTCGCCGCCACCGATCTGGTGGTCCAGTGCTGGACGATGGGCGAGATCACGGCCGAGCAGAGCGCCGGACTCACGGCGGCGGTCCGGGCCGGCACCGGACTGGCCGGCTGGCACGGCGGGATCGTGGACTCCTTCCGCGGTGATGTCGGCTACCAGCTGCTCACCGGCGGGCAGTTCCTGATGCATCCGCCCGGCTTCTCCGACCACGGGGTCACGCTGGTCAAGGAGCGCGCCGACCATCCGGTGATCGCCGGACTGAGCGACTTCCGGGTCCATACGGAGAAGTACTGGCTGGTCAGCGACCCGCTGATCGACGTCCTGGCGACCACGGAGTTCGCGGCGGACGAGGAGCGGGCGCGGCCGGTCACCATGCCGGCCGTCTGGACCAGGACCTGGGGCGAGGGGCGGGTCTTCGTCTCCACCATCGGCCACAAACCGGACGACTTCGATGTACCCGAGGTACGGGTGCTCACCGAGAGGGGACTGCTGTGGGCGAGCCGCTGAGGATCGGCATCGTGGGCGCGGGCAAGATCAGCGGCGCCTATCTGGACACCCTTGGACGGCTGGAGGGCGTCACGCTGACGGCCGTCACGGATCTCGACCCGGAGCGCGCCGCGTCGGTCGCCGCCCGGGTGCCGGGCACCGCGGTCGCCGGATCGGTGGCCCAGCTGGTGGCGCGCCCCGACGTGGACGCCGTACTCAATCTGACGATCCCGGCGGTCCATGCCGAAGTCGCCCTGGCGGCGCTCGAAGCGGGCAAGCATGTGTACGGGGAGAAGCCGCTGGCCGCCACGCGCGCGGAGGCGGACCGGATGCTGGCCGCGGCCGAGGCGGGCGGGCTGCGGATCGGCTGCGCGCCCGACACCGTGCTCGGTACGGGCGTCCAGACGGCGCGCAAGGCGGTCGGCGACGGGCTGATCGGCACGCCTGTCGCCGCGACGGCCTTCATGACCACGGCGGGCCACGAACGCTGGCACCCGGACCCGGAGTTCTACTACCGGCGGGGCGGCGGGCCACTGCTCGACATGGGTCCTTACTACCTCTCGGCGCTCGTCCATCTGCTGGGCCCGGTCATCACGGTCACCGGCGCGGGATCCCGCCCGCGCGCCGAACGGGAGATCGGCAGCGGACCGCGGGCCGGTGAACGGTTCGGCGTGGAGGTCGACACCCATGTCACGGGGGTACTGCGGCATGCCAACGGAGCCCTCACCACGCTGGTGATGAGCTTCGACATCCAGGCCGCCCGGCTGCCCCGTATCGAGGTGCACGGCACCGAGGCCTCGCTGTCCGTCCCCGACCCGAACGGGTTCGACGGCACGGTCGAACTGCACCGGGGTACCGGCGAGTGGGAGACGCTGCCGGTCACGGCCGGATATGTGGGAGCGGGGCGCGGCACCGGGCTCGCCGATCTGGCCGAGTCGCTCGCCGGGGGCCGCCCGCACCGTGCGTCCGCCGAACTGGCGCGCCATGTCCTCGACATCATGCTGACGCTGCTCGACTCGGCGCGCGAGGGCAGGGCGCTCCCGGTGGAGAGCTGCTGTGTCAGGCCGGAGCCGGTACGGCACTGAGCGGCGGTCCGGCCCTCCCTCCACACATTGTCAATTCACTTACTTTCCGTCGGCTTCGCAATTCGTCAATTTATTGTCCTGACGATTCCGACGCACGCCGTCATCACCAGGAAGAAGACGGAAGAAGAAGGAAGAGGAAAGCCGTTGACTTGATAACACACGTGGTTTTACATGGCGGTTACTGGCTGGACAGGGAGGGCCGCCCATGGATGACCGCCGGAACTCCGGAGAGGCGCGGATCAGCCATTTCCTCGCCGCCCGACTGCGTCCCGCGCTGTACACCGGGCGACTGCCGATGGATATCGGCGCCTGGCACATCCCCGGTGAGCCGGTCCCCGTCGATGTGGCCCTCCGGGCCGACTACACACCGTTCTTCGTGGGCGACGCCTGGGGCCGTCCCTGGTCGACCAGTTGGTTCCAGGTCCACGCCACCGTCCCGCAGCGCTGGGCGGGTGAGCGGGTGGAGGCGGTCTTCGACCTCGGCTTCGAGCCCGACCTCGGCTTCGAGCCCGGCCCCGGCTTCGAGGGCCCGGACTCGGGGAGCCGCGCCGTGGGACTCGTCCACGACGCGCACGGCACTCCTCTCCAGGGGCTGCACCGGCTCCACCGGTCCGTGACGGTGTCGGCCCCGGCTGGTGGCGGCGAGCCGGTCCGGCTGTTCGTCGAGGCCGCCGCCAATCCGCCGATCGACGCGGCCACCGGCGCGGGCGCGCACTACGGGGATCCGGTCACCGCGGGGGACGAGCCCCTGTACCGGCTGCTCCGCGCCGATCTCGCCGTACGCGACGAGGGCATCTGGCAACTCATCCATGACATCGATGTCCTGGACGGTCTGATGCGCGCGCTCCCGGCGGGGCTGCCCCGCCGGTACGCGATCCTGCGGGCCCTCGAAGAGGCCGTGGACGCCGTCGACCCCCGCGATGTCGCCGGGACCGCCCCGGACGCGCGGCGGATCCTCTCCCCCGTACTGACCCGTCGCGCGCACGAGTCCGCGCACACCGTCTCCGCTGTCGGACGCGCACCCCTGGGGGCGGCCCGGCTGGGGCCCGCGCGTGAGTCCGTACGCGAGACCGCCCGCGCGTTCAGCACCATGACCGCGCTGGCGGAGGAGTACCCGGAACTGACCGTCGCCGCGCCCTCCGCCCACCGGTACGCCTGGATGAAGGACCGCCATCCGCATGTCTTCGAGCGGGTGCGCAAGTCCGTCGCCGACGGCAACTGGGTGCCGGTCGGCGGTATGTGGGCGGAGCCCGACGGAAATCTCCCCGGCGGCGAGGCGCTGGCCCGCCAGTTCGTGTACGGCCGCCGCTTCTACCGCGAGGAGCTGGGCACCGACACCGACGGCGTGTGGCTGCCCGGTGCCTCCGGACTGAGCGCCGCCTTCCCGCAGTTGGCCGTGCTCGCCGGGGCCCGCTGGTTCCTCGCGGAGAGTTCCGATCCCGTGCCCGACCCCACTTTCTGGTGGGAGGGCATCGACGGCACCCGTATCCTCAGTCACTTCCCGCCCGCCTCGGCCCGCACTGGTGGCGTACTTACCGACGGTGAACTGACCGGTGGTGAACTGGCAGGTACCGCCGACGCGTTCGCCGGCCAGGGCGCCGCCGCCCGCTCCCTGCTGCCCCTCGGAAACGCCGACGGGTACGGCCCCACCCCCGAGACGCTGGAGCGCGCCCGGCGTCTGGCCGATCTGGAAGGCTCGCCGCGCGTCGGGATCCAGGATCCCGCGCACTTCTTCCAAGGCGCCCTCGACGCGCGTCCGGGCGCGCCGGTGTGGCGCGGTGAGTTCCGCCCGGAGTCCCATCAGGGCACATACACCAGCCAGGCACGCACCAAGCGCGGCAACCGCCGCGGTGAATCGCTGCTGCGGGAGGCCGAGTTGTGGTCGGCGACCGCGGCCGTACGGGACGGCGTCCCCTATCCGTACGACGAACTCGACACCCTGTGGAAGAAGGTTCTGCTCCAGCAGAGCCACGATCTGCTGTCCGGCGTCTCGACCGCCTGGGCGCACCAGGAGGCCGAGCAGCTCCACCGCGAGGTCCATCGCCGTCTGGAGCGGCTGATCCGACGGGGCGTGGGAGCGTCCGACGGCAGCGGCGCCACCAGCCTGTCCGTCTACAACGCGGGGCCGCTCGCGCGCCGTGAGGTGGTGGTCCTGGACCGGGACCGGCCGACGGGCGGCGGTCAGCGGCTCTCCGACGGACGCGTCGCCGTACTGGCCGAGGCTCCGGCCCTCGGCCGCGGCGCCGTCCTTCCGGAGCCCGCCGGGGTCGCGCCGGTGACCGTACGGCCCGCGGACGGCGGCGGATGGCTGCTGGACAACGGGCTGCTGCGGGTCCATGTCGACGCCCGGGGGCTCGTACGCTCCATGCTGGACCTCACCACCGGACGGGAGGCCGTCGCCCCGGGAGCGGTGGGCAATCTGCTGCGGCTGCACCGCGACGACCCGCCGCGCTGGAGCGCCCGGCACATCGACGCCGCCCGCCACCGCGAGGTGTTCCGGGATCTCGACCGGGCGGAATCGGTCGAAGTGACGGAGGAGGGCGCTCTGTTGGCGGCCGTCCGGGTGGTACGGAACACCGGCAGGTCCGCGATCGAGCAGACGCTCTCGCTGACCGCCGGGAGCCGGTCCCTGACGATCGACACGGAGATCGACTGGCGCGAACGTGACGCTCTGCTCAAGGCTGTCTGGCCGTTCGATGTGCACGCCGAACACAGCGGCGCGGAGATCCAGTTCGGCCATGTCACGCGCCCCACCCACGAGAACTCCGGCGGGAGCGCGGCCCGTTGTGAGCTATGGGCGCACCGCTGGATCCATGTGGGCGAGCACGGCTGGGGCGTGGCGCTGGCCGGTGATTCCACATACGGCTACGACGTCTCGCGCCATACCCGCGAGGACGCCGGTACGACCACCACCGTACGGCTCACGCTGCTGCGCGCGGCGCACAGCCCCGACCCGCATGCCGACCGGGGCCCGCAGCGCTTCAGGCACGCCGTTCGCCCCGGGGCGGGGATCGGTGAAGCGATCGCCGAGGGGTACGCCGTCAATCTGCCGCTGCGTCCCGGCCCTTCGGAGCCCGCGGGATCCGCCGCGCCGCCGCTGGTCTCGGTGGACCATCCCGATGTGCTCGTGGAGGCGGTGAAGCTCGCCGACGACCGCTCGGGTGATGTGGTCGTACGGCTGTACGAGTCGCGCGGCGGCCGGGCCCGTACGGCGCTCTCCGCCGCGTTCCCGGTGGCGTCGGTGTGCGAGACGGACCTCCTGGAGGAGCCGCTCGCCGCGCGCCGGTACGAGAACGGGTCGGTCGCGCTGACGCTGCGGCCCTTCCAGATCCTGACGCTGCGGCTGACACCCGGGGACCGCCGGGCGGCGAACCGTACGGCCCCGGCTGTGCGCCGTACGGCTTCCACGGGCCGTACAGCTTCGCCCACGGGCCATACCGCGGCGCATCCGTGGGCCGGAGGCACTGATGCCTGAGGCCCCCCAAGACGACGGCCCGGTCGGCTCTCTGCCCCCGGAGCACCGGGCCGTCTTACACCGCTGGGCCGCGGAGGGCGGTCCTCTCGCGACCCGGGCGAGTGTCGTCCTCCTCGCCGCCGAGGGGCTGCGCGACGCCGAGATCTCCCGTCGGCTCGCAGTGTCCCGGCAGACGGTCGGCACCTGGCGGCAGCGCTGGAGGAGCGCGGGGATCGACGGTCTCGGACACCGGCCGCGCACCGGCCGGCCCGCCACCGTGGACGAGGCGGAGGTCGTCACCCGTACGCTGCTGGCGACCGGTGGCGGTGGCGCCTCGCGCGCGGTCGCCAGGGAGCTGGGCCTCTCGCACGCCACGGTCGCCGGGATCCGGCGTCGCTGGCGGCTCTCCCCCGACGAGACGCCCGCCCCGTCCGTACCGACCAGACCGCCGCTGCCGAGCGGCGAGGTCTGGGTGATGGGCCTGTATGTGGACCCGCGGCGCGCCGTGCTCCTGGCGGGCACCAGACAGGAGGTTCCCCGGCAGTCCGCCGCCGGGACCGTGCTCGGTACGGACGTACTCACCGGACTCGACCGGGCGGTGGAGGCCGCGCTGTCGGCGTCGATGGCGCGCGGGGCGGACGGTGACGCCTCACCGGCGTACGGGCTGGCGGAGTATCTGGCCGAGGCCGGCCGCAGCCATCCGGACCTCGGGCTGCACGCCATCACGCTCTGGGACGCGGCGGGCCGCCCCGGATCATCCCAACAGTCCGCGCCGGAAGGATCGGTGACGCAACATCAGATTCCCGCACGGTCGACCTGGCGCACCTTCCTCCGGGCCATGATCGCGCTCGACAGCACCAGCCATCCGGAGTCCTCGCGCCGCGTCTATCTCGATCTGGCGGCCGAGCTGGAACGGTACGCGACGGCGCGGCCCGACGCCCCGTGCGCCGCGGTGCGCTGGCTGCGCGAGAACGTCGCGGGCCATCCGGGCACGGACCGCCGCGCGGACAGCACGGCGCGAAGCCAGTCCTGGAGCGGGGTCAACCAGATCGATCTGGGTTCGTTCAACGAGTGTGTGGTCATCGAGACGGTACGGCTCTCCGGCACCATCACCCGGGGTGAGATCGCCCACCGCACGGGCCTCACCCAGCAGTCGGTCTCCCGGATCGCCCGTTCGCTGCTGGACCGCGGCATCCTCATCGAGGACGCCCAGCGGCGCGCGACCTCGGGCAAACCCCGCACGCCGGTACGGCTCTGCGGGACGGCGGCCCACGCGCTCGGTATCCATATCGACCCGGAGGTGCTCACCGCGGTCGTGATCGATCTCGACGGCGCGATCGTCCGTACCCGCACCCGCCCCGTCACCGCCGACATCGATCCGGCGGAGTTCGTCGAGCGGGTGGCCACGCTGGGCCGGGAGACGCTGGCGGAGGCGCGCGGGTCGGTGCGGGAGGACGGTTTCCTCGGGATCGGGGTCGCCGTACCGGGGCCGGTCGACATCGCGTCGGGCACGGTCCTCGGGCCGCCGCTGATGTCGGCCTGGGGCGATCTGCCGCTGCTGTATCTGCTCCAGGACCACTTCCCGTGCCCCGTCCTGATGGAGAAGGACTCCACCGCGGCGGCGGCCGGCGAGCGGTGGATCGGGCGTGACCGCCGGGCCAGGGACTTCGCGTATCTCTATCTCGGTACGGGCGTCGGTACGGGGCTCTATCTCAACGGCGATCTGTACCGAGGGATCAGCGCCAACGCCGGGGAGTTCGGACAGCTGTGCGCCATAGCGCTGGGACGGGTGGCGAAGGACGGCCGGCCGGAGATCCTCCCGGAGTGCAATCCGCCGGTGTCCGTACCGGAGCTCGCGGTACGGGGCGGGATGCGCCCCGCACCGGCCGCGCCGGGGCGTACGTCCGGGAGTACCGCCGCCTATCTGGCGGTGGGCGAGGCCGCCGCCGCGGGCGACCCCGCCGCCGCGGCGGCCGTACGCGAGGTCGCGCAGGCGGTGGGGCGGGGGGCGCTGGGCATGGTCGATCTGCTGGACATCGATCTGATCGTGCTCGGCGGCCCCTTCTTCACCGAGGACGTCGCCGGCTTCTATCTGGACGAGATCGCCCGTACCGTCAACGCTTTTCCGACCGCCAGACGGCTGCGGCGGGTCGCGGTCGAGCCGTCCGTGCTGAGCGCGGAGGCCGCCGCGGTGGGGGCGGCCTCGACCATCTTCCACGCGACGTTCACCCCCCGCCTGCGCGGACGGGAGAGCCGGGCACGGCATCTGCCTGGCTGACGCGGAAGGGCCGCCGGGGATGCCCCGGCGGCCCGCACGGTCATCGCTCGCCGCTGTGTGACGTCTCGTCAGATCCGGGGCTGGGTGGGCCTGGTGGCCGTCAGCCCGATCTGGCCCTTCAGCATCCGCCCGCCGTCGCCGGTCAGGCGCAGGTAGTAGTCGGACGAGCAGGAGGTGCCGTCCTCGTCCAGCGCCCAGATACCCGATCCGGACGGCACCTGCGCACCGGTCTCGGCGGTCTTGGCGATCTGGTTGCCCTCGTTGAACTCGTCGAACATGGAGATGTAGATGCCCTGCGCGCCGACCCGCACCATGTTGTAGAACTGCCGCCACATGAAGTCACCGTGCGCGCGGTGGCGTTCCTGGAGATCGCCGGGCAGCACGCACGGCTGGTAGTCGATGCCGTGGGCGTTGCAGTCCGCCTGGTCGGGGGTGTTGACGTCGCGGAAGAACCGGTCGGTGTCGGCGACGTTGCCGATCCGTCCGACCATCCAGGGCGAGATCATGTTGAACGCGTGGTACACGTCCTGGAAGCCGGGGCGTGAGTCGTCGGTGCTGTTGCGCCAGTGGGTGGGCACGCCGCCGATGACATAGCAGCCCTGGGCCTTGAACCAGTCCACGACCTCCTTGCACGGCGCGGGCGCGAAGGGCCGGCCGGGGTCGTTGAAGCCGAAGCCCCAGATGCACACCACCGGCTTGCCGTTCTGCTTCGCGTAGGCGCTGGACGCGGTGTGCGCCTTCATCTTCGACGTCCAGTCCTCCTTGATCTGGGACTGCATGGACGTCCAGCCGGTGACGTCGTACATGATGTAGAACTTACGGCCGTTGGCCTCGGCCGCCTGGCGTACCTTCTGCGCCATCGCGTCGCGGGTCGGGCCCTCCGGGCTGAAGGGGTTGAAGCGCTGGAGCGCGGCCGTGTCGCAGTTGTTCTCCCGCATCCAGCGGAAGTGCGTGTCGACCGTCTGCTGGTCCCACGAGGAGAACAGCGTGGCGGGCTGGCCGCTGTTCAGGTTCGGGTAGGCGGTGGGGTAACCGCGGGAGTATTCCCGCATGTCCGGCCACGACTTGATGGTGGTATTGCTGAGCGACGGCGGCTGGCTCATGTTCTGACTCCAGTGCCACCACCCATTGATGGGGGCGCCGTCACCGGTACAGGCGAACCAGCCCTGGTAGCCCACGGTGATTTTGCCGACCACGTCACCGGGGGGACTCGCGGCGGGCCCCGGCTGTGCGCGGCGTCGCGGTTCGGAGGCCGACGCACCCTGCTGGGCTGCGCCGACGCCGGCGATGGCGGCCGAAGCGGCCAGCGCGGACGCGATGGCGGACCGTCGTGACATATGCATGGGGGAATGCCTCCCACTCGATATCTGCCAGAAATGCGTAAAGTCCTCGGGGGTGGGGGGATTTACAGGCGGCGGCAGTCCGCCCGGCCCCCAAGGGCACGCCTTCGCAAAGTAGTCGGGTGCTACCGTCACCACAAGGCCACACGCACCAGGAATTCGTTCGGCAAAAGCGGCGGCGTGTCAGCCGATTTTCTTTACGCTTTCCGTTTCCACTGAAATGCGAATAACGGAACGGCGGTGCCCCGCCCGGCCCGTGACCCCCGGTGCGCTCCCCCTGTGTCCCTCTGCGCTCGTATGCGCATCGTCGGCGTCGGGCATTCCCTGGACGAGTCCGTTGACGGGGGAGGTCGCGATGCACGGACCGGCGATGTCCGGCTGGCTGCTCGTCGCGCTCTGCGCGGCGGCCGGGAGCTACTGTCTGCTCCGGTTGCGCGACAGCGTGGGCGACCAGCGCGGTTCGGTGGGCGGCGAGGCTCTGATGGGGTTCGGGATGGCGGCCATGGCGGTGCCCGCCGCCGTGCTGACTCCGCCCCGGTGGGTCTGGGCGGGGTACGTGGTGGTGTTCTGCGGCGCGGCGCTCCATACGCTCGTCCGGGCCGGCGGGGCGGGGCACCGGCTGCACCATCTGCTGGGGATGCTCGCGATGGTCTACATGGCCGGGGCCATGGCCGTCGCCCCGGCCGGGGCGCACGGCGCGCACACCGAGGGGGTGGCGGGCGCGGGGAGCGGGGCGCCGCTGATCACCGGTGTGCTGCTGGTCTACTACGCCGGGTATGTGCTGTGGGCGGGCGCCCGGCTGCTGCCCGTCCCGGCCACCGCGGGCCCCGAGGGCAGTGGCGGTGCCGCCCTGGCGGGCTGGGGCGAGCGGCCGGAGCTGGCGCTGGTCTGCCGGCTCTCCATGGGCATCGCGACGCTGGCGATGCTGCTCACGCTCTGATCGGAGCTGATCACGGTCGGTTCCGGCCGGTTCCGACCGGTCCCGGCCGGTCGGTCACATCCCTGCCGGTCACGGCCGGTCGGCCGCGGCCGGTCCGGCCGATCCCGGACGATCAGCGGCGCCCGCGCGGAAACGTGTCGTGGGTCACTTGCCAGGTCAGGACATATCCCTGAGTAGTGCGCCCCTCATACCCTGGTGACCATGATGGTCTCCCTGGCACTGCTGCTGCTCGGTGCGCTGGCCGCCGTCGTCGCCCCGCGGCTCCTGTCGCGCGCCGACTGGCCGGAGCGCGAGCCCGTGGTGGCGCTATGGGTGTGGCAGTGCGTCGTGGCGGCCGTGCTGCTGAGCTTCGCGCTCTCCATGACCTTCAGCGCCGCCGCCTCCTGGCTCCTCGTCCGTGGCCATGTCTTCGCGCCCGCCCCGCGCGGAGTGGTGGAGGCCTACGCCTTCGGTTCGCACGGTCCGTGGTCCGCCGTGCTGGCCGTGCTGCTGGCCGGCGGTGGCCTCTGGACGGCCGCGATGCTCACCCGCGAGATCCACCGGGCCCGCCGCCGCCGTCGGCAGCGCCGCAAGGAACTGCTCGTACGCTCCCCCGTGCTGCCCGGCGAGGAGCCGCGCGACGAGCCCCTCGTGGTCCTGGAGGGCGAGCGTCCCGGCGCGTGGTGGCTGCCGGGCGCCGCACCCCAACTGGTCATCACCACGGCCGCGCTGCGCCGCCTGAAGGGCCGTCAGCTCGACGCCGTACTCGCCCATGAGCAGGGCCACGCGCGCGCCAGGCACGACTGGCTGCTGCACTGCTCGTGCGCGCTGGCGAACGGATTCCCGCAGGTGCCGGTGTTCGCGGCGTTCCGCGACGAGATGCACCGGCTGGTCGAGCTGGCCGCCGACGATGTCGCCTCGCGGCGTTTCGGGCGGCTGACGATCGCGCTCGCGCTGGTCGAACTGAACGAGGACCGGGGGGTGTTCGGGCCGGGCACCGCCCCGGACGCCCAGCTGCCACAGCGGGTGAACCGGCTGCTGTCGCCCGAACCCCGGCTCACCGCGGGACGCCGGCTGCGGCTGACCGCGGCAGCGGCCGTGGTGCCGCTGGTGCCGCTGCTGGTCGCGTTCGTACCGGCTCTTCGCGCCCTCGGATAACCCGCGCCCTCGGATAACCCGCCCCCTCGGATAGCCGCCCGCGCGCCGTGTGCGCGAGGATCAACCCCATGCCCTCGCCCTCGGCCCCCGTGGCCTCGCCGCAGCCCCCGGCCCGTCCCCCGCTCGCCGGACTCACCGGACTCACCGGAGCGGGCGCGGTGGCCACGCTGCTGGCCGTCCTCTCCGTGGTGCTGACCGTCCTCGTCGTCGCGGAGTGGGATCCGCTGTTCTCCTTCGACCGGTGGGTCGCCGAGGAGTTGCACCACCGCGCGGTGGACGAG
The DNA here is from genome assembly GCF_044766385.1 of Streptomyces sp. NPDC102274. Classification (NCBI taxonomy): domain Bacteria; kingdom Bacillati; phylum Actinomycetota; class Actinomycetes; order Kitasatosporales; family Streptomycetaceae; genus Streptomyces; species Streptomyces sp. NPDC102274. The sequence goes on along the minus strand of NZ_JBIWLW010000011.1, from coordinate 186,210 downwards.
CCCGGCGCGACCTGGGTGAACCGGGTGCTCACCGACTGGGTCTGGGACCCCTGGACGATGCGGCTGCTGACCGCGGTGGCCGTGATCGCGCTGTGGCTGCGGCACGAGCGGCTGCTCGCGCTGTGGACGACCGGGACGGCGGCGGTGGGCGCGGCCGTCTCCCAGGGAGTGAAGGCCGCGGTCGGGCGTGAGCGCCCGCGGTGGCCCGACCCGGTCGACTCCGCGGATTTCGCGGCGTTCCCCTCCGGACACGCCATGACCGCCGCGGTGACCTGCGGGCTGCTGCTGTGGCTGGTACGCCGCCACGGGGCCGGGGGGTGGCCGTGGCGTACGGCGGTCGCCGTCGGGGCCGTATCGGTGGCCGGAGCGGGCTTCACCCGGCTGTGGCTGGGGGTGCACTGGGGTACGGACGTAATCAGCGGATGGCTGTTCGGTGGCTGTCTGGTCGCGTTCTCGGCCGCGGTGTACGGGCGCGTGACCTTGTCCAAGAAGCCGTGACCCGGCGAGGATCGTACGCATGACCTTCAAGGGTGTGCTCTTCGACTTCTCCGGAACCCTCTTCCGAATCGAATCCGCGAGTTCCTGGCTGCGTGCCGTGCTCGATGAGGCGGGCGTCGCCGTACCCCCCGACGAGGTACGCCGGTACGCGATGCGGCTGGCCGTGGCGGGCGCGCTGCCCGGTGGCTCCTCACCGGAGCGGGTACCGCCGGAACTGGCAGGACTGTGGGCCACCCGCGACGAGAGCGCCGAACGGCACCGCGCGGCGTACACCGGGCTCGCCCGGCAGGTGAAGCTGCCCAGCCCGGTCCTGTACGACGCGCTCTACGACCGTCATATGACGCCGGACGCCTGGCGTCCGTACACCGACGCCGCCGAGGTGCTCGGCACGCTGCGGCGCGAGGGCGTCGGGATCGCGGTGGTGAGCAATATCGGCTGGGATCTGCGGCCGGTCTTCCGCGCCCACGGCCTGGACGCGTTCGTCGACGCGTATGTGCTCTCGTACGAGCACGGCATCCAGAAGCCCGACCCCCGGCTCTTCCGGACCGCCTGCGAGCAGTTGGGGCAGGATCCGCACGATGTGCTGATGGTCGGCGACGACCGCCGGGCGGACGGCGGAGCCGCGGAGTTGGGCTGCTCGGTCCATTTCGTGGACCATCTGCCGGTCGAGGAGCGCCTGTCTGGACTGCGGCCCGTTATCGCTCTGGCGAGCCGGGGACCGTTGCGATAGACCCGTAAAAGAGCCGCGAACAAAGCCCCAAACGGGCGGCCCCGAGGCTCGAAACGGGCACCGGCGCGCCGTCCGGGCATGCCGAAGCCACCTGCCTTGGACGATCCCCCGCGTCGCCCAAGGCAGGCGGAAGCCCCGCTGACCAGGCCCGGAAGGGTCTGCGACGGGACGCACTGAGTATATTGGCTTAGAGCCAGTCAACGCAGGAGTAAAGCATGTCCCCGCGGAGCGCATCGGTCAATGAAGAGCTCCGTCGGCGTTCCCGGGAGCGATTGCTGCAGGCGACAGTGGAGTTGGTCGCCGAACGCGGTTACGAGGCCACGACGCTCGCCGACATCGCCGACCGGGCGGGTTCCGCGCGCGGTCTCGTCTCGTACTACTTCCCGGGGAAGCGACAGCTGCTGCAGTCCGCCGTGCACCGGCTGATGCACCGCACGCTCCAGGCGGCCCTGGAGCGCGAACCGGCCACGGACGACGGCCCGGAGCTGCTGGCACGGGCGATCGACGCCATTCTCGGGCTCACCGAGGACAGTCCCGTCCTGATGCGGACGCATATGGCCGGCATCCTGCAGGCCGAGGGGTTCGTGCAGTGCCCGGAACAGCAGCGGCTCGCGGGGCTGCTCCGGGAGACGGTGGAACGGTACGGCTCACAGGACCCGGAGAGCGACTATCCGCTGCTGCGCGCCCTGTTGATGGGCGCGGTCTTCGCCGTACTGATGCCGGGCGCGCCGATGCCGCTGCCGCGGCTGCGCGCCGAACTGTTCCAGCGCTACGGGCTGGAGTGGGAGCTCGGCGTTCCGCCGGGCGGCAGCCCGCCCGGCGGAACGAGTCAGGACATGATCCTTCAGTGGCCGGAGCGGTCGAAGTAGTCCGGCTGCGTCTGCACGTTGAGCTCGGACATCCGCACCCGCTTCGCGGGGTCGGTCAGGCGGTCGTCGAGCCTGAGCACATCGAAGCCCTTGACCATGTCGTTCGAGTAGATGTAGCCGTTGTAGTAGTAGGCGGACCAGGTGCCTCCGCCGACCATGGTCTCGGCCGAGATCGGACCGCGCTCGAAGTACGCGATCTCCTTCGGCTTCGAGGAGTTGGTGAAGTCCCAGACCGAGACTCCACCCTGGTACCAGGACTGGACCATGATGTCGCGGCCCTTGACCGGGATCAGCGAGCCGTTGTGGGCGACGCAGTTCTCGGTGTCCGCCTGGTAGCGAGGGATCTTGTAGTAGCTGCGGAAGACCAGCTCGCGCTTGTCACCCTTGCCGACGATGTCGTAGATGCCGTCGGCGCCCCTGTTCGGACCGATCTCGGCGTTGCAGGTGGCGGAGCCACCGCCGCCCAACTCGTCGGTGAAGACGACCTTGTTGGCCTCCTGGTTGAAGGTGGCCGAGTGCCAGAAGGCGAAGTTGACATTGTCCTGGACCTGGTCGATCACCTTGGGGTGCTCGGGGTCCTTGATGTCGAACAGGATGCCGTCACCCATGCAGGCTCCGGCGGCCAGGTCCTTCGAGGGCAGCACCGTGATGTCGTGGCAACCGGTGGTCGACGAGACGCCCGGGTTGGTGGGCCCTCCCGGGTTTCCGCCCTGGGGGAAGAGAACCGGGAAGTTCACGATCGCGGCCTTCTCAGGGGACTTCCGCGGCACCTTGATGACGGAGATACCGTCATGCGGCGGCTGGCAGTCCGGGAAGGACGCGCTGGGCGAGTACGACGAGACGTAGACGTAGACGTCCTTGCGCTCCGGCACCAGCGTGTGGGTGTGTGAACCGCACGCGGTCTCGACAGCGGCGACATACTTGGGGTTCCGCTTGTCGCTGATGTCGAAGATCTTCATGCCCTCCCAGGACGACTTCTCCGTGGCGGGCTGCGTCGTGCTGGTGCACGAGTTGTCGCTGCGCGAGGAGTCGGTGGAGAGGAAGAGGAGATCGCCGGAGACCGACACGTCGTTCTGCGATCCGGGACAGAGCACCTGCGAGACGGTCTTGGGGGACTTCGGGTTGCTGATGTCGAAGATCCGGAAACCGTCATAGTTGCCCGAGAAGGCGTACTTGCCCTGGAACGCGAGGTCCGAATTGGTCCCCTTGATCAGGTCTTTGGGCACATTGGCGAGATGACTGATGTTGGGGCTGTGGACGATCTCGTCCACGCCGGGTATCTCACCGTTCTGGATGGCCGACTTCACCTCGGCGGCCTGGCTGCTGGAGATCTCCTCCTTGGCCTGACGGTCACCGGGGTCGGGTGTGGCGACCGCCGGACCGGCTGCGAGCAGCGTGGCGAAGAGCCCGGCCGCGGCTGCTGCCACGCCCAGACGTCTGCGCCGCACTCGGGTGGTGTGCAACGAACTCACTGCGTCCTCCCTGTGTATCCCCGTTCAGAGATGAACGGGTCACGGACCTGGGCAGTATCGTCCCTCACATGTACATGGCAACAGATGGCAACGGAGATGTAATGAAAGTTTTTGATCACGGGTGGCCGGAAGCGTGCTAGGAAATGTCCACCACACCATGTGCCGTAGGAGGTCGCCGTGTTGATCCGCCACCGGAGCCCGCGTACTCGCCGGACCGTCGCCGCGGCGGCCGTCGCCGCCGCCGTACTCGCCCTGGGAGCCTGCGAATCGGGCGGCGACAAGGGTACGGACGCGGCAAAGACCAACGCGGACAAGGGCGCTGGGGTAGTGGCGCCCGGAAAGCCGGGCGAGCCCGCGAAGACGCTCTCCGCCGAGGAGGCGTTGAAGGCGGCGCCGGACAACACCCCCAACTCCGCTGACTTCACCTATGCGCAGATGATGATCGTGCATCATGGGCAGGCGCTGGACATGACCGAGCTCGTGCCGGAACGGGCGGACTCGGATCAGGTGAAGCGGCTCGCGTCACGGATCGCCGACGCGCAGAAGCCCGAGATCGGCATGATGGAAGCCTGGCTGAAGAACAACGGCGGGGCGAAGAAACACGAGGGCCATGACCACGGCACGATGCCCGGAATGGCCACCGAGGCCCAACTGACGCAGTTGCGGGCGGCGAAGGGCAAGGCCTTCGACGAGCTGTTCCTCAAACTGATGATCACTCACCACCAGGGAGCGATCACCATGGCCACCGAGGCGCTCTCGGAGGGCAACAACGTCCAGGTCGGGGAGATGGCGAACGATGTCATCTCGCAGCAGACGTCCGAGATGAACCGTATGCGCGCCATGTAAGGCGATAAACCGTGCATGAGGTCGCTGACGGTGCCAACGCCGCTGGTCAGCGCCGGTGGTGACGAGGGGTCAGATGACCTTCGTCGCGGGCGCCCGCGATCAGCTTCAGCGCCTTGCGGCGGCTGAACCCGGTGGCGGACATCACGGCGAGCACCGGGTCCTGGCCGGCCTGCTGGGCGGCGCGGTAGATCTCGGCGACGCCCCGCCGGGCGGCGCTGCCGCGCGGGAGGGACGGACGGGCCCGGTGCCGGCCGGACTGGTCCTGTTCCCGCGGGGCTTCCGGTGCGGCCGTCTGCGCGGCCGTCGGCTCGGGCTCCGGCTGCGCGGCCGGCGCCGGGGCGGGGTCCGGCACCGGCTCCTCGCGGGGCCGTTCGGCCGGCTGCTCGGCCGGCCCTTCCGCCATGAGCGGCGCGGGCCGCGGCGCGGGTTCGTACGCGGGCGCGGCGGGGCTGTACGCGGGCGCGGGCCCTGGCGCGTGGACAGGCCCTGCCGCGTGGGTGGGCCCGGATTCGGGTGCCGGGCCGGATTCAGCCGCGGACGGGGGCTCGAACCCGGGCTCGGTCTCCCCCGGTGCCACCGACCTCTCCGGCAGCGGCTGCGGTCCCCCGCCGTGGTCAGCGGCGAGCGGAGTGACCGGGGCGTCGGCGGGAACCACGCCGTCGACGGGCTGGGGCGCGGGCGGCCGGTGTCGGTCGGCGACCACCTGACAGGCGTTGTGGAGCGGCGCCTCGATCGCCTCGGCGAGCGCGGCGAAACCGTCCAGGGCGAGCGGCGGGTCGGCCTGCGCGTCCTCGATGGCGATCCGCCCGTCACGTACCACCGCGAGCACATCGATGCGCGCGCCGTCCGCGAAGGTCAGCCTGATATCGACCCAGGGGGGCAGGATCTCGCGCCGCGCGGCGCCGTCCCGGGGGTCCCCGGCGCCGGTGACGGTGCCGTGCCCCTGCACTTCCCAGACGGGCCATGGGTACGCGTCGTGCTCATGAGGTTCCTGGGCGGAAATCAATTTATGTTCCGACACATTCACAACTTAATCAGGCAATCCACCCTGGTTGTCATGGCGCGCACGTGCCGAGGCGTACGGCACCCTGTCGGCTCATCGGATCAGCCATGACCGGGCTCCGGATCAACCGCGAACGACCTCGGAACCAGCCGTGAACGACCTCGGGATCAACCGCGACGATCTCGGGATCAGCCGCCACCGAGCCGGGCCGCCTGCGCGGTGGCGGCGCCCAGAACGCTGTCGAGCAGGCCGGGGAAGAGACGGTCCAGATCCTCCCTGCGCAGTCCGCTCATCTTGGCCGTCCCCCGGTAGTTCTGCTCGATCACGCCGCTCTCGCGCAGCACCCGGAAGTGGTGGGTGGTGGTGGATTTACTGACGGGCAGCTCGAAGTGCGAACAGGACAGCTCGTCGTCCGCCACGGCCAGCTCGCGGACGATCCGCAGCCGCAGGGGGTCGGAGAGCGCGTGGAGCACGCCCTCCAGACGAATCTCGGCGCACGAGGGATGAGCGAGTTCACGTGTGCTGGTCGCGGCGGTCACGGCGGGGCTCCACTTCATCGCGTTCTTCGCGCTTCATCGACGAGATCTCATCGAGTGAGATCTCATTGTACGAGACTTATCGTAGTTTGACATTCGCCTTACTACGATGGGTACCGTACGAAGCGTTGGCGGGTCTCGCACCGAGGCGGCGGCCCGTCGGCCACGTACCGATCCCGCACGTTCCGAATGGAGTCCGCCGTGAGCGCACTGTTCGAGCCGTACACCCTGCGGTCCCTGACCATCCCCAACCGGGTCTGGATGGCTCCCATGTGCCAGTACTCCGCGGACGAGACCGGCCCGGACGCCGGTGTACCGAACGACTGGCACTTCTCCCATCTCGCGGCGCGCGCCGCCGGCGGCACCGGACTCATCCTCGTCGAGGCCACGGCCGTCAGCCCGGAGGGCCGTATCAGCCCCGCCGATCTCGGGATCTGGAACGACACGCAGGTCGAGGCGTTCCGCCGGATCACCCGCTTCCTCGCCTCGCAGGGCACCGTCGCCGGCATTCAGCTCGCTCACGCCGGGCGGAAGGCGTCGACCGACCGGCCGTGGAACGGTGGCGGTCCCGTCGGCACCGAGGCCCATGGATGGCAGCCGCTGGCGCCGAGCGCGGTGCCCTTCGCGGAGGGCCATCTGCTGCCCGCCGAACTGACCGTGGAGCAGATCAAGGAGATCGTCGGACAGTTCGCGGCGGCGGCGCGGCGGGCCAGGGAGGCCGGTTTCCGGATTGTCGAGGTGCATGGCGCGCACGGCTATCTGATCGGGGAGTTCCTCTCCCCGCACAGCAACCGGCGCACGGACACCTATGGTGGCTCGTTCGAGAACCGCGCGAGGTTCGGCCTGGAGGTCGTGGACGCCGTACGCGCCGAGTGGCCCGACGAGCTGCCGCTCTTCTTCCGGATCTCCGCCACCGACTGGCTGGACGAGGGGGGCTGGACCGTCGACGACACGGTGCGCCTCGCGGACGAGTTGCTGGCGCACGGCGTGGATCTGCTCGATGTGTCCAGTGGCGGCAACGCCGCGGACGTCCGTATTCCGGTCGGTCCCGGCTACCAGGTGCCTTTCGCGGCCCGGGTCCGGGCGGAGACGCGGCTGCCCGTCGCGGCGGTCGGTCTGATCACTCGGCCCGAGCAGGCCGAGAAGATCGTCGCCAACGGTGAGGCCGATGCCGTACTGCTCGGCAGGGAGCTGCTGCGCGACCCGTCCTGGGCCCGCCGCGCCGCCGGTGAGCTGGGCGGGCGCGTACACACCCCGCAGCAGTACCACCGGGCCGTCTGACCTGCGCGAACGCTCACTACAGGAGCCGTTGTCAGTGGTCGGGTGCAGACTGACCCGTATCCCGAGACAACGGCGTCCTGGAGGTATCGGCGATGTCCGACGTACTGCTCACGGTGGGCACCCGCAAGGGGCTCTTCATCGGCCGCAAGCGTGGCGGCCGCTGGGATTTCGACGGCCCGTGGTTCAACGCGCAGGCGGTCTACTCGATCGGTATCGATACGCGCCGAGCGGTGCCGCGGCTGCTGGTCGGCGGCGACAGCGCGCACTGGGGCCCGTCCGTGTTCCACTCGGACGATCTCGGGGCGAGCTGGACGGAGCCGACGAGACCGGCGGTGCGCTTCCCCAAAGACACGGGCGCCTCCCTGGAGCGGGTCTGGCAGCTGCATCCGGCCTGCCCCGAGGCCCCGGACGTGGTGTACGCGGGGACGGAACCCGCCGCTCTGTTCCGGTCCGACGACGGCGGCGAGACCTTCGAGCTGGTCCGGCCGCTGTGGGAGCACCCGACCCGGTCGCGCTGGGTGCCGGGCGGCGGCGGTGAGGCCGTGCACACGGTGGTGACGGACCGACGGGATCCGGACGCGGTGACGGTCGCGGTGTCCACGGCCGGGGTGTTCCGCTCGCGGGACGGCGGCGGGAGCTGGGCGCCGTCCAACCGGGGGGTGTCGGCGGTCTTCCTGCCCGATCCCTATCCGGAGTTCGGCCAGTGCGTCCACAAGATCGCGCAGGACGCGGCCGATCCCGACCGGCTGTATCTGCAGAACCACTGGGGTGTGTTCCGCAGTGATGACGCGGGCGCCCGGTGGAGCGACATCGGCGCGGGTCTGCCGTCCGACTTCGGCTTCGCGGTCGCCGCGCATCCGCACCACGCGGATGTGGCCTATGTGTTCCCGATCAGCGCCGACGCGGACCGCGTCCCCGCCGAGCGCCGCTGCCGGGTGTTCCGTACGGAGAACGCGGGCGGCGACTGGGAGCCGCTGTCGGCCGGGCTGCCCGAGGGGGACCATTTCGGCACGGTGCTCCGTGACGCGATGTGTACGGACGGCTCCGATCCGGCCGGGGTGTACTTCGGCAACCGCAACGGCGAGGTGTACGCGAGCGCGGACGACGGGGACAGCTGGGCGCTGCTCGCCTCGCATCTGCCGGATGTGCTCTGTGTCCGCGCGGTCACCCTGCCCGGGTGAGCCCGGTGGAGACCGGGCCGGGCAAATGCCGTCCGCCGGTGGCGGGTTCACGAGTGTGTGCGGAAGCGCGCCGCGCGCACCAGTAGAGTGGCACCCCGTGGCAGCACGACCGTTGAACGAAATCGTCGAGCCCGGATGGGCGGATGCGCTGGGCCCCGTGGCCGGACGCATCGCCGAGATGGGTGACTTCCTGCGTATGGAGATCGCCGCCGGGCGCACGTACTTGCCGGCCGGACCGAATGTGCTGCGTGCTTTCCAGCAGCCGTTCGACGAGGTGCGGGTCCTGATCGTGGGACAGGATCCGTATCCGACCCCCGGGCACGCAGTGGGGCTGAGCTTCTCGGTGGCACCCGAGGTGCGGCCCCTGCCCGGCAGTCTGGAGAACATCTTCCGGGAGGCGCATACGGATCTGGGGCTTCCGCGCCCCTCCAACGGCGATCTGACGCCCTGGACGCGGCAGGGGGTACTGCTGCTCAACAGGGCGCTCACGACAGCGCCCCGCAAGCCCGCCGCGCACCGCGGCAAGGGCTGGGAGGAAGTGACCGAGCAGGCCATTCGCGCTCTGGTCGCGCGCGGCAAGCCGATGGTCTCCATCCTGTGGGGGCGTGACGCCCGTAACTGCCGCCCGATGCTCGGGGACTACCCGGCCGTCGAATCGGCCCATCCCTCCCCCATGTCGGCGGACCGCGGCTTCTTCGGCTCGCGTCCGTTCAGCCGGGCCAATGACCTGCTGATCGGCCAGGGGGCGCAGCCGGTGGACTGGCAGCTGCCATGAGACGGACGCCCGCGTGAGCCGGCTGGGGCCGATGAGCCCGGTGCGTCGATGAGCCGGGTATGCCGATGAGCAGGGTGTGTCCATGAGCTGGGTGTGTCGATGAGCTGGGTGCTGGGCGTGGACTCGGGCGGCTCGGGGCTGCGGTTCGCGCTCGGCTCGACCGCTTCCGACGGGTCGGCGGGCGTGACGACGGTCGCGACCACCGCCTCCACCGAGCCGATGCGCACGGGCCCCTCGGGTATCGACGCCGGGCAGTTGCTCGACCGGCTCCTGCCCGCGGTGGACGCCCTGCTGGTGGACGCGGACGCGGGTCCGGGCGACCTGTCCGCCGTCGCGATCGGCGCCGCCGGGATGGCGACGCTCGGCGACGGACTGCGTGCCGTGCTGCCCGCGGCGCTGGAGCGCTCCCTCGGTGTGCGGCGGCTGGCGCTCGCGGCGGACGCGGTCACCGCGTACGCGGGAGCGCTCGGCCAGCGTCCCGGCGCGGTCGTCGCGGCCGGTACGGGCATGATCGCCCTGGGCACGGATCTGACCCGCTGGCAGCGCGCGGACGGCTGGGGTCATTTGCTGGGTGACTGCGGCGGCGGCGCCTGGATCGGCCGGGCGGGACTGGAAGCGGCCATGCGGGCATACGACGGACGGCGCGGTGGATCGCCCGCACTGCTGTCCAGAATGGAAGCGGTTTTCGGGCCCGCTCCCGGGCTGCCCGGACTGCTCTATCCGCGTACCGACCGGCCCGCGGTACTCGCCTCGTTCGCGCCGGAGGTGGCCCGTTGCGCGGCCGGCGATCCGATCGCGGAGAGCATCGTCTCGACGGCCGCGCGGTATATCGCGGAGGCCGCCGCGGCGGTCTGCCCACCGTCGGGTGCGTGCGAAGTCGCCCTCACGGGAGGGCTGTTCGGCCTCGGCGACCCACTGCTCGTCCCCCTGCGCGCCGAGCTGGCCGGTCAACTGCCGCACGCCACGACCGTGTCCGCCGCGGCCGATCCGCTCGGCGGGGCGCTGCTCATCGCGGGGGCGCTCGCCACGGACGCGCTCCGGCTGCCGCACGACGCGCGCCTGCTGAACGTCCTGACAGAACAGGATGGATGAGCAGAAAAACACCTAACGGATAAATAGGGACAGATGGTTCGCGACCGCCCCCTCCCCGAACAGCCGCGCCCACAAAACCAGTAGCATTCGACGCCATGAGCACCCCCACTGGGCCCGCATCCGGCCTGCCTGTACGAATGCCGCGACCCCGTCAGTCGGGGCGCCACCGCCGCCCCGAACCGGTCGCGGCTCCCGAAGGTGCGGCCGCACTTGTCGTCGCCGTGCCCGGCACGCCCTCGGCCGCCGTCCGCGGTCTGGCCGAAGAGGTCGTCAGTATCGCCCGCTCCGAGCTGCCCGGCCTCGACGCCGTCATCGGCTTCCTGGACGGCGACGACTCCGAGTACCCCACGCTGCAGAGCGTCCTGGCCGGGACCGCCGCGCTGCGTATCGAGCGCTATGAGCTGGCGAAGGCGGCGGGCCGCGAGGTGGCGGAGCCCGAGGGTCCGGCCGCCGTCGTCGTACCGCTGCTCGCGGGACCGGACAGTGGGCTGGTCACGCGGATAGGTCAGGCCATCGCGGACAGCGGCGCCACCGCGGAGCTGACCGATGTCCTCGGTCCGCATCCGCTGCTCGCCGAAGGTCTGCACGTACGCCTGTCGGAGGCCGGTCTGGCCCGCGCCGACCGCGCCAGGCTCTTCACGGTCGCCACGGCGGCCGACGGGATCATCCTGGCCACAGTGGGGGGCAAGGAAGCGGTGCAGACCGCGGGGATCACCGGAATGCTGCTGGCCGCGCGCCTCGCCGTACCGGTCATGGCCGCCGCGCTGGACGAGGAGGGCTCGATCCCGGCCGTGGCCCAGGAGCTGCGCGAGGCCGGTTCGACCCAGCTCGCGCTCGCCCCGTATCTGGTCGGCCCCGAGCTGCCCGAGGGCCTGCTCGAAGCGGCGCTCAAGGAGGCGGACTGTGCCGCCGCCGAGCCGCTGGGCGCGTACCCGGCGATCGGGAAACTGGTGCTGTCGAAGTACACGGCGGCGCTGGGCATCCCCGCACAGCCGCAGGGGACACCGACGCACTGACCCACCCGTACCGGCCACGCGCCGCACGCCCCTGAGTACGGGAGCACAGCCCGCCCGTACCCATGGAAAGGGCCCGCCCCGGATCTCTCCGGCGCGGGCCCTTCCGCGTCCGTACGACCGAGTCCGCCCGTACGGGTGGATTCGCTCGTGCCGGTCGGTCAGCCGAAGACCACGCAGGAGGCGGCGGGGGCCGCCAGGGAACCGGCGCGCACCGGAATGCCCGTCTCCGGATCAACGTCGAACCAGGTCACATCGCCGGAGTGCTCATTCGCGGCATAGAGACGACCGCCCGTCGGGTCCAGCGCGAGATCGCGCGGCCAGCGCCCGCCGCAGTCCACCGTGGTGACCAGTTCGGCCTTCTCGTATGTCGCGTCGAGCGCGAGGACGGCGATGCTGTCGTGGCCGCGGACCGCCGCCCAGACGAACCGTCCGTCGTGGGACACGACCACCTCGGAGCCGAAGCCCTCGGCATCCACGCCGTCGGGCAGGACAGGGACTTCGCCGACCGGTTCGAGCTGCCCCCGCTCGGCGTCCCAGAGGCAGAGGGTGAGCGTCGGCTCCAGCTCGTTGAGCACATACGCGTGGCCGCCGCCCGGATGGAAGGCGAGATGGCGCGGTCCGGAGCCGGGGCGCAGCGGGATCTCGGTGTGCGGTACCAGCTCGCCGACGCCGGCGTCGAGGGTGCTGATCCGGACGGAGTCGGTGCCGAGGTCGGTGGTGAGGATCCACCGGCCGGTCGGATCGGTCAGCACCTGGTGCGCGTGGGGTCCGCGCTGGCGGTCCGGGTGCGGCCCGGAGCCCTCGTGGCTGGTCACGCCGCTCGCCGGCCGGGGAGCGCCGTCGGCGCCGACGGGCAGCACCGTGACGCTGCCGGAACTGTAGTTGGCGGTCAGCAGATGCCCGGCGGTGAGGGTGAGATGGGTGGGGTCGGCGCCGCCGACCGGTACGGGCTCCGCCAGCAGCCGCGGCGCCCCGTCCCCGGCCTCCGCCGCCGCTGTCCTGAACGCCGCCGCCGCGCCTTCCCCGGTCTCGGAGACCGCGTAGAGCACGGATCCGTCCGGGGCGGGCGCGAGATAGGACGGATTGGCGACGGCGTCGGTGACTCCGCGCTCCGTCAGCGCTCCCGTCTCCGGGTCCACGGTGACGGCGGTGATCCCGCGGCCCCCCGCGGAGGTGAACGATCCGATGAAGGCCCGTCCGTCGTTCCTGCCGCTCACTGTCTGTCCCCTCTTCGGCTGATCTCTTCGCCCGGTCGCGTCGGCTGGTCGCGTCGGCTGGTCCCGTCCCAGGACCGCGCAGGCCACCGCTCCCCCGGCGTCCGGGGCCGACGGTAGCAGGGGGTCTCGACCGATCAGCCGGCCCGGTGGACCCGTTCCGGGCCTGCTCCGGGCCCTTCTCCGGCAGCTCAGACGGGGACGACGGCACGGCTACGGGCTACGGGCTATGGGCTACGGGCTACGGCCACGGCCGGTCAACGACGCCGTCCCGCCCGGCTCACCGTCCCTCCTGACCGGCCGCTCCCGCGCCGGCGAGCTCGTCGAGGTACCGCGCGACCGGGCCGAGGCTGAGCAGGCCGCTGCCCGCTCCCGCCAACTCCGCTGCCGCCGGGGTCAGTTCGCGGTGCGCGCGCCGCATGGTCTCCCGGTCTCCGAGGGCGACGGCCGCCCGCGCGGTGAGACACCACAGGGCCTCGAACAGCAGGTCGGGGGGCGGGTCCTGGCTCTCGCGCAGTGCTGTCACGGCCGCGTCGCGGCGGTCCTGGGCGAGCAGCACCAGCGGGCGGGCCCATGGCTCGTACGGTCCCCAGTCGATGTGCTCGTCGGTCGGGGCCGGCCGGCCGTGCCGCGCCCGCAGACACAGCAGCGCGAGCGGCAGCAGGCCGCGTTCCAGGCCGGGCATGCCGGCTCCGTCGAGGCGCGCCGCGGCGTCCCGATAGGCCGCCTCCACCTCGGCCGTCGGCGCCCGGCCGGTCTCGGCGAGCCGCAGCGCGCGGTACCACTGGGTGAAGACGCCCACGAGCGGCAGCTCATGGCGCTCGGCCAGCCGGTCGGCTGCGGCGGCGTGCCCGTCGGCTCCCGGGAAGTCGGCGAGCGCGCCACGCGCCTGGAGGCGGATGAGGTGTCCGAGGACCTCGTAGGTGACCAGATCGTGGCGGGCGGCCAGCGCGACCAGTTCGGCGCCGATTTCGTCCCGGCGCGGGGCCAGACCCGCGCGGTGGAAGGTCTGCATGAACACGCCGTTGAGCGCGAAGGCCAGCAGTGCGGGATCGTCCAGGCGGCGTGCGATCAGCTCCGCCTGCCGGGCGGCCCGGAGGCCGCGTACCGTGCGGGTGCTCCCCGCTCGACGAGGGGCATGGGGCGGGGTGCCGCGCGACTCCAGCGCGATCGTGGTGAGCAGCCGGGCCCGCGCCCCCTCGTGGCCGCCAGGAGGGAGCGCGGTCAGGGTGCGCTCGGCCGCGGCCACGACGGTCGCCGACTGCTCCGGGTCGTCCGCGCGCGTCCAGATCGCGGGGACGTCGTACGCGCCGATCACCCGGGCGGTCAGGGCCGGGTCGCCCAGCTCCTCCGCCGCCGCGATGGCCGCCATCCGGTGCAGGCGGGCCGCCTCCAGGCCACCGCCCCCGGTCACCGCGAGACCGCGCAGCAGGCCCACCGTCGACTCCAGGCGGGCACGGGCACCGGAGGCGACGGTACGGTCGTAGGCGGCTGCCGCCCGCGCCCACACCTGTCCCGCCGCCCCGTCCCCGGGGCCGCCCGGCCCGGCCGAGGGGGCGAGGTGAGGGGCGTGGGCGAGGATGTCCGCTTCCAGACGGCGCAGCCCCGGGCCCGGGTCCACGCCCAGCTGCTCCACCAGAAGCGCGCGTGCCCGGCGTAGCACCGCGAGCGCGTCGCCCTGTCGGCCGGTCCGGTAGAGCGCGAGTGCCAGCAGCCGCCAGGCGTCCTCGCGCCAAGGGTGTTCGGCGACATGCGCGTCCAGATCCGGCACCGCCTCGGCCGCCAGTCCCAGGGACAACAGGGCCTCGGCCCGCCGCTCGACGGCGTGCAGCCGCAGCTCGGCCAGCCGGGAGCGCTCGGCGCGGGCCCAGGCCGCGTCGGCGAACTCCGCGTACGCGGGCCCTCGCCACCACCCCAGCGCCTCTTCCAGCCGCGCCAGCGCGTCCCTGGGCGGCAGCGTCGCGGCGGCGGTCACCGCCCGCTCGAAGCGCCAGGCGTCCACCCCGTCCGAATCCGCGCGCAGCGCGTACCCCGGCCCCTCCGTGACCAGCAGCCGGGCCGGGGTACGGGGCGGGCGCTCCGGCTCCAGCGCGCGGCGCAGCGCGGCCACGAAGGTGCGTACGGCCCCCACCGCGCCCGGGGGCGGATCCGCCCACAGATCCTCGACCAGGCGGGTGACCGGGACGACGCGGCGGCGGGCGACGATCAGCCGGGCCAGCACCGCGCGGTGCCGCGGCCCCTTCAGCGCGATCGCGCCCCCGGCACCGTCCCAGGCCGTCACCGGCCCCAGCACCCCGAACCGGACCCGCACCCGTGACCACTCCTTCTCCCGGGCGTGGCTTCGCCCCCGACCACGCTATAGCGCGCTGATCGGATGCTCATTCGCGCCCGGCAGGCTGAAGGCACCTGTTCACACCGGTCGACCGAGTCAACGCGGCCGACCGGATCACGGAAAGAGGCGGAACCATGACGCCTGCCATCGCCGGCTTCGACTACCGGCGCGTTCCCGTCGCCGACGGCGTGTCACTGAACGCGGCCGTCGCGGGCACGGGCCGTCCGGTCGTGCTGCTGCACGGCTTCCCCCAGACCCATCTGATGTGGCGGCACGTCGCCGCCGACCTCGCGGCCGACCACACCGTGATCTGCCCCGACCTGCGCGGCTACGGTGCCAGCGACAAACCGGCCGAGGCCGGCGGCGCCACCTACTCCAAGCGCACCATGGCCGCCGACATCGTCGCCCTCGCCCGCGAGCTGGGGCATGAGCGCTTCGCGCTGGCCGGGCACGACCGGGGCGCGCTGGTCGCCTTCCGCGCCGCACTCGACCACCCCTCGGTGATCACCCACCTGGCCTGCCTCGATGTGCTGCCGACCCTGGACATGTGGGAGGTGATGCACGGCACCACCGCGGCCGTCGGCTTCCACCTCTATCTGATGGCCCAGCCGCCGGGCCTGCCCGAGCAGATGATCACCGCCTGCGCGGACGCCTTCTTCGGCCACTTCCTGGACAGCTGGACCAAGGACCCGCGGGCGATCCCCGCTGACATCCGCGCCGCGTATCTGGACGCCTGCCGCGCCGCGGTGCCCTCGATCGTCGCCGACTACCGCGCCTCCGCGGGCGCCGACGTCGACCACGACCGTGCGGACCGGGACGCGGGCAACCGGCTGCGGATGCCGGTCGCCGCCCTCCAGCAGGACTGGGGCGCGGCCCTCGGCTACGACGCCCAGGCCCTGTGGCGGGCGTGGGCCGCCGATCTGCGCCATGTCTCCGTCACCTACGGCCACTTCATGGCCGAGGAAGCCCCCGCCGACATCGCCGAGGCCCTGCGCGACCTGCTCGCCCGCTGAGGAGGCGAGGGCCGGGACGACGGCGCCCTCGGCCGGGCGGCGAGATGCCGTCGACGAGCGGGGGCACGGGGGCACGGGGCCGCCGAAGGGTGCCGCCGGAAAACGGTGCCGCCGTGCCCGGCTGCCGACTGCCGGGCACGGCGGGCACGGCGGCGCTACCGCACGCGCGCCACTCCGACGTAGAAGCCGCTCTCCTCGCGCTCCGGCGCCGCCGTGTCCCGGTACCACTCGGGCGCCCTGACCAGGCCCGGGTCCAGGAGGTCGGTCCCCTCGAAGAACCGCTCCACCTCGGCACGGTTGCGGGGGCACAGGGAGATGCCGCCCTTCCGGTACGTCCCGGTGACTTTGCTCGCCTGCTCGGGATCGAGGAAATCGGCGGTGCCGTGCGACACGATCAGGACGCTGCCGGAGGGGAGCGCGTCCACCAGGGTGCGGGCGATGCCGTACGGGTCGTCCTCGTCCGGGACGAAGTGCAGCAGCGCGATGAGCGACAGGGCCACGGGACGGCTGAAATCCAGGAACGCACGGGCGTGTTCGAGGATCTCCTCCGGCCGGCGGACATCCGCCTCCAGGTAGTCGGTGGCCCCCTGCGGACCGCTGACGAGCAGAGCCTCCGCGTGGCGTAGAACAATCGGGTCGTTGTCGGTGTAGACGATCCGGGACGCCGGGACGATCCCCTGCACGACCTGGTGCAGATTCGGTTCGGTGGGGATACCCGTACCGATGTCGAGGTACTGATCGATACCCTCGCGAGCCGCCCAGGCTACCGCGCGGTGCATGAACTCCCGGTTGATCTGGGCGCCGCGCTGCGCGCCCGAAGCCAGTTTCTCCGCCATCTCACGGTCGACGGGGTAGTGGTCCTTGCCACCAAGAAAATAGTCATAGACACGAGCCGGGTGCGGCTTACTCGTGTCGATTTGGGGCTTGGGCCTGCCGACCGTCACGGGGACGCTCCTGTATGAGGGGTGGCGGAGATAGGGACGGATGGTGCGGTACCCGCGCGTGTGTGCGGGCGAACTGACAGCCTATGGGACGAAGTTGGCGGCTCTCCATCGCGATATACCTTTGTGCGGGGCGAGTTGGCTGGTCCCGCTCGGCCCCCGCCCGGCGACTCACCCCGACGGCCGGCCGGAACCGCGGCGTCAGCCGGGCACAGATCGCGGCGGCGTGGCTGAGGTACGACCCTGTTGTCGTCGCACCCCTGGTGGCCAGGATCGGCATCGGGCCGGCCGGCTCCTGACAGACGGGAGACCGGCGGACGGGGGCCGAACTCCCGGCACACAATCACACCGGCCTCAACCACTCCGGGTCCACCGCACAACCACTCCGAAGAGTGATCGCGCGTCGGTTATCGCCGTCCCCGAGGTTTCACCCGGGGTGAGTACTGCCAGAGATCAGGTGACTACTTACCGTAGAGACGAGGAACAGTGTTGGCCCGGAACAAGGACGACGGCTCCCACACCCTGCTGAGCATGCTGCACAACTCGCTGACCGACACGCGCAGGGAGCTGCGGGCGTCCCTCGCCGAGGGGTTCGACCGGCTCCGGATGGCGGGCGACGAGGCGCACCGGGCCACCCAGGAGGCCATCGCCTCCGGGCTGAATGAGCTGCGTACGGAGCTCCGGGAGACGAGGGAGGGCCTGGCGCGCGGCAGGGACGAGCTGGGGCAGACCGTCGAGACCGCGGTGGAGATCCTGCAGGACGAGGTCCAGCAGGTGAAGGAGGCGGTCGAGGGTCTCCGCCCCGGGTCGGCCGGTGACCCGTCCCTGCCCTTCGGGACGCCCGGCGGACCATTGTTGCCGCCCGGGGCGCCGGGTGTGGCCGGTATGCCCGGGGTTCCGGGTATGCCGAGCGTTCCCAGCCAGCGCGAGGAGGACGACGCCCGGACCGTACTCTCGGGGCCGCCCGAGCCGTCGGCAGCGCCCGAGCTCTCACCCGAGCTGTCGCCCGAATCTTCGCCGCCGCCCGAGCACGGAGCGCTGTCCGAGCCTTCGGTACTCCCCGGGAGCATCCTGTCGGAGGGGTCCTGGCCAGGGCTGACGGAACGGGTGACGCCCTCACTCCTGGGCGTGCTGCGCCAGGAGTTCGGCCCGTTGCTGGAGCACCTCGAAGAGACCCGTGGCGAGCTGGCGGCGGTCCGTGCGGACATCACCGCGCTGACCTCCCGCATGGACGACGCGGAGGAGTCGCGGCACACGGACCGGGACCCCGCGCGACAGGTAGCGCCCATGAATCCCGTGATTCCCGCGCATCCCGCGCATCCCGCGACTTCAGCGAACCCCGCGACTTCAGCGATCTCCGTGACCCCCGTGACCCCCGTGACCGAGGAGCACGGTGAGCTGCTGAAGCGCGCCGCCCGGGTGTCGTCGGCGTCCCTGGTCTGCCACCGCGACATCTGGGAGTTCATCACCGGCCAGGCGGGCCGTCACTCCCACTTCCGGATGCCTCCGCGGATCACCGACCGGGGCGACGACCGGATCGCCGCCGCGCTGTCCGGCCGCTCGCTGATCGCCGTGCTGATCTCCCTGTTCACCACCGGGCAGACCACGGACGCGGGTGATGGTGACTGGGCGCTGGCCACCACCCTGTACGAACGCATCGGCACCGGTCTGGACACCCTCGCCGCCACGGGCGCCACCGTCACCATCACGCTGGACGACCGTGACCCCGGCGGCGGAGACGGCGACGCCGACGGCAGCGGCGGCGGCGGCAGCGAAGTGACCGAGGGGATCAGCTTGCCTTCGCCCTCGTCGCCCGAAGGCCCCGGGCTGATGGCCCAGGCCGGTCCCACGTAACGGGGCCATTGGTACAGGCGCGGGCCGTACACCGCCGACGGCAGCGGGCCGGCGGCGGACGACGACGATGGACGCACACGACACCCGCATCCTGGGGACCGTCCGGGGGACGCTCCAGGCCGGACGGACTGGCTGGAACGCGAGAGAGTGATCACCGGCTGCTGCCGCTGGTCGAGTCGGTGGGCCGGGCCGTCGGTGAGCGACGCCGACGGAGCGCTTGGCATGCTGGAGCGTATGAGCACTTCCCCAACACTTGCGGTCATCTTCGATCTCGACGGAACACTCATCGACAGCGAGCCCCATTACTACGAGGCCGGACGGCTGCTCCTGGCCCAGTACGGAGTGTCCGGCTACAGCTGGGAGCACCACAGCCGGTTCATCGGGATCGGCACCCGCGAGACGCTGGAGGCGCTGCGCGCGGAGTACGGGATCGACGTGCCGGTGGACACCCTGCTCGCCGAGAAGAACCGGCTCTATCTGGAGCGGGTGCGCACCTCGACGGAGGCGTTCCCGCAGATGCGGAAGCTGGTGGAACGGCTGCACACCGAGGGCGTACCCATGGCCGTGGCGTCCGGATCGTCCGGGGTTGCCATCGATCTGGCGCTCGCCGTCACCGGACTCGACGGGTATTTCGCCACGACTGTTTCGGCCGAGGAGGTCGCGCGCGGCAAGCCGGAGCCGGATGTCTTCCTGGAGGCGGCGCGTCGGCTGGGAGCCGAACCCGCCCGCTGCGTGGTGCTTGAGGACGCCTCGCCCGGTGTGACGGCCGCGCGGGCCGCCGGGATGCGATGTGTCGCGGTCCCCTGTGCCCCCGCGCCCGGCGCGCCGCTCGATCCGGCGTTCGGTACGGCGGGGCTGCTCTTCCCCGGCGGACAGAGCGAGTTCACGGCGCAGGCCGCGTACGCGTGGATCGTCGGGGAGTAAGGCCCGCTGACCCCACTGCCTTCGCCGACTCCGCTGATTCCGCTGGTCCCACTGCCTTCGCCGACTCCGCTGGTCCTGCTGGTCCTGCTGGTCCCGTTGATCGCCTGGCGGACTGCGCGCCGTCGGCCGACGCACCGAACCGGCACCACCGACCCGGGCCTCGGGTCTCAGCTCCGGTCCGCCATATCGCCGTTGAGCAGCGCGACGCCGAGCGGGGTGATGGTGTGCTGCACCTTGTTGAAGGTACGCAGGGTGGTGATCAGACCGGCCGTGCGCAGGACCGAAGTGTGCTGGCTGGCCGCCGCCGAGGAGATCCCGACGCTCTCGCCGACCTCGGTGGTGGTGCAGCTGCTGGTGACGGCCTCCAGGACCGACGCGCGCGTACGCCCCACCAGCGCGTGCAGGGCGTGGTCGGTGCCGCCCTTGGATTCCCACAGCGAGTCGGCCCATTCGGGGTTGGCCCGGGTGGGGTAGATCAACGTCACCGGGCGCCCGTCGGATCCGCCGCCGGAGAGCACCGGGGGCCGACCCGCGAGGAAGAGTGAGGGCGCCAGCGCGAGGCCGCCCGACTCCAGCTTCAAGTCGTCGCCGTTCCCCGGGACTTCGAGGATCGGGGCGTCCCAGCGGATGGCCGGATGGAGGGTGGAGAGCAGTTTGCCGACTCCGTCACTGAGCATGATCTGACCGCGCGCGGTGCGATCGGCGTGCAGCCGTTTGGAGATGGCTTTCCAGTACGGGGCTATCGCGATGCGGTGGAACTCCTCGAGATCCTGGACGACCTGGGGTCTCTCCCGGGAGTCGGACAGCTCCACGAGGCCGCCGTCCTCCGTGGCGCTACGCGCGTCAAGTCCCAGCCTTCGCACTACTTGGTCGATGTCCGGGATGGGACGGACCACTTGGGCGAGCCTCACCAGGGCGCGGATATTGCCGGAGTTGCCCAGCTTCTTGCGCCATGGCTTGAACACCGGTCCGCCGCCGCCCAGGCTCAGTTCCTCCAGGGCGAAGAGAGACTCGCGTACTTGATCGACCTGCGGAAGAACTCTGGTTTGCGACAGGCTCTCAGGCGTAAAATATATGCGACGCATACTCCCCCGCAGGATGCGTGCGCACTGTCGACCCGGACTCGGATTCACCGGCGACGAGCCGCTCCCACCGTTTCAACTCGCAAGTGCCGTCTCCGGGTCCTTCGAGTCGGAGAAGTTCAGGGACTTGGCGAGGATCTTCTCGCACGCGTCTCCGCGGCTCTTGGCGTTCTCCGGCCCTTCGCACGCGGCCATACCGAGCACCGCCGGTACGACGACGAGAGCGGCGAGCACCGCCCTGACCGTGGTCCGCCGCGGTCCGCGCCGCCGCCGCTCCGGGCCGGGGTCACGACCGGCGCGCGTGCCGCCGATGGCTGTCCTCTGGGCTGTGTCCGCCATGGAAGTGCTCCCACTCGTGCCCGTCGTATCGCGGTCGAGCCGCGCCGTCTGCCTCCATCGTGTCGGTCGCCAGGGTTCAGGTCAGTACACCGCGTACCCGGACCGGGGTGGGACCTGCACCACCATCACGGGTTCAGCGCGCCGCGTGGACGCCCTGACCCCCGTCCCCAGCAGGGAAGTTACGTCCAGGCTTAAAGGCGTGCCGCAACGCCGCCCGGCGGTGGGACCATGCGGCCATGTCCCGGCCCCGACCCCATCCAGACCCCGGCGAAGGTGACTTATCGTGTCTCAGAACCGACCTTCCGCACCTCGGCGCGCACCACGCTGGGTGGTGTCCTCCACCGCGGCCCGCGGCGGAGCTACGACTCTTCTGCTTCCCGTACGCCGGCGGCGGCTCCAGCATCTTCCGGTCCTGGGCAGGCCACTTGGACGGGAGTGTGGAGGTGTGTCCGGTACTGCTCCCCGGCCGTGAGGAGCGGTACAGCGAGCCGCCGCTCACCCGGGTGACGGATCTGGTGCCGCTGCTGGCCGACCGGCTGGCCGGCTGGTTCGACAAGCCGTTCGCGTTCTTCGGCCACAGCATGGGCGGAGAGATCGCGTTCGCGCTCGCCGACTATCTGTGCGCGCGGGGGCCGGTACGCCCCGGACATGTCTTCGTCTCGGGATGCGTACCGCTCCCGGGCCCCGTCCAGCGGCATACGCTGCCCGACCCCGAACTGCTGTCGGAGATACGGGAGATGAACGGAGCTCCGGCGGAGTTCCTGAACACCCCCGAGCTGATCGAACTGATGCTGCCCACACTGCGGGCGGACTTCACCCTGGCGGAGACCGCGCTGCCGGACCCCGCCGCGGTGCTTCCGGTGCCGCTGACCGCCTTCGCCGGTACGGACGATCCGGAAGCCGGTCCACGGCAGGTCAAGGCGTGGTCGCGCCATGCCGGCGGGCCGTTCGAGATGCACGAGCTGGCGGGCGATCACTTCTTCCTGCATGACGCGGGCCCGCTGCTGGACATCGTCGGACGGGTGCTCAGCTCGGGCTCGGGTCGGCGCAACCCGGGCTGAGGTCCGCACAGTCCTGGCCCGGGTCCGTACAGTCCCGGCCCGGGTCCACATAGTCCCGGCCCGGGTCCGGGCAGCTACGGCCGGAGCGCTCCAGACAGTCGCTGATCACCTCGGGACCGGCCCCGGCGACCATGTCGACGACGCCCCCGTCCCGCAGGAACACCACGGCGTCGGCGCACGCGGCCACCGCCGGCGCCGAGGTCGACATCACCGCCGCGACGCCATGCCCCAGCACGGCCTGGCGCAGCGCCACGCAGGACTCCTCCGACGCCTCGTCGGCGAGCAGCAGACGCGGCCCGAGCGCGACCGCCGCCGCGACGGAGCCCGCCCCGCCGGGCTCGGGCACCCAGGACACCAGCGGACGGCTCCCGTCCCCGCTCCCGGGCCCGCGCCGCACCACACCGGAGGATGGCTGGATCTCTCCGGAAAGACACTTCAGCAGCGTGGTCTTACCGGGGCTGCCCTCGCCCATTACCGCGAGAAACACCCCTTCTCTCACGACCAGACTGACATTCCGCAAGGCATAAACGACCCGGGGTCTCGTGTCGTAAACCTTCGTAACGTTTTCGAGGGCGACAACTTCGGACACGCGTTCGGCTGATGGACTCGAATCCACGTGCATCATCGAAACTCTCCCCTTTATCGCGCTATCACGGAGAAATGAACCGCCCCCCGCACCCGCCCGCCGGCGCATCACATGCAGCGAAGGTACCGAGGGCGAGCAAGCCGGAACAGGGGGGTCCACAAGCGAATTGAGGGTACAGCTAACCCACCCAAGGACGTAGTGCGGGCACCCGTGACAGCGTGAAGGAGTCGAATTACCGGCACTATCAGCCACGCGCCATTCCCCACTCAACCTTTCACCCCGCGCGACACGTCTGAGAAAAGCCCCCCATACCGCGATGTGCTCGCCGCCCACGGGGAGCGGCCGACCGCTCGCCCGGATCGGCCGACCGTACGCGGCACCGGTGAGTGACCGGTCACAGGGCAGGGCATACGGGACGGCCGGAGCACACCGGACGCCGGGAACACGCACCGGACGGCGGGAACGCACCGGACGGCACGAGCGCGCCGGACCGCGGGGCACCGCACAAGCCCATCGCGTACTGATCATTACGATCCGGTATCGGGGTACCCCCAAGGTCTTGCCTTCCGCTCGTGTAATCGATTCCAATCCTCCGTGTAATCGATTCCACGAGGAGGTGTGCCGACGATGGCGGGTATCAAGGATGTCGCGGCCGAGGCAGGCGTGTCCGTCGCCACGGTGTCGCGGGTACTCAACGACCATCCGTCGGTCAGCCCCGCGTCCCGCGCCCGGGTGCTCGCCGCCGTCGCGGCGCTGGACTACCGGCCCAACGCCGTGGCCCGTTCCCTGCGCACCGACCAGACCCGCACGCTGGGCCTGGTCATCAGCGATGTACTCAATCCTTACTTCACCTCGCTGGCCCGCGCGGTCGAGGAGGAAGCACGGACGCTCGGGTACAGCGTGATCATCGGAAACGCCGACGAACGGCCCGAGTTGCAGGACCACCACGTCCGCACGCTGCTCGACCGTCGGATCGACGGGCTGCTGGTGTCACCCACCGACCGGGGTTCGCCGCTGATACTCGACGCGGTACGTGCCGCGACCCCGATCGTCTTCGTCGACCGGTGGATCCCGGGCGTCGAGGTACCCGTCGTACGGTCCGACGGCCGCGCCGCCGTACGCGATCTGGTCACCCATCTGCTGGGGATCGGCCATCGCAGGCTCGCGATCATCGCGGGCCCGGCGACCACCACCACCGGCAGCGAACGCGTCGACGCCTTCCGTACGGCGCTGGGCGAGCACGGGGTCGCGCTGCCCGACGCGTACATCGGCCAGGGCGACTTCCAGGCCGAGAGCGGACGCCGGGCCGCCGAGCGCTTCCTCGATCTGCCCGAGCCTCCCGACGCCGTGTTCGCGGCGGACAATCTGATGGCCCTCGGCGCGCTCGACGCGATCCGTGCCCGGGGTCTGAGCGTCCCGGAGGACATCGCGCTCGCGGCCTTCGACGACATCCCGTGGTTCGTGCACACGGATCCGCCGATCACGGCCATCGCGCAGCCGACGGACGAACTGGGCCGGGCCGCCGTGCGCGCGCTGGTCGAGCGCATCGCCGGCCGGGTCCCGCCGTCCGTCACACTCCCCGCCCGGCTGGTCGTACGCCGCTCCTGCGGCGCGGAGTTCCCGCCGTCCCCCCGGCACCCGGCCCCCTCGGAGCGCGCACCGTCAGCGCATAGCCCGTCAGCACATGGTCCGTCACCGCACAGCCCCCCACCACACAGCCCCCCACCACATATCCCGTCAACGCACAGCCCCTCACCACACAGCCCGTCAGCACGAACACGAAGGAGCAACCCGTGAGTCACCCGGACGAGTTGCTGCGTGTCGAAGGGATACGCAAGACCTTTCCCGGCGTGGTCGCGCTCGACAGCGTCGACTTCGATCTGCGCCGCGGCGAAGTGCATGTCCTGCTCGGCGAGAACGGCGCCGGCAAGAGCACTCTCATCAAGATGCTCTCCGGTGCCTACCGTCCGGACGCCGGCCGCGTGCTCGTCGGCGGGCAGGAGGTCCGTATCCATGACGCGCAGGACGCGGAACGGCTGGGAATCGCCACCATCTACCAGGAGTTCAACCTGGTCCCCGACCTGACGGTGGCCGAGAACATCTTCCTGGGCCGTCAGCCACGCCGCTTCGGCCTGGTCGACCGCGGGAAGATGGAGTCGGACGCGGCCAAACTGCTGGAGCGCGTCGGAGTCACCACCCCGCCGCACACCAAAGTACGTGAACTCGGCATCGCCCGGCTCCAGATGGTCGAGATCGCCAAGGCGCTCAGCCTGGACGCCCGGGTGCTGGTCATGGACGAGCCGACCGCCGTGCTGACCTCCGAGGAGGTCGACAAGCTCTTCCGGATCGTTCGCGCGCTGCGCGAGGACGGCGTGGGCATCGTCTTCATCACCCACCATCTGGAGGAGGTCGCGGCGCTCGGTGACCGTGTCACCGTCCTGCGCGACGGCCGCAGCGTCGGGCAGGTGCCCGCGTCAACCCCCGCGGACGAGCTCGTACGCCTCATGGTGGGCCGCGACATCGACCAGCAGTATCCGCGCCGTGCCGCGGAGACCGGCACCGCTCTGCTGTCCGTCACCGGACTGACCAGGGAGGGCGTCTTCCGCGATGTGGGTTTCGAGGTGCGCGCCGGTGAGGTCGTCGGTATCGCCGGGCTGGTGGGCGCGGGCCGTACGGAGGTCGTTCGCGCGGTCTTCGGCGCGGACCACTACGACACGGGCTCGGTACGGGTGGCGGGCGCCGCGCTGCCGCGCCATGACGTGAGCGCGGCGATGGCCGCCGGGATCGGGCTGGTGCCGGAGGACCGCAAGGGCCAGGGCCTGCTGCTCGACGCGTCCGTGGAGGAGAACCTCGGTCTGGTCACCCTGCGTTCGGCGACCCGCGCCGGGCTGGTGGACCGCGCGTCACAACGCACGGCCGCCGCCCGGATCGCCGGGCAGCTCGGCGTCCGGATGGCGGGGCTCGACCAGCGGGTACGCACCCTGTCCGGCGGCAACCAGCAGAAGGTCGTCATCGGCAAATGGCTGCTGGCCGAGGTCAAGGTGCTGATCCTCGACGAGCCGACGCGCGGTATCGACGTCGGCGCGAAGGTCGAGATCTATGAACTCGTCAACGAACTCACCGCCGCCGGTCACGCCGTGCTGATGGTCTCCAGCGATCTACCGGAGGTGCTGGGCATGAGCGACCGGGTGCTGGTGATGGCCGAGGGTCGGATCGCCGGTGAACTCACGGCGGACGAAGCGACACAGGACGCGGTGATGGCGCTGGCCGTCGGCGCCGCGCACCCATCCGGACCGGAACCCGGGACCGACGTGGACGACGAGGAAGAAGGGGTGGAGGGCTCCCGTGGCCACTGACACGCTCAAGAACAAGACAGATGGCGGTGGCGGAGGCGGAGGCGCCCTGGCGATCCGCCGGCTCCTGCTCGACAATGGCGCGCTGAGCGCCCTGGTCGTTCTGGTGGTGGCGATGTCGCTGCTGTCGGGCGACTTCCTGACCACCCAGAACCTGCTCAACGTCGGTGTGCAGGCGGCCGTGACCGCGATCCTCGCGTTCGGTGTCACGTTCGTCATCGTCACCGCGGGCATCGACCTCTCGGTCGGCTCGGTGGCGGCGCTCTCGGCGACGGTCCTGGCCTGGTCGGCGACGTCGGAGGGGGTGCCGGTGTGGCTGGCCGTCGTGCTCGCCGTGGGCACCGGCATCGCGTGCGGGCTCGTCAACGGGGCGCTCGTCTCGTACGGCAAACTCCCGCCGTTCATCGCCACGCTGGCGATGCTCTCGGTGGGCCGCGGCCTGTCCCTGGTGATCTCGCAGGGCAGCCCGATCGCCTTCCCCGGCTCCGTCTCGCGGATCGGGGACACGCTCGGCGGCTGGCTGCCGGTACCGGTCCTCGTGATGGTGGCGATGGGGCTGATCACGGCGCTGATCCTGGCCCGTACGTATCTGGGCCGCTCGATGTACGCGATCGGCGGCAACGAGGAGGCGGCACGGCTGTCCGGGCTGCGCGTCAAGCGGCAGAAGGTCGCCGTCTACGCGCTGTCGGGACTGTTCGCCGCCGTCGCCGGTATCGTCCTGGCCTCCCGGCTCTCCTCGGCGCAGCCGCAGGCCGCGCAGGGGTACGAACTCGACGCCATCGCCGCGGTCGTGATCGGCGGTGCCAGCCTGGCGGGCGGTGTCGGCAAGGCGTCCGGCACGCTCATCGGCGCGCTGATCCTGGCGGTGCTGCGCAACGGCCTCAACCTGCTGTCGGTGTCGGCGTTCTGGCAGCAGGTCGTCATCGGTGTCGTCATCGCGCTCGCGGTGCTGCTCGACACGGCGCGCTCCCGGGCCGGGGCGTCGGCCTCACCCGCCGGTGCGTCCGGTACGGGGGGCGCGGGCGGCTCGGGCCGTAAGGGCGCGAGAGCGGTGAAGTACACCGTCGCCGCGGTGCTGGTGGCCGCCGTCATCGGCGGTGTCTCCTTCTGGAACAACGGCTCCTCCGGCGGCGGGACCAAACTGGGGCTCTCCCTCTCCACTCTCAACAACCCCTTCTTCGTCCAGCTGAAGGCGGGCGCGGAGGCCGAGGCGAAGGCCAAGGGCGTCGATCTCACCGTCACCGACGCGCAGAACGACGCCTCCCAACAGGCCAACCAGATACAGAACTTCACCAGCGGGGCCATGTCGTCGGTGATCATCAACCCGGTCGACTCGGACGCGGCGGGACCGTCCGTACGCGCCGCCGACAAGGCCGGCATCCCGGTGATCGCCGCCGACCGCGGTGTCAACAAGGCGGACATCGCCACGCTGGTGGCCTCCGACAACGTCGCGGGCGGCAAGCAGGCGGCGAAGACGCTCGCGGAGAAGCTCGGTGGCGAGGGACAGATCGTGATCCTCCAGGGCACGGCGGGCACCTCGGCCAGCCGTGAACGTGGTCAGGGCTTCGCCGAGGGCATCAAGGCGTACCCCGGCATCAAGATCGTCGCACGGCAGCCGGCGGACTTCGACCGCACCAAGGGGCTCGATGTGATGACCAATATGCTCCAGGCGCACAGCGGGGTGAACGGGGTCTTCGCGGAGAATGACGAGATGGCGCTCGGGGCGATCAAGGCGCTGGGCTCCAAGGCGGGTACGTCGGTCCCGGTCGTCGGCTTCGACGGCACACCCGACGGCCTCAAGGCGGTGAAGGCGGGCACGCTCTACGCCTCGGTGGCCCAGCAGCCCGCGGAACTGGGCCGGCTCGCCGTGCTCAACGCCATCAAGGCCGCGCAGGGCGACGGGATCGCCTCGATGGTGAAGGTGCCGGTCAAGGTGGTCACGGCGAAGAACGTCGCCGACTTCTCCTGACCGCTCCACGGCCTCAGCAGCTCGACGGCCTCCAGGGAAAGAGACGAAGAGACAGTGATGGACGAAGAGACAGGGATGTACGACTACGACCTGCTGGTCGTGGGGTCGGCCAACGCCGATCTGGTGATCGGTGTCGAGCGGCGTCCCGGCGCCGGTGAGACCGTGCTCGGCTCGGACCTGTCCGTCCATCCGGGCGGCAAGGGCGCGAACCAGGCGGTCGCCGCCGCCCGCCTCGGAGCCCGTACGGCGCTGCTGGCCCGGGTCGGCGACGACGCGCATGGGCGTCTCCTGCTCGACTCGCAGCGATCGGCGGGCGTCGACACGGCGGGGGTGCTGTCCGGCGGTGCGCCCACCGGGGTCGCCCTGATCACGGTCGATCCGTCCGGGGACAACAGCATCGTGGTGTCGCCGGGCGCCAACGCCCGGCTGTCCCCGGCGGACATCCGGGACGCGGCGGGTCTGCTGCGGGCCTCGCGGGTGGTCTCGGCGCAGCTGGAGATTCCGCTGGAGACGGTCGAGGAGGTGGTGGCGGGGATGGCGCCGGGCAGCCGGTTCGTACTGAACCCCTCTCCCCCGGTGCCTCTGCCCGTCGGGATCCTGGCGGCGTGCGACCCCCTGATCGTGAACGAGCACGAGGCGCGGGTGGTGCTCGGGGCGTCGGTGGGTGACGACCCGGAGGAGTGGGCGAGGGCGCTGCTCGCGCTGGGGCCACGCTCGGTGGTGATCACGCTGGGCGCGCGGGGCGCGCTGGTGGCGGACGACCGTACGGCGGAGCTCGTGCCGTCCGTACGGGTGCGCGCTGTGGACACCACGGGGGCCGGCGACGCGTTCACCGCGGCGCTGGCCTGGCGGCTCGGTGCCGGCGAGAGCCTGGCTGTGGCCGCCGCCTACGCGGCGCGGGTGGGCGCGGCGGCGGTGACCAGGGAGGGAGCGCAGGTGTCGTTCCCGACGGCGGCGGAGGTGGCGGCGCTCGCCGGAGCGGCCCCTGGGCCGCGGGCGGTCGCGGCGGAACACCACGTCACCGCTCCGGTGCGGACGGTGTCCGGTCCGGGCCGGGGCGTGGCCGAGTGAAGAGGTCCGGGATCCTGAATCGTCATCTCGCGGGCGCCCTGGCCGAGCTGGGCCACGGGGACGGTGTTCTGGTCTGCGATGTGGGGATGCCCCTGCCCGTGGGTCCGCGTGTGGTGGATCTGGCGTTCCGGGCCGGGGTGCCGCGGTTCGCCGAGGTGCTGGAAGGTCTGCTGGCAGAGCTGGTCGTGGAGGGCGCGACGGCGGCCCAGGAGGTCCGTGAGGCGAATCCGGAGGCGGCGCGGCTGCTGGCGGCGCTGCCCGGTCTCGGTTTCGTCCCGCACGTGGAGCTGAAGGAGCTGTCGGCGGGCGCGCGCCTGATCGTGCGCACCGGGGAGGCGCGGCCGTACGCGAATGTGCTGTTGCGCTGCGGCGTGTTCTTCTGAGCCACACCGTGTGTGTTCAGTGGCAGGCCCCGTCTCGACAGGGGCCGGCCACGAGATATCTTGATGTCGAGCAATGTTGCAGACGTGGAGCGGAGCACCCGGTGACTGACTCGACCATCATCTACACACACACCGACGAGGCCCCGGCCTTGGCGACGTATTCCTTCTTGCCCGTGGTCGAGGCGTATGCCTCGACGGCGGGGGTCACCGTGGAGAGTCGTGACATCTCTCTGGCGGGACGGATCATCGCGGGCTTCCCCGAGCGTCTTGAGGAGAGCCAACGCATCGATGACGCGCTCGCCGAGCTGGGTGAGCTGGCCAGGACACCCGGTGCGAACATCATCAAGCTGCCGAACATCTCGGCCTCGATCCCGCAGCTGAAGGCGGCGATCGCCGAGCTCCAGCAGCAGGGCTACGCGCTGCCCGACTACCCGGACGACCCGAAGACCGACGAGGACCGCGACGTCCGCGCGCGCTACGACAAGGTCAAGGGCAGCGCCGTCAACCCGGTCCTGCGCGAGGGCAACTCCGACCGCCGCGCCCCCGCGTCGGTCAAGAACTACGCCAAGGCGCACCCGCACCGTATGGGCGCGTGGACGGCCGACTCGAAGACGAACGTCGCGCACATGGACGCCGACGACTTCCGGTCCAGCGAGAAGTCCACGGTCATCGCCGAGCCGGGCTCGCTCCGTATCGAGCTGGCCGGTGACGACGGCAGCACGACGGTCCTGCGCGAGTCGGTGCCCGTGCTCGCGGGGGAGGTCGTGGACGCGTCGGTGATGCGGGTGGCGGCGCTGCGCGAGTTCCTCAGGGCCCAGATCGGCCGTGCCAAGGCCGAGGACGTGCTGTTCTCGGTGCATCTGAAGGCCACGATGATGAAGGTCTCCGACCCGATCATCTTCGGTCATGTCGTACGGGCCTTCTTCCCGAAGACGTTCGCCGAGTACGGCGAGGCGCTCGCCGCGGCCGGTCTGACCCCCAACGACGGCCTCGGTGGCATCCTGGGCGGGCTGGACTCGCTGCCCGACGGCGCGGCGGTCAAGGCGTCCTTCGAGGCCGAGCTCGCCGACGGCCCCGCGCTGGCGATGGTCGACTCCGACCGCGGCATCACGAATCTGCACGTACCGAGCGATGTCATCGTCGACGCCTCCATGCCGGCCATGATCCGCACTTCCGGTCACATGTGGGGGCCCGACGGCCAGGAGGCCGACACCCTCGCGGTCATCCCCGACAGCAGCTACGCCGGCATCTACCAGGTGGTCATCGACGACTGCCGCGCGCACGGCGCGTACGACCCGTCGACGATGGGCTCGGTGTCGAACGTCGGTCTGATGGCGCAGAAGGCCGAGGAGTACGGCAGCCACGACAAGACCTTCGAGATCCCCACCACCGGCACGGTGCGTGTCCTCGACGGCTCCGGCGATGTCGTGCTGGAGCACGTGGTGAGCGCGGGCGACATCTGGCGCATGTGCCAGGCCAAGGACCTGCCGATCCGGGACTGGGTCAAGCTCGCCGTGACCCGCGCCCGCGCGACCGGCGACCCGGCGGTGTTCTGGCTGGACGAGGGCCGCGCGCACGACGCGAACCTCATCGCGAAGGTCAGGACCTACCTCGCCGAGCACGACACCGAGGGCCTGCGGATCGAGATCATGCCGCCGGTCGAGGCGACCGCGTTCTCCCTGGAGCGCATCCGCCGGGGCGAGGACACGATCTCGGTCACCGGCAACGTGCTGCGCGACTATCTGACCGACCTGTTCCCGATCCTCGAACTCGGCACGAGCGCCAAGATGCTCTCCGTCGTCCCGCTCATGAACGGCGGCGGGCTGTTCGAGACCGGTGCCGGCGGCTCCGCGCCCAAGCACGTGCAGCAGCTCGTCAAGGAGAACTACCTGCGCTGGGACAGCCTGGGCGAGTTCCTCGCGCTCGCGGTCAGCTTCGAGCACCTCGCGCAGACGACGGACAACGCGCGCGCCCAGGTGCTCGCCGACACCCTCGACCGCGCCACGGCCACCTTCCTCAACGAGGACAAGTCGCCCAGCCGCCGGCTCGGTGGCATCGACAACCGCGGCAGCCACTTCTACCTGGCGCTCTACTGGGCGCAGGAGCTCGCGAGGCAGACCGACGACGGTCGGCTCGCGGAGGCGTTCGCGCCCCTCGCCAAGACGCTGGCCGAGCAGGAGAGCACCATCGTCGACGAGCTGATCGCGGTACAGGGCGAGCCGGCCGACATCGGCGGCTACTACCAGCCCGACCCGGCCAAGGCCGCGGCCGTGATGCGTCCTTCGGCCACGTTCACCCAGGCCCTCGCGCTTCTCGGCTGACGGCTCCCACGGGCACGGGGATGGTCCGCCCCGCGTGACCGGGGCACCGCGGGCGCCGCGGCCCCGCACCCGAACTCCCCTTGTCCGCCCACCGGTTCCGCCCCGTCCGACATCTCTGTCGGCTGGGGCGGTTCCGTCTTCGCCGCGGCGGTCCGCCGGGACGCACCGGCCTCAGTGCTCGTGGCCGTCGGCCTCTCCCCCGGCGGGCGATCCGGTCGGCTCCGCGTCCCCGGCGTCCCCGGTGGCGGGGGCGGTTCCGGCGGGTGCGGTTCCTGCGGTGACGGTGAAGGCGGCGGTGCGGACCGTTCCGTTGTGCTTGAAGTCGAGGAAGAGACGGTAGGTGCCGGCGCTGGGTGCGGTGGCGGTGAAGGACACGTCGGGGCCGGGTTCGGTCTCGCCGTCGCCGGGCGCGCCGTTGGGGTGGACATGCAGGTACGCCAGGTCGCCGGAGCGCAGGGCGACCAGATGGCCGTAGGCACCGAGGTACGGCTGGAGGTCGGTGACCGGCCGGCCGGCCCTGGTGACCTTCAGGTTCAGTTCGCCGGCCGTCCCCGGGCGCAGTGGGCCGGTGAGTGTGACGGTGTAGCCGTCGACCGTGGCTGTGGACGAGGGGGCGGGGACCGGGGCGGGCCGGTAGTCGCCCGCGACGGCGAGGTCCGCGCCGAGCGTGAGGTTCTTCGCTCCCTTGGCGGCGGGTGTGAAGTCCGCGAAGAGGCGGTAGCCGCCGGCGGCGGGGAGGTTCGCCGGTGTGCTCCAGGTGCCGTCGGCCGCCCGGGTGGGGTGCAGATGCCGGTAGGTGGCCAGGTCCTGTGAGGCGAGTATCAGATGCAGTTCCTTGTCGTGCTCGCGTTGGAAGGCGGTGACCTGACGCCCCGAGCTGTCGCGGATGGCGAAGCGCAGTTCGGTGATGCGGGCCGCGGGGACGCGGGGCGTCCTGAGGTCGAGGGTGTAGCCGCCCTCCGAGACCTGCAACCCGCCCGCCGGCGCGTCATGACCACCCTGCGAGGCCTCCCCTGCCCCGTCTCCCCCGTCGGGCGCACCCGCGTGTTCCGCGTGCGCCGCGGGCTCCGGGTCCGTCGAGACCGGCGTGACCACGGTCCCGACTCCGTACGCCGCACCGAAGGAAGCGGCGAGCGCGGTGGTGTACGCGGTGATCCTCATCGCGGTGTTCATGGTGCTCTCCTCTGATCGTCCGGCGTTGGTCCCGCTGACCGACTACGCCCAGCATATACCCCTAGGGGGTATGCACAAACCCGCGTCGCCCCTTGCCATGGATACGGGGTGGGGGTATACATGAGCAGGTCAGTCACGATACCCCTCCTGGGTATCGAACGATCTGCCCTCCGGGAGGAACCATGTCCGATTGCTGTACGCCTGACGGCAGTTGCTCGACCAGCACGGCGCAGAACGGCACGACCGTTGTCGCCGACAGCCACACGGTTGTCTATGAGGTCGCCGGAATGACCTGTGGCCACTGCGAGTCCACGCTCACCAAGGCCATCGGCGACCTGGACGGCGTCCTGAGCGTCGACGTGGACGTCGCCGCCGGCCGTGTCGGCGTCACCACCGGCGGCGAGCCCGACGGCGCCGAGATCGCGAAGGTGGTCGCCGACGCCGGTTACGAGGTCACCGGCCGGGCCGTCTGACCTTCCGCACACGCTGCCGGGCCCGTGGGCGGACGGCCGACCGACGGGCCCGTCGGCGGCGGGTGCGGGAGTGGCTCCCCGCCGCGAAGCGCGGCCGACCCGCCCGGTGGATGCCGGACGACCTCGCGGCCCCCGACAGACCCCGGTACGCCTAGGGGGTATTGCCCTCAAGGGCGATACGGGAGAGTCGCAGCACGCTCCCCTCGCCGTTGGCCGAGAGGAAGAGGGAGCCGTCCGGGCCGAGGGCCAGGCCGGCGAACTGGTTGGGCGGGCCCGGGACTCCGGGCACCGGGTGGCGGGCCGGGTGGGTGGGGCGAGTGGTGCCGGGGGGCAGGCCGACCGCGAGGTTCTCGGCGTCGATCCGGCTCTCCCCCGTGACGAGCGATATCGCCCGCAGTCGCCGGTGCGCCGTCTCCACCGTGAACAGTTCGTCGTCGCGGACGACCAGGCCCTGCGGCGCACCGAGCCCGTCCGCGACGGTGACCGCTTCGCCGTCCTCGAGCCGTAGCACCGCCCCGAGCCGGTCGTCGCTGACGTAACAGCGCCGCTCTCCGTCGAAGGCCACGTCCACGGGGTGCACGAGCCCCGAGGCGAGCACGGTGACCGTGTCGGACTCGTCGATCCGCAGGATCCGGCCGCCGCCCGTTTCGGCGACCACGAGCGAGCCGTCCTGCGCGACCGCGATACCGGTGGGCTCGCTCAGTCCGGTCGCCCGTACCCTCGTGGTCTTCCCTACGGGGTCGTAGGTACGGACGTCGCCGAGCTGCGAGGTGAGGTGCAGGACCCCGTCATCCGCGGTGACGCCATGGACGAAGATCAGCAGATCGTGTGTGACGATGCCGCCGGACTCGTTCGCGTTCCCGTTGCCGTTCGCGTTGTCGGTCCCGTTCTCGTTCCCGTTGCCGTTCGCGGTCCCGTTCACCTTCCCGTTCGCGCCCTCTTCGGGGCCCGCCGGGCTCGCCACGCGGTAGTGGTCGGCCGCGTACACCGTGCCGCCGAGATCGACCGTCACGCCGAAGGGACCGTCGAGCCCGCGCGGCACGATCTCCCGGATCCGGCCGTCGTGGTGCATCTCCGTGACCCCGCCGCTCGCGTAGCTGGAGACGAACATCCGGTTCTCGTCGTCGAACGCCGCGTTGTCCAGCCCCACGACACCGGTGACGACGATCGACCGCACTCCGGTACGGAGATCGATACGGGTCACGATGCCCGCCACACCGCGCGACAGCACCACCAGAACACCGCCTCGGTCGAACCGGACCGCGACCGGGTCGTCCACGTCCTCCGCGACCAGCTCGGGCACACCGCCGTCGGGGGATATCCGCCACACCTCGTTGGCGATCATGTGCGGGTAGTAGAGCAGACCGTCCGGACCGAGCTGCATCGCGTTGCCCCAGGCCAGTCCGTCCGTGAGCACCGCCGGATCGCCACCGTCGGGGAACAGCTCCATCAGACGGCCGTTGCTTCGCATCTCGTTGACGAAGAGGCGATTTCCCACGCAGGTAATGCCGTTGGGCAACTTCAGCGCGTCGGAGACCAGGGTGAACTCACCGGCGGGGTCCCGGCGCCACACCCTGCCCGGTGTCAGGTCGGTGATGTACATCGAACCGTCCGCACCGAAGGCGAGATCGTCCGGCGCCTGGACCGGGCTGTCCATCGGCACCACCACGTCGACGTCCCCCGAGGCGGGATCCACGGCGCTGATCTGTCCGGCGATGAACTGCGCCACATACAACCGCCCGTCGGGCCCGAAGGTGACGCCGTTCGAACCCCACAGCCGGTTCGGCGGGTTCAGCCTCGTCGTGTTCCACCGCTCGCTCGTGGTGTGCCACCGGCCGGTGTCGTCGAATCGGCTGGGCTGCCTCATCGCTCCCCCTCTGTTGAAGGTGTTGTCACGGGAACCGGAATCCGAACCGGCTTGGCCCGCCCGGTCACTGGATGATCGCCTCGTTCATGTCACCGTCCGTGCGCCAGCGTGTGATCAGTTCGTAGAACTCGATCGGGCCGCCGCCGTACGACTCGCTCCGCTTGCTCGGCTTGCCCTCGTTGTTGATGTAGCCCGGGGTGCATTCGGCGAAAAACGCATGCGTGTCCGGCGCCCTGTCCCGGATCGTGGCGACCCAGGCGGCCTGTGCCTCGGCGGTCGGCTCGATGTACCGGGCCTGGCGTTTGCCCGCCTCGGCGACGATCTCGGCGACATGGGTCGCCTGCTCGTCGAGGACATGGACGAAATTCACGGAGACCGCGTTCTGGAGAGCGCCGAGGTGGAAGAAGTTGGGGAAGCCATGGCTGTAGAAACCGTGGAGCGTCCTCGGACCGTCCTTCCATGACTCGGCCAGCGTGACACCGTCCCGGCCGTGCACGTTGAGTCCGGCCCGCTCGGCCGGCGGACCGCCGATGTTGAAACCGGTCGCGAAGATGACGCAGTCGACCTCGTACTCGACACCGCCGACCACAAGAGCGTTCTCGGTGATGCGTTCGACGCCGCGGCCGGCCGTGTCGACCAGCGTGACATTGGGCCGGTTGAACGTGGGCAGGTAGGTGTCGCTGAACGTGGGGCGCTTGCACATGTAGCGGTACCAGGGCTTGAGCGCCTCGGCCGTCGCCCGGTTCTCGATGACGGTGTCCACCCGGGCGCGTATCTCGTTCATCTTCTTGAAGTCGGCCAACTCGGCCATGAGACCGCGCTGTTCGGGTGGCAGGGTGTCGCCGCTCGCGCTCGGCAGGAGGCTCTGGAGCAGCCGGGCGCTGGTGGTCCAGCCGTCGGACACCAGGTCCTCGTCCGCGCCGCCGCCGGAGACCTGCGCGAGGAAGTTGTCCCGGCGGCGCCGCTGCCAGCCAGGGGTCAGCGCCCCGGCCCACTCGGGGTCCGTGGGGCGGTTGTCACGGATGTCGACCGAGGACGGCGTGCGCTGGAACACATAGAGATGCTTGGCATCACGCCCCACGTGCGGCACACACTGGATGGCGGTCGCGCCGGTACCGATGATGGCGACACGCTTGTCGGCGAGCTTGTGCAGATCGCCGTCCGCGTCACCGCCGGTGTACGCGTAGTCCCAGCGGCTCGTGTGGAACGTGTGCCCCTGGAAGGTCTCGATGCCCGGGATGCCGGGGAGTTTCGGCCGGCTGAACGGTCCGCTGGAGACCACCACGTAGCGCGCCCTCATACGGTCGCCGCGGTCGGTACGAATGGTCCACTCGAACTCGGCCTCGTCCCAACGGAGTTCGGTCACCTCGGTCTGGAAGCAGGCATCACGGTACAGCTCGAACTGCCGCCCGATCGCCCGCGCGTGCTGCCTGATCTCCTCCCCCGGCGCGTACTTCCACTTCGGTACATGGCCGACCTCTTCGAGCATCGGCATATAGATGTACGACTCGATGTCGCAGTGGATCCCCGGATACCGGTTCCAGTACCACGTTCCGCCGAAGTCCCCGGCCTTCTCGATCACCCGGATGTCCCGCACGCCCGCCTGGCGCAGCCGGGCGCCGGCGAGGAGGCCGCCGAACCCGCCACCGATGATCGCGACCTCGACCCGGTCGTCGTGGGGCGCCCGGTCGGGCACGGGGTCCGCGTACGGATCGTCCACGTAATAGCCGAACTCTCCTGTGGTGCTGCGGTATTGCTTGCTGCCGTCGG
The DNA here is from genome assembly GCF_044766385.1 of Streptomyces sp. NPDC102274. Taxonomy (NCBI): domain Bacteria; kingdom Bacillati; phylum Actinomycetota; class Actinomycetes; order Kitasatosporales; family Streptomycetaceae; genus Streptomyces; species Streptomyces sp. NPDC102274. The sequence goes on along the minus strand of NZ_JBIWLW010000011.1, from coordinate 149,185 downwards.
GGCGGATCCGGCGGTCGCGCTCGGCCCGGTAGCGGGCGCGCAGGGCGTCCGGGTCGAATCCGAGCGCCTCCGGGTCCGGCTGGGGGCCGGCGGATGACGTGCGGGGGGTGGGCATGCGTGTCCTCTCAGGGCTTCTTGGATCACTGCCGCGACGCCACGTCGCCACGTCGCCATGCCGTCATGCCGTCGTGCCGTCGTGCCGTCCGTGAGTCGCTTCATGTCGGTTCGTCGGTCGGCGACCGCGTGGCTCACCAGGTAACGGGCAGTGAGCGCACGCCGTAGGTGGTCCCGCTCTCCTCGAACTCGATCCGGTCGAACGCGGTGGCCAGACGCAGGGTGGGAATGCGCCGGTAGAGCGTGCCGTAGACGACCTGGAGTTCCACCCGGGCGAGCGACTGGCCCAGGCACTGGTGGGGGCCGAAGCCGAACGCGTTGTGCAGACGGGCATTGCGGGTGAGGTCCAGCCGATCGGCCTCGGGGAAGGCCGTGGAGTCCCAGTTGGCGGCGGAGATCTCCACCACGACCCCCTCCCCCGCGCGGATGACCTGGCCGCCGATCTCGATGTCCTCGCGGGCGACCCGGCGCAGGCCGGAGTGGACGATGGAGAGATAGCGCAGCAGTTCCTCCACCGCGCCCGCGACGACCTTCGGGTCCTCGGTGTCCCGCAACACGGCGAGTTGTTCGGGGTTTTCCAGCAGGGCGAGAGTGCCGAGGCTGATCATGGTCGCGGTCGTCTCGTGTCCCGCGATGAGCATCGCGACGCCCATGTGGACCGCTTCGCTCCGTGTCATCTCGCCGGCCGTGACCCGGGCGGCCATCTCGGACATCGCGTCCCCGCCGGGAGCGGCGAGCTTCTCGGTGAGCAGCTCGTCCAGGTACCCGGAGAGCGCGCCGCTCGCCGCACGCGCCTCTTCCGGCGGCGCGTCGCGGTCGAGGGCGATATTGCTGTTGCGCTGGAAGAACTCGTGGTCCTCGTACCGCACTCCGAGCAGGTCGCTGATCACCAGCGACGGCACGGGCAGCGCCAGTGCGGTGAGGAGGTCGGCGGGCTTCGGTCCGGCCAGCAGGTCGTCGATCAGATCGTCGACGATCTTCTGAATGGCGGGGCGCAGGGCCTCGGCCCGTTTGAGGAGGAGCGGACGGTTGACCATCCGGCGCAGCCGGGTGTGCTCGGGGGCGTCCGTGTTGGTGATGAGCTTCGGGGTGACCTTCGCGATGTCCGCCCGGTACGCGCTCACATGCGGAAAGGCTCCGAACTTGTCGTCGTTGCCGAGGCGGGGATCGGTGAGGATGGCCCGCTGGTGGGCGTGTCCGGTGATGAGCCAGGGCGTGCTGCCGTCCCAGATCCTGACCTTCGTGATCGGTGTCTCGTCACGGAGCTCCGCAAGGCCGGGGGGCGGGGCGAACGGGCAGCCGGCCGCCCTGGGCATCGGGAACTCCGGGACCGGCCGGGCCGCGTCGGCCGCGGTATCGGTCAGTGTGTCGGCCATGTCACTCCTCGGTGGGGGCTCCGCCGGGGCGGAGTGCGGGGAACGGTGGCGGGACGCCTCTATGTACACACATGCAACCGGAGTGGACTGACACCATCCGGTCAATTACCTGACAGCAAGCTGACGTGAGGCCGATCACACGCTCAGGTCTCTCACGGGACCGGGCCGGTCAACGGCGGGTCGGCAAGCGGCCTGTCGGTCGGTCAGCAGCCGGTCGGTGGGTCAGCGGCCCGTCGGTCAGCAGCTGGTCGGTCAGGGGCCGGTCGGCCGGTCAGCGGCCGAGCAGGTAGCCGAAACCCCTGCGGGTATGGATCAGTTGCGGTTCCTCCTGGTCGACCTTGTGCCGGAGGCGGGAGACGAGCTTCTCGATGGCGTTGTCGGCGCGGCCGTCGCCCCAGACGTGACGGCAGATCTGTTCCTTCGAGAGGACCTGATCGGCGTTGACCAGCAGATGACGCAGCAGCCGGTACTCCGCGGGCGTGAGATCGAGCGCCCGTGGCCCGCGCCACGCCTGGCAGGTGGCGTCGCTCAGGACGAGGTCGCCGTAGCACGGCCCCCGCCGTACAGAACCGCGCCCGCGGCCACGCCCGCGCAGTAACACCTGTGCCCTGGCGAGGACTTCGGCGATACGGAACGGCATGGTGACGTAGTCCTCCTGGCCCGCCCCCAGTTCGGGCAGGAGGCTGTCCAGGTACTCGCACACGGTCAGGTAGAGCACCGCTGGGCGGTCGGTGACGGGGCGGCCCGCGCGGGCGAGAGCGTTCAGGTCGGGCAGCGTCGTGTCGAGGACCACCAGGTCGAACCGGTGTCCCACGATCCGCGCCAGGCCCTCGGCGCCGGTAGGCGCCGTCGCGACCCGATAACCCGCCAGTTCCAGAGTCGTCGTGAGCAGTTCCGAGATTTCCTGATCACCGACGATGACCAGGACATGCTGCCCGTCCCCACGAACCGCCGACGGTTTCTCGCCAACGCTCCGGCGCACCTCGCTCACACCCCGCATCTCGTTCACCCCGCACATCCCGTATATGGAAGGACCACTTCGCGTAAGGCTCACGCTTCACGTCCGAACGGCGGTGTTGGGGCCCCGGGCGCCCAGGGCCGTGCCCTCAGGCGGGGCGCTCGGTAGTGATGACGGCATCGCTGTCGGCGTAGCCGAGGAAGTCGTCGACCATCCGGTGGAACAGGGCGGCGAGCTGCTGGAGGTCCTGCGGCGACCAGTCCGCCAGGGCCGCCCGCATCCCCCGGCGGCTCGCGTCGCGGATGCGGTCGATCGCCCGCCGTCCGACCGGGGTGAGCTGGATACGCTGGGCACGACCGTCTTCCGGGTCCGGGACGCGGGTCACGTACCCCGACTTCTCCAACTGCTGTACCTTCCGGGTGACATGGGATGCCTCCACGGCCAGCCGGTTCGCCAGCTCGCTGGGGCGCTGGGGTTCGGTGTCGGCGATCTGCCGCAGCAGCGCCACGGCGGCGCGGTCCAGTGACACCCCGGCCTGGCTCATGAGGCGGTCGTGCGGCCGGACCCTGCTGGACAGATAGGCGACGCGGCTCAGCGCCCGCTCGATCTCGATCACATCGGCCGAGGCCGCGGCCGTAGCAACTGCTGGCGGTGGCTTGGGCATCCATACACTTTAGCATCTATTTGCCTGACTCAAGCAACTTCACATTCACTTGCTTGACTCAAGTAACTCACACATGCTTGCCTGACTCAAGTAATCCACTGTCCGCGGTGTCGGCGGGGTCGCACGACACAGCCGCATACGGCGTAGGGAGTGCCCATGAGCAGCACCGGTTTCGAGGGACGCAGCGTCGTTGTCACCGGAGCGGGATCGGGAATCGGCAGGGCCGCGGCGCTGCGATTCGCCGCGGAGGGCGCGAACGTACTGGTCACGGATCTCAACCGGGAGACCGCCCACCGGACGGTCGAGGCGGTGAGGACCGCGGGAGGCGTCGCCCGCGCGGTCGTCGGCGATCTCAGCGAGCAGCGGGTGGTGGACGAGATAGTCGCCACGGCCACGGATGCGTACGGCGGCCTGGACGTCCTGGTGAACAACGCAGGCATCATGGACCGGATGTCGGCCCTCGCGGACACCGAGGACGCCGAATGGGAGCGCGTCATCCGGGTCAATCTGACGGCGCCCTTCATGCTGACCCGCGCCGCGCTGCCGCACATGCTGGACCGGGGCCGCGGGGCGATCGTCTTCACGGCGTCCGAGGCCGCCCTGCGCGGCAGCGCGGCCGGCGCCGCCTACACGGCCGCCAAACACGGTATCGCCGGCCTGACGAAGTCCCTCGCCGTGATGTACCGGAACAACGGAATCCGCGCCAACGCCATCGCCCCCGGCGCGACCGCGACCAATATCCGGGTCGACGTCGCGGCGGAGGCACACGGCCCGAGCGTGATCGGCCCCTATATCGCTCTCTCCGGCAGAGTGGCCGACGCCGGGGAGCAGGCCGCCGCCATCCTTTTCCTCGCGTCGGACGCCGCCGGCAACATCAACGGCACTGTCCTGCCCGTCGACAACGGCTGGTCAGCCGTCTGAAGCCGGAAAGGCCGACGGGCCGGAAACGCCGGGGAGCCGGGGAGCCGGAGAGCCGGAGAGCCGGAAAGCCGCGCCTCGTACGACCGCCCCTGCGCCCAGTGCCCCTGTCACGCCGGTCACGTCAGCGGGGCCAGGGAAAAGACAGGGTGGCGGACCGCTTCGGCGGCGAACTCCTCATCAGTCGACTCGGCCGTCACATCGAAGTACGGGCGCGTGATGGGCACCTCCCGCAGATACTGCCGAAGAACCGGCACGCTCTCCTTCGGTCCCAGCTCGACAACTCGCAGCGTCTCCGATGTGCCACCTCGGCTGATACTCACCTGTCCGGCCACTCGCGCGTTGTGCACCCAGTTGGTCACCCCGTACGCGGCCACCAGCCGGCGCCGGCCACCGGACTCCATCACATCGACCGGGTTGGACAGAGCCCGGCCCGTTTTCCTGCCTCGCACGGTCAGGATGTACCGGTAGCTCTTGCCCCTGCCCAGGCGCGTCATCAACTGGAATACACGGTTGACCGCGCGCGTGCCCGTTCCCACCCGATACGTCTTCGCCATTGCGCCGCTCCTCACCGCAGTCCGGCACGCTCCACTCGCGCGGGCCCCTCCCCCAGTGTCGCAGCCCGCGCCCCTGCGACATCGGGAGCGCCACCGACGAAGCGTGCGCCTGCCTCAACTATCGGCCAGTTCTTCCTTGTTGAGGACAAAGTATGGACGGTGTGGGGCGCTGTCCCTACCCTGGGCGTCGTTCTCGCGCGGAACTCCGCGTGAAACACGGCGTAACTCCGCCGTCGAACCGCCGGTACGTGTACGAACTCCACTCCGCGGGCGCGGGGCCGCCCCGGTCCCCGCCCACTCGCAGCCCCCAGCAGGAGGACGAGTGCAGCCACACAAGTACCAGAGCCCCCGCCCCAGTCGACGCAGATCACGGACCCTCACCGGGTTCCTCCTCGCCGCCCTCGTCACCGGAGGTCTCGTGGCGCCCGCGGTCGGCGCGGAGGCGAGGGCCGCCGCGGAACTGCCGCCCCAGGAACCCGGCGTCACCCTCCGTGTCTTCGACGTCCAGACTCCACTCAGCGAACTCTGCGACCTGAAGCCGGCCCAGACCCCCAACGTCGACAAGCTGATCCCCACGGTCGACTGGTCCTCCACCGAGGGCTTCGGCTTCACGGACAACTTCATGTCGCAGATCATCGGCAACATTGATGTCCCCGCCGACGGGGCCTACACCTTCCGACTGATCAGCGACGACGGCTCCCGTCTCCTCATCGGGGACCAGCGGGTCATCGACCACGACGGACTGCACGGCGCCGAACCCAAGGACGGCGAGATCACCCTCACCTCCGGTTACCACGCGCTCCGCGTCGACCACTTCGACCGCGGCGGTGGCCAGCAGGTGACCCTCCAGTGGAAGCCTCCGGGCGCCACCGACTTCACGCTCGTCCCGAACTCCGTCCTCAGCACCGACGCCGGAGTGGTCCGCGTCACCGCCCCCGGGCGCAAGGAGTGCGAGGGCAGCTTCGACACCCCCGGTGACGGCCTCCCGCTGACATCCGTCCACCCCGGATACACCCTCACCGACCTGCGCCCCGAAGGCTTCGAGCCGCAGGTCTCCGCCATGGACTGGCTGCCGGACGGCCGGCTCGCCGTGACCACGTGGGGCGGCAGCGACAACACCGTGGGAGAGGCGTACATCCTCGATCACGTCACGGGTGACACCGGACCGGAGAAGGTCACGTACAAGAAGATCGCCGACGGGCTGAAAGAGCCGATGGGCATCAAGTACGTCGACGGCAAGCTGTATGTGTCGGAGAAGCACCAGCTGACCGAGTTGTCCGACACCAACGGCGACGACGTCACCGACACGACCCGCAAGGTCGCGTCCTGGCCGTACGGAGGCAACTTCCACGAATTCGCCTTCGGACTGCTCTACAAGGACGGGGACTTCTACCTGAATCTCTCGGTCGCCATCAACTACGGCGGTGCGACGACCGATCCGCAGCCGGCCGCGAACCGCGGCACCACCATCAAGGTCAACAAGGAGACCGGGAAGGTCACTTATCTCGCGGGCGGTCTCCGGACCCCGAACGGGATCGGGTGGGGCCCGGAGGGTGATCTCTTCGTCAACGACAACCAGGGCGGCTGGCTGCCCGCCTCGAAGCTCGTTCATGTGAAGCAGGGCCGGTTCTTCAACCACTACACCAACCCCGACGGCCCGTTCGACGACCGCGCGGTCACCAAGCCGGTGCTCTGGCTGCCGCAGAACGAGATCGCGAACTCCCCCAGCACACCGATGCTGGTCGAGCAGGGGACCTTCGCCGGTCAGATGCTCTTCGGTGACGTCACCTACGGCGGACTGCAACGCGCCGATCTGGAGAAGGTGGACGGCGAGTACCAGGGCGCGGTGTTCCGCCACACGCAGGGCCTGGAGGCGGGCATCACCCGGATCAGTACCGGACCGGACGGTGCGATCTACGCGGGCGGCCTCGGCGCCGACGGAAACTGGGGACAGGAAGGGAAGCTCCGCTTCGGCCTCCAGAAACTCACCCCGAACGGCACGAACGCCTTCGACATCAAGACCATGCGCGCCACCAGCGACGGCTTCGAACTCACCTACACGAAACCGCTGTCGGAGGAGACCGCCGCCAACCTGGCGACCGGCTACTCCGTGGAGCAGTGGCGCTACGTACCCACACCGGCGTACGGCGGCCCCAAGGTGGACGAGGAGAGCCTGTCCGTCGCGTCCGCCCGGATCTCCGAGGACCGCCGTACGGTCCGGCTCACCATCCCCGGGCTGAAGACCGACCGGGTGGTGCACGTACGCTCACCGCGCCCGTTCGCCTCGGCCGACGGCGAGCAGCTGTGGTCCACCGAGGCCTGGTACACCCTGAACGCGCGGCCCGGCCCCGAGGCGCCCGTCACGTCGTACGACGCCGAGTCCGCGCGGCTCTCCGGCGGCGCGGACATCGACACCGAGCACGCCGGCTACACGGGCGGCGGCTTCGTCGACGGTTTCGGCACCCAGGGCGCCACCGCCACCTTCGAGGTCGAGGTCCCCGCCAAGGGCACCTACGACGTGGGCCTGCGTTACGCCAACGGCCCCAACCCGTTCGACGGCCCCAAAACCATCGGCGCGAGCGTCAACGGTGGGCAGGCACGGCAGATCAGCCTCCCCGCCACCGGCGCCTGGAGTCGCTGGTCCACCCAGACCGAGCGGTTCGCCCTGCGCAAGGGACGTAACACCATCACCTACACCTACCGGCCCGAGGACACCGGCCATGCCAATCTCGACATGATCGAGGTGCGCAGACCCGGCAGCCGCATCGACCTGTTCTCCGGCGGCAGCATCTCCACCGCCTGGCAGCACACCGACGGCCGCGGCGTCGAATGGCCCCGCACCCCGGAGAACTCCGTCGAAGTGTGCTGTGGCGACATCCGCACGAAGCAGTCCTTCGGCGACTTCAGACTTCACGCCGAGTTCCGGGTGCCTCAGCTGCCGCCGGACGTCACCGGGCAGGATCGCGGCAACAGTGGTATCTACCTCCAGGAGCGGTACGAGATCCAGATCCTGGACTCGTTCGGTGTGGAGAGACTCGCCGCGAACGAGGCCGGTTCGATCTACAACAAGGTGGCCGCGGACCTGAACGCCGCCACCGCGCCCGAGACCTGGCAGACATACGACATCACCTTCCGCGCGGCCCGTTTCGACGCCGAGGGGAAGAAGACCGAGGACGCCAGGATCACGCTTCTGTGGAACGGCATCAAGGTCCACGACAACGTGGCCGTGGACGGCCCGACGGGCAGCGGCGACGCGGAATCGGCCGCGGCGGGAGCGATCCGGCTCCAGGACCACGGCAATAAGGTCCGCTTCAGGAACGTGTGGATCGAGCCACTGGGCTGATCTCCGCACGGCGCTACTCCACGCGGTACGCCGACAGGACTCCGACGCCTCCCCCGGCCGGAAACGACCGGGGGAGGCGCCGGGTCCGGATCGCCGGAATCAACCGGAATCGACCGGTCAGGCCATCGCCCGCGCCAGCCGGCGGTCCACCTGGGAGGGCGACATGGCGTGCTCGGTCGCCAGGATCCCCGCCCCGATGACCGCGGCGTTCTCGCCCGTACGGCTCGGCTCGATCCGCAGCACACGTGTGGCCAGCGGATGCGAGCGCCGGTACACCGCTTCCCTTACCCCGGCGAGGAGTTGATCGTGTACGGCGGCCAGGGCGCCGCCGAGCACGACCGTGTCCGGATTGAAGAAGTTGACCAAGCCCGCCAGGACCTCGCCGACCGCCCGGCCCGCCTCACGCACCATGCGTACGGCGTCCCGGTTGCCGGACGCCACCAGCCGCACCACATCGCTGCCCGACGCCGCGTCCAGCCCCAGACCGGCCAGTTTCGCCGCGAGCGCCGCCCCGCCCGCCACCGCCTCCAGACACCCGGTGTTGCCGCACCGGCACGACTCCCCCTGATCCCCGACCCGGATGTGTCCGATGTCCCCGGCGCTGCCCTGAGCGCCGCGGTGGAGCCGGCCGTCGGCCACGATGCCGCAGCCGATGCCCGTACCGACCTTGATGTAGAGGAGGTAGCGGGTGTCGGGAAACGCACGACGCTGCTCGGCCAGCGCCATCACGTTCACATCGTTGTCGACCAGCGCCCGCACCCCGAAGCGCGAGGCGAAGAACTCCGGGATCGGATACTGGTGCCAGCCCGGCATGATCGGCGGATCGATGGGGCGGCCGGTCGAGAACTCGACGGGTCCCGGCACCCCGACGCCGATCGAGCGCAGCGTCCGCGGATCCTGTCCCGTCTCCTTCAGCAGCGCCTGCAGCGCCCGCTCCACCCTGCGCAGTACCGATTCCGGACCGTCCGCGATCGACAGTGGCTCCTTGTGCGTGGCCAGCATCGCTCCACCGATGTCCGTCAGAGCCACGGCGCAGTGTGAGGCGCCGAGATCCACACCGGCCACCAGATGCCCGGCGGTGCGCAGTTGGAGCCGGCGCGGCGGTCGGCCTCCGGTCGAGTCGCCGGGGGCGGGGGCCGATTCGTCGACCAAGCCGTGTGCGATCAGCGCGTCCACCCGCTGGGAGACCGTGGAGCGGGCCAGTCCGGTGATCCGCGCGATGTCCGCGCGCGTCGCCACAGCTCCGGAACTGATCAGCGCCAGCACCTCGCCCGGCGTGTGGGTGGCGGAACCGCTGTGATCCGACGGCGCAGGCATGACAGTCACCCTAGGCACGACTTCCGCTGCTCACAAGGCGTTATATGTTCGCCGGTCGACACAAGTTTCGGTCAACTCGCCGAAAATCAAGGCCTCTTGGACTCTTGACAGGTCAAAGATGAGTCACGACTCTGCACAACAGACCGCTGACCGAGGAGCCGGCTGATGCTGACGATGCAGGGCGTGTCCAAGAGCTTCCTGGGGGTGCGTGTGCTCCATGACGTGGAGCTCGACCTCGAACGGGGTGAAGTCCATGCTCTGGTGGGCGAGAACGGCGCCGGCAAGTCCACCTTGATGAAGATTCTCGCCGGCGAGCACATCCCCGACGCCGGCACCATCACGATCGACGGCACCGCGCACACCTTCACCCACCCGGCGCAGGCGCAGGCCGCCGGAATCGGCATCATCCACCAGGAGTTCGCGCTCCTTCCCCACCGCACCGTCGCCGAGAACGTCTTCCTCGGCCGTGAACCGGTCCGCCGCGGACTCGTGGACCGCGGGGCCATGGAGCGCCGTACCGGTGAACTCCTGGCCGGGATCGACGAAACCGGCATCACCCCGCGCACCCTGGTCCGGGAGCTGTCCGTGGCGCGTCAGCAGACCGTCGAGATCGCCAAGGCCCTCGCCTCCGACGTCCGTGTCCTCGTGATGGACGAACCCACCGCGCCCCTCGCCGACCACGAGAGCGAACTCCTCGCGGCGCTCGTGCGCCGGCTCGCCGCGCGCGGCCTCGGCATTCTCTATATCTCGCACCGCCTCCCCGAGATCTTCGCCCTCTCGCAGCGCGTCACCGTCCTCAAGGACGGCCGCCGCGTCACCACCCTGCGCACCGCCGAGACCGACGCGGACGAGGTGGTCCGTGGCATGGTCGGGCGGGAGCTGACCGCCTATTACCCGCCGCGTGCCCGCCCGGCGGAGATCGGGGCGGAGCGGCTCACGGTCACCGGCGGCGGCAACGCTCGTATTCATGACATGAACCTGACATTGTGGGCGGGAGAGGTCGTCGGCGTCGCCGGCCTCCAGGGATCGGGACGTACGTCACTGGCGCGCGCCCTGTTCGGTGCGGCCCCCTTCACCACGGGCACCATGACCGTCGGCGGCAGACCGCTGCGCCCCCGCCGTCCGCGCCAGGCCATCCGCGCCGGCATCGCGCTGGTCACCGAGGACCGCAAGACGGAGGGTCTCGCGCTGCACCAGTCGGTGCGGGACAACGCGCTGCTCGTCACCCGGGCCGTCGCCCCGCGCGGCGGGCCGCCGACAGGCAGGGAGATCACGGCGCTCCTGGAGCGCGTGCGTCTCCAGGCGCGTGGCGAGGACCAGCGGACGCTGTATCTCTCGGGCGGCAACCAACAGAAGGTCGTCATCGCCAAATGGCTCGCGGCCCGGCCCCAGGTGCTCCTGTTCGACGAGCCGACCCGCGGCGTCGACGTCGGCGCCAAGGCCGCCATCCACACCCTCGTACGTGAACTCGCCCGTGAAGGACTCGCCGTACTGATCATCTCCTCGGAACTCCCCGAGCTGATCGGTATGAGCGACCGGATCCTCGTGATGTCCGAGGGCCGTCTCGTGGGCGAACTGCCCGCCGGCGCCGAGGAGGAGAGCATCATGCGACTCGCCACCAGCGGGCGCCGGGGCGGACAGGAGGAGGCCGCGTGACCGCGACCGATCGCGGACCGATCGCCCGGCCCCGGGCCGGCGTCCGCCTCCGTGGGGTCCGGCTCGGCGATCCCGTCGTCGGTGTCTGGCTCGCGGCACTGACCGTCACTCTCCTCGGCTGGATCGTCGTCGCCGCCCGGGGCGGGGATTTCCTCACCACCACCAACGTGGTCGCGATCCTGCAGAACAGCGTCGCGCTCGGCCTCGTCGCCGTCGGCCAGTCCGCCGTCATCCTCACCGGCTCCCTGGATCTGTCGGTCGCCTATCTCATCAGCCTCGGCACGCTCGTCGCCGCCGAGACCATGGCGAGCGGCGGTGTGGTGACGGCCGTGATCGCCGTTCTCGCGCTGTCGGCCGCGGTCGGGCTCGCCAACGGACTCATCGTCACCGGCCTGAAGGTCAACGCGTTCATCGCGACGCTGGGCACGGCGTTCATCCTGCGCGGCTGGATCGAGGACAACTACACCGGCCCCGCCGGGAAGGTACCGGCCTCCTTCCAGCACCTCGGCTATGACCGCGTCGGTCCGGTGCCCGTCTCCGTGTTCCTCCTCGCGGCGGTGGCCGCCGCGGTGTGGTTCCTCACCCGCCGTACCCGCCTGGGCCATCACATGTACGCGACCGGGGGCGACGAGCACGCCGCCAGGCTCTCGGGCGTCCGGACCCGCCGTACCGTCGTCATCGCACACGTCATCTGCTCGCTGTGCGTCGGTGCGGCCGCGCTGTTCCTCGCGGCGCGCCTCGGCGCGGGAGCGCCCTGGGCGGGTACGGAGGCCCGCTACGACCTGGAGTCCATCGCCGCGGTGGTCCTCGGCGGCACCGCGCTGGCCGGTGGTCGCGGCGGGGTGGCGGGGACCCTCGGCGGTGTCCTCGTCCTCGCCGTTCTCGACAGTGTCTTCAACCAGCTGGCCGTCGACCCGTTCTTCAAGAACGTGGTCCGCGGTGTCGTCATCATCGCGGCCGTCGCCGTGTACGCCAGGCCCCGCCGTGCCGCGAAGGGAAGGCCGACCGCATGACCACGGCAACCGTCACCCGCCACGGCAAGCGCGTCGTACGGGCACTGGGCACCAGCACCCCCGTCTTCGTGCTGCTCGCCGTACTGCTCGCCGCGCTGGCCCTCACCGATCCGGGGTTCTACGAACCCGACCGCCTCCTCTCCTTCGTCAAGCGCGCCGCGCCTCTCGTGATCCTCGCCGCCGGTCAGTATCTGGTCATCGTCTGCGGGGAGTTCGACCTCTCCGTAGGGGCGATCGTCACGGCGGGTGTCGTGGTCGCCGCCGAGCTGTACGGCTCGTTCCCCGGTGCCCCCTGGGCGCTGGTGACCGCCCTGCTGCTCCTCGCGGGCGGGGTCGCCGGACTCGTCAGCGGGCTGATCACCACCGCCCTGCGGGTGCCGTCGTTCATCACCACCCTCGGCATGATGCTGATCCTCGAAGGCGCGGTGTTCTTCTGGACCGGCGGCTCCCCGCAGGGCGCACTGCCGACCGCCTTCCGCCAGCTCGGGCGCGGCGCCGCGTTCGGCTGGCTGCCCTGGGCGGTGATCGTCTGCCTTGTCGTCGGCGCCGCCGCCGTCCTGCTGATGCGCTCGGACTTCGGCCGTACGCTCGTCGCCACCGGCGACAGCGAACGCGCCGCGGCCCTCGCCGGTGTGCGGGTCCCCCGGGCCCGGATCATCGCCTTCGTCCTCTCCGGGGTCGCCGCGGCGATCGCCGCCGTCCTTGTCGGCGGCTTCTCGGGCGTCTCGGCCCAGGCGGGCAGGGGCTACGAGTTCGAGGCCATCACGGCCGTGGTGCTCGGCGGTGTGGTCCTGGGCGGCGGCCGGGGCTCCGTCGTCGCCGCCATGGCCGGCGCCTTCTCCCTGCAGGCGCTGTTCACCCTGCTCAACCTCCAGGGCGTCTCCGGCGCGCTGGAGTCCACCGTCCAAGGATGCATCGTCATCGCCGCCGTCGGCCTGGGAGCCGCCGACTGGTCCCGGCTGCGCCGCCGACGTAAAAACCCCTCGGGAGGACAAGCCTCATGACAGCGATCCGCCCCCCGCGCAGAAGTCCGCTCCGCGGCCGCGCCCTCACCTCGGCCGCCGCACTGCTCGCGGTGGGTCTCCTCGCGTCCTGTACGAGCGACACGCCACCGGACTCCCCGGCCGCGCCCGGCAGCGCCTCCGCCACGGCGGACGACTCCGGCAGCGGCAAGCAGTCGGAGTTCTTCGAACAGGCCGAGTACGAGCGTCAGTTGGCCCTCGCCAAGGAACAGCCACAGGGCCCCGCGGGCAAACCGTGGGAACAGATGCTCAGCCCCGAGCTCACCGACACCACCCAGTACAGGACGCGGAAGGCGGGCGGTCTGCACCTCTGCTTCTCCAACGCCGGTGTCTTCAACCCCTGGCGCCAGGTCGGCCTGAAGAACATGACGGCGGAGGTCGAACTGCACAAGGAGATCGGCGAGTTCACCGTGCTCGACGCGCAGGGCAAGGACGACAAGCAGATCTCCGACATCCAGGAGCTCACCGGCAAGGGCTGCGACGCGCTGATCGTCTCCCCGAACACCACCGCCACGCTCACCCCCGCGGTCGAGCAGGCCTGCGCCAAGGTGCCGGTCATCGTCTTCGACCGCGGTGTGGAGACGGACTGCGCGGTCACCTTCATCAATCCGGTCGGAGGCTATGGATACGGGGCGGTCGCCGCCGACTTCCTCGTCGAGAAGGTCAAGCCCAAGGGCAAGATCCTCGCCCTGCGCATCTCGCCCGGTGTGGACGTGCTGGAGACCCGCTGGTCGGCCGCGAAGGTCGCCTTCGACAAGAGCGGACTCGACGTCGTGGACGTCAAGTTCACCGATGGTGACCCGGCCAAGGCCAAATCGGTCGTCGCCGACGCGCTGACCCGGCACGGCTCCATCGACGGCGTGTGGATGGACTCCGGTGCGACGGCCGTCGCCGCGGTGGAGGCGTTCGAGGACGCGGGTCAGGACGTACCGCCGATCACCGGCGAGGACCAGCAGGACTTCCTCCAGGCGTGGAAGGACAAGAACCTCACCGCGTTCGCCCCGACGTACCCGACCTTCCAGTGGCGTACCCCGGTCATCGCCGCTCTGAGGATCCTTCAGGGGCAGCAGGTCCCCAAGGAGTGGAAGCTCCCGCAGCCCTCCATCACCCAGGACACCCTCGACGAGTACCTCAAGCCTGGGATGCCGCCCCTGCACTACGCGATGTGCGGCTGCGCCGATCTGCCCGGATACCCCGAGGACTGGGGAGGCAAGGGATGACGCGGTTCCCGCTCGGCGCCAATCCGTGGATCTGGCACTCCCCCGTCGGGACCGACGCCCTGGCCGAGGTGCTTCCCAGGCTGGCCGGCTGGGGTTTCGACTGCGTCGAGCTACCGCTGGAGCGGGCGGAGGACTGGGAGCCGGCGGCCACCGCCAAGCTGCTGGACACGACCGGACTCGCCCCGGCGGCCGTGATCGCGGTCATGCCGCCCGACCGGAACCTCGTACGGACCGATCCGGGCACCGTACGGGCCACCCAAGACTATCTGCTGCGGTGCGTCGACGCGGCGCACACGGTGGCGGCCCCCGTCGTGGCGGGCCCGGTGTACACCGCCGTCGGACGCACCTGGCGCATGAGCGCCGGGGAACGGGCCGCCGCCTACGCGGAGTTCAGGGAGAACATCGCGCCCGTGGCCGACCACGCGCGCGCGGCGGGGGTACGGATCGGGGTCGAGCCGCTCAACCGGTACGAGACCGGTCTGCTCAACACCGTCGGCCAGACCCTCACGGCCCTGGAGGGCCTCGACGCGTCGGTCATCGGCGTCGCCCTCGACACCTACCACCAGAACATCGAGGAGCGCACTCTGCCCGGTGCCGTCCATGAGGCCGGCTCCCGCATCGTCCACGTCCAGGTGTGTGCCAACGACCGCGGCACCCCCGGTGCCGACCATCTCGACTGGGCCGGGTTTCTCACCGCCCTGGACGGGCGCGGCTACCGGGGCTCCCTGTGCATCGAGTCGTTCACCGCGCACAACAACGCGATCGCCGTCGCCGCGTCCGTGTGGCGCCCTCTCGCCCCCACCCAGGACGGGATCGCCACCGACGGCCTCGCCTTCCTCCGCCAGGCGCTCGGCACTCCTTGATCACCCCTTGATCGGTACCGCACCCGCACACCGAACTCCCTCAGAGAGGAACGGTCATGAGCCGTCATACTCGCGGCATAAGAAGGGCGGTCGTCGCCGCGGCAAGCGCGTTATTGCTCGGGTTCGCCGCGCTTCCCGCCGCCGCCACCGCCGCGACCAGTGAGGAACCCGCCTTCCGTGCCCTGCTCTTCACCCGCGCCGTGGGATACGTCCACGGATCCATCCCCGCGGGTATCAAGATGTTCGAGGAAGAGGCGGCCGAGAACAACTTCGAGATCGTCCAGACCGCCGACCCGGCCGTATTCGACGACGAGAAGCTGAAGGACTTCGACGCCATCGTCATGCTGCAGAACTCCGGCATGGTCTGGGACACCGACGCACAGCGCGACGCGATGGAGACATACGTACGGAACGGTGGGGGCGTCGTCGCCCTCCACAACACCCTCGACATGGGCGTCGAGGAGCAGTTCCCGTGGTGGGACGAGACCATCAACGGCGGCGTCCACATGCCGGCCCACTCACCCGGTGTGCTCCAGGGAACGGCCAAGGTCGCCGACCGCGTCCACCCCTCCACCAAGGGCCTGCCCGAGCGCTGGGAGCGCCCGGAGGAGTGGTACAACTTCGACCGCAATCCCCGCGGCGACGTGCACGTCCTGGTCACCGCGGACGAGACGACATACGACCCGGGCGGCTCCGCGATGGGCGCCGACCACCCCATCTCCTGGTGCCGCACCACCCAGGGCGGCAAGGTCTGGGCCACCGCGATGGGCCATGACACCCCGGCGTACAGCGAGGCGTACTTCCGGGACCATGTCATCGGCGGACTGAAGTGGGCCGCGGGCACCGAGGCGGGTGACTGCGGCGGCACCGTCTGGAGCGGCTACGAGAAGGTCACCCTCGACGACAACACCGCCGACCCGATGGAGCTCGACGTCGCCAAGGACGGCCGTGTCTTCTACGTCCAGCGTGGCGGCGAGGTCAACATCTTCGACCCCGAGGCACACTCCACCGTCACCGCGGGCAAGCTCGACGTCTACACCGGCGGCGAGGACGGCCTGATCGGCATGGAACTCGACCCGAACTTCGCCGACAACGGCTGGATCTACCTGTACCACGCCCCCGCCGGAGCCACCCAGGACATCAACCGTCTCTCCCGCTTCACCATCAAGGGCGACACACTCGACCCGGCCAGCGAGAAGAAGCTTCTCGACGTTCCCGCCTACCGGGACCGCACCTTCCCGGAACCCGGACACACCGGCGGCGCCGTCGAGTTCGGCCCGGACGGCACGCTCTATCTCAGTGTCGGCGACGACGTACCGCCCAACCTCGACCCCAACTGGCAGGGGTACGCGCCGATCGACTGGCGTCCGGGCAAGGAGATGCTCGACGCCGCGCGCACCGCCGGCAACACCAACGACCTGCGGGGCAAGATCCTGCGCATCAAGCCCACCAAGAGCGGCGGCTACACCATCCCCAAGGGGAACCTCTTCAAGCCGGGCACCAAGAAGACCCGCCCCGAGATCTTCGCGATGGGCTTCCGCAACCCGTTCCGCTTCACCGTCGACCCGAAGACCGGCTACGTCCATGTGTCCGACTACGGTCCGGACCGCGGAGCCCCCACCACCGACAGAGGGCCGGAGGGCCTCGTCGAGTACAACGTCATCAAGAAGGCGGGCAACTTCGGCTGGCCGTTCTGCCACGGCAACAACCAGGCGTACGCCCCCTACAACCCGGACACCCAGGAAGTCGGCGCCAAGTTCGACTGCGCGAACCCGACGAACCCCTCCCCCAACAACACCGGGCTCACCGACCTGCCGGACCTGACCCAGCCGGAGATCTGGTACGGGTACGACACCTCCGAGGAGTTCCCCGAGATGGGCTCCGGCGGCTCAGCCCCGATGAGCGGCCCGGTCTACCGCTACGACAGTGAGAACCCTTCCACGACGAAGTTCCCCGCCTACTTCGACGGAGCCGGCTTCTTCTACGAGTGGGCGCGCAACTACGTCAAGGAGATCCGGTTCGACCAGGACGCGAAGCTCCTCAAGATCAACGACTTCCTGTCCTCGGTGAACTTCAACAAGCCGATGGACATGACCTTCGGCCCCGACGGCTCGCTGTACGTCCTCGAATGGGGCAGTTCCTTCGGCGGCGGCAACAACGACTCGGGCCTGTACCGCGTCGACTACGCCCAGGGGCAGCGCATCCCGGTCGCCAAAGCGTCGGCCTCCGTCACGAACGGGGCCCTGCCGCTCGACATCGCCTTCTCCGGCGAGGGCAGCACGGACCCGGACGGCGACGCGCTGACCTACGCGTGGGACTTCGACGGAAACGGCACGTACGACTCCACCGAGGCGGCCCCCACCCACACGTACGCCACGGCGGGGGACTTCACCGCCCAGCTCAAGGTCACCGACTCGACCGGTAAGTCGGGCTACGCCAACATCCCCATCACCGCGGGCAACACCGCCCCGAAGGTGACCATCGACTTCCCGGTGAACGGCAAACTCATCACGTTCGGCGACAAGATTCCGTACAAGGTCACGGTCACCGATCCGGAGGACGGACCGATCGACTGCTCCAAGGTCACCGTCAACCCGGCCCTCGGCCATGACGACCACGAGCACCCGACCACCGACATCCCGGGCTGCGAGGGCACCGTCGACACCGGTGACCTGGGCGGCCACCCCGAAGGCGCGGACCTGACCTACGTACTCAACGCGAAGTACACCGACGAGGGGGCCCCGGGAGCCTCCACGCTCACCGGCTACGGCCGGTCCGTACTCCAGCCCCGACACAAGCAGGCGGAGTACCACGACGCGCAGTCCGGCACGCGCGTGGTCTCGCAGGCCGGCGCCGAGAACGGCAAGCGTATCGGTGACGTCAGCGACGGCGACTGGATCGCCTTCGATCCGATGAGCGTCGAGGGCATCAGCGGCGTCAGCTACGCGCTGTCGTCCCCGTACGGCGTCGGCGCGATCGAACTCCGGGCGGACTCACCCGACGGGGAGCTCCTCGCCACCACCCCCGTCCCCAACACCGGAGGCTGGGACACCTACCGGTCCACCCCGGCCGTCCCGGTCGAGGCGCTCGCGGGCACCCACCGGCTGTATCTGGTCTTCACCTCACCGCAGGACAACGCGTTCGATGTGGACGCGGTGGAGTTCATCAGCCCGTAGCCCCTGACAGCGATACGGCACGTGCCGCGCGCCCGGTGACTCCACCGGGCGCGCGGCGCGCTTACGCGCGGCGCTCGTGGCCGCCGGCATCGCAAGGCGGAGGATCGGCGTTGTGGATGGCCCGGCCGTACGAGGACGATCCGACAACGCGGCGAGGTGCCGTGCCAGGCGTCGCAGGCCCACGAAGATCGACCGGACAGGCCCTAGGGCGTGTCTGACAAATCCATCCTGGCTCACGGCGTCTGGCACGCGCGCTCGCTGCGTTGTCGGGCCCGTCCACGTAGCTCCGCTACGAGGACGACCCTCCGCCTTGCGATCGCACGCACCAGACGCCGTGAGCCCCGCCCTCCGGGCGGACGGCGCTATTTATCAGACACGCCCTAGCCCAACTCCAGCTCCCCGACCTTCTCGCCCTCGCTCATCTCCCCGGTCGGCCGGAATCCGAGCCCCAAGTAGAAACCCTCGGGGCCGTCCCCGCCCGGGTGCCAGGTGGTGGTCATGCGGGTGCCGCCGCGGCGGCGGATTTCGGCGGCCACGGACTCGACCGCGAAGCGGCCATAGCCGCGGCCCTGTTCGCCGGCCGCGATGTTGAGCCGCCACAGCCCCGAGCGGATGTCGGTGCCCGTGCCGTCACCCGCGAAGTCGATGTCGAGGAAGGCCATGAGAAAGCCGACGGGCCGATCACCCTCGAAGATGATGCGGGGCCATGCCACGTCTGGGTACACGTACGCCTCGGCGAGGGATTTCACGACCGGCGCGACCAAGTGCTCCTGGTCGGGGCGAACCCTCAGGCCGATCGCGACGTCAATGTTGGCGGCAGTAACCGGTGCCAACCGGAGCGTGATCGTCATGCGAAAACCGTAAGCCGACGGTCAATCAGTTTTTTCGGCGCCTCACCCCTCCCGCATGGGACCGGACCCACCTCGACTCCCTGCCGTTCCTCGGCTTGCTCGACGTCATGGGTCTTGAGCCGCTTGCCCGAGCGTCGGCCGGCCCACAGGACCACGTGGAACACCGACGACTCCGGGCCGCGCAAGTTCTATCGAGTCAGCCCCGACGGCGCTCTGGTCCGCACCGGACTGCTGCGCGAGTGGCAGACTCTCGGCGCCTCGATATCACGACTGACCCAGGGGGACCGTTGAGTAAGTCGCATGCGTCCGGCACCGGCACGCTGACCGACCGTTACGTGGCGGAGGTCGTCCGGCGCATCCCGGCCGACCAGCGCGGCGACGTGGCCGATGAGCTGCGCGCCACGATCGCTGACACCGTCGAGGCCCGCGGCCCGGCCGACGCGGAGGCCGCCGAGCGCGAGGTGCTCACCGAGATGGGCGACCCGATCCGGCTCGCCGCCCAGTACGCGGACCGGCCGCTCGCACTGATCGGGCCCGGACTCTACCCGACGTACATACGGCTCCTCACGGTCTTGCTGTCCACCGTGCTGCCGGTGGTCACCGCCCTGAGCGCGGTGCTCGGCGTCCTGGACGGCCAGGGGTCCGCAGAGGTGATCGGCGGGGCCGTCGGGACAGTGCTCTCCGTCGGCGCCCAGATGGTCGCCTGGCTCACCGTGGTGTTCGCCCTGATCGAGCGGTCCGGCAAGCGGTCCGGCACGGTCGGCGGGGCCTGGACGCCCGACGACCTGCCGGAGCTCCGCGCGCCGAAGAAGCGCGGCGCGGCGGCCTGCACCGGGATGGCGTGGCACGCGCTGCTGATCGCCCTGATCGTCTGGCAGCACACGGCGCAGCCGTACCGGACCGACGACGGCATACGCCTCGACGTGCTCGACCCGGGCCTGTGGTCGGGCTGGATCTGGCCGATCCTGGCCGGACTCGTCGGCCTCGTGACGCTCGACGCGATCCGGGTGGTGCGGGTGTGGACGCGTACGTCGGCGGTCTGGAGCCTCGCTGCCGAGGCGGCCTTCGCGCTGCCGCTGGCGTGGGTCCTGCATCGGCAGGAGTTCTTCAACCCGGCCTTCCTGTCCGACGTCAACGGCGGCTGGCAGATCCCGGACTCGTTCCACACCGTAGTGGCAGTGGGGGTCCTGGCGGTGGGTGCGGGCGAGGTGGCGAAGCGCTTCCGCGAGGCGCGGGGCTGAATCCGCGGGGCTGAGTCCACGGGGTCAGGTGTCGGGGACGGAGCAGGCCTTACGCGAGCGGGTATGGCCGGCCACCTGATCAACAGCCCGGCTCTCGGTCGTGATAGCCGAGTTCGAGGTAGCGGGTGCGGGTGCTCCAGGATCCGAGGTCGGGCGTGTCGGCCAGGACATCGTGCCAGGGCTGGGCGCCGGGAGCCGCCGCCTCGCCGGAAGCCGCCGCCTTGCCGGGAGCCGCCTCGCCGGAAGCCGCCTTACCGGGAGCCGCCTTACCGGAGGGGTTCCCCTCGTCGTGCGCGGGCAGCGGACAGCCGGGGCGCCCGGCCCAGAGCCGCACTCCCGACCGCGCCTCGGACTCGCGGACCGGCTCCCACCAGCCCACCGAGAACATGCCGGCGAGCTGGTGCATGGCGATGAAGCTGGCCACACCGCCCTCGGGGTCCGTGCGGTCCGGGCGCTCGGTGAGGGCGTGCCACAGGATGTACATGTTCGGTAGCCGCACCTCGGGCTGGAAGCGGTACACGAGCCGCTCCAGCCTGATCGAGCCGATGCGCGGCAGCTGTACCCGGGTGAGCGGGACGACCTCGCGCTCGCCGCCGGTCCAGGTCAGCGTCTCGTTGCGGCCCAGGTAGCCGGGCTCGCCGAAGACCGTCACGTGGAGGCGTTCCCTGCGATCAGGCCGGCGGTTGTGCAGCAGGCCCGCGCCGGCGACGGCGCCGCCCACGGAGGCCAGGCCCGCCAGGAGGATTCTGGTCTTGCGCTTCATCGGGACAGGGCACCTCGCTTCTGGCGGGACGGGCGCCTCCATCATGCGCCACCGACGGCCCGCTGATCTACCGTCAGGCCCGGTGCGGAGGAGGACCTCCATGGGGCCCCGCATCCCGCCGCCCGCGTCGCTGCCCGGCCCGACCAGCCCCCTTCCCCAGGGCCTGGCGGGGACGATCTTGCTCAGCCCAAGAAGCTCAGCCGAACCTGACGGTTGACATTGGAGATGTTGGTGTCGACCAGACACACGGACTGCCAGGTCCCCAGTTCCAGGCGTCCGCCGATCACCGGCAGCGTCGCGTGCGGGGGTACCAGGGCGGGGAGGACATGGTCCCTGCCGTGGCCCGGGGTGCCGTGGCGGTGGCGCCAGCGGTTGTCGGCGGGCAGGAGGGTCTGGAGCGCGGCGAGCAGGTCGTCGTCGCTGCCGGCGCCGGTCTCGATGATGGCCACGCCGGCGGTCGCGTGCGGTACGAAGATATTCAGCAGGCCGTCCCGGCCCGCCGCGCCGGCCCGGAGGAATTCCTCGCAGGCATGGGTCAGATCGGTCACCGCCTCATGGGTGCCGGTGGTGACGTTCAGGGTCCTGGTGGTGAATGCGTCGGGCATGTCTCCATCTTCCCGCCCGCCCCGGGATCGCGCGTCCGCCTGCCGAGACACCATTGACCGGATCCGGAAACGCTCACTACGTTTCGAGGCATGTTGCGTTCAGCTCTGCTCACCACGCGCGGTCACATCGACCTGCTGCGGGTGGCGTCCGCCGCGTGTCGTCGCGGCTGCTGACCTCTTTCTCCCCTCGGGGCCCTTTCCTTCCCCTTCGCCCCGCTTCTCTCGTCGCCCCGGTCGGCGTGTCCCGCTGACCGTATGCCGCCGTACCCCTGCGCGTCGGCGCGCAGCTATGGAAAGGCCACTTCCCGATGAGCATTCATCTCCACTGGTTCCTGCCGACCGGAGGCGACGGACGTACGCTCGTGGACCGGCACGCGTACACCGACGGCGGCATCAAGCGCTCCCGGGTCACGCCGGTGAGCGGTGTCAGGGCCCCGGACATCGACTATCTGGCGCAGATCGCCAAGGCCGCCGAGCATCTGGGCTTCGAGGCGGTACTGACGCCGACGGGCACCTGGTGCGAGGACGCCTGGCTGACGACGGTGGCGCTCGCGCAGCAGACCGAGCGGCTGAAGTTCCTGGTGGCCTTCCGCCCGGGGCTGATCTCACCGGTGCTCGCCGCGCAGATGGCGGCCACGTACCAGCGCGTCACCCGGGGCAGGCTGCTGCTCAATGTGGTGACCGGTGGTGACTCGACCGAGCAGCGCCGCTTCGGCGATCATCTCGACCACGACCGCCGTTACGCCAGGACCGCGGAGTTCCTCTCGGTGATCCGGGGCGTCTGGAGCGGGCGGCCGTACGACTTCGACGGTGAGCACTACCAGGTGGAGGGCGGGCTGACGGCGCTGCCGCCCGACCCGCTGCCGGAGATCTTCTTCGGTGGTTCGTCCGCGGCGGCGGGACCGGTCGCGGCCGAGCACGCGGATGTCTATCTGACCTGGGGCGAGCCACCGGCCCAGGTGAAGGAGAAGATCGACTGGATCCGCGGTCTCGCGGAGGAGCGGGGCCGTACGGTCCGCTTCGGCATCCGGATGCACACCATCTCGCGGGACACCGCCAAGGACGCCTGGGCCACGGCGAACCGGCTGCTGGACGATCTCGATCCCGAGACGGTCGCGGCGGCCCAGCAGGCGCTGGGCAAGAGCGAGTCGGTGGGCCAGCAGCGGATGATCGCCCTGCACGGCGGGTCGCGCGACCGGCTGGAGATCGCGCCCAATCTGTGGGCCGGGGTGGGTCTGGTACGGGGCGGCGCGGGCACCGCGCTGGTGGGCAGCCACGCGGACGTGGCCGACCGGATCGAGGAGTACCACGAGCTGGGGATCGAACACTTCGTCCTGTCCGGCTACCCGCATCTGGAGGAGGCGTACTGGTTCGGGGAGGGCGTGACGCCTCAACTGGCCGCGCGCGGGCTCCTCGCGCACGTCCCGGCCTCACCGCTGCTGGGCGTGCCGGCGGCGAACGGCCGTCCGGCGTCCGCGCCCGGCGGCGCTCCGCTGCTGCTCTCCGGGGGCCGGTGAGAGCAACCGGGGCCGGACCGGCCGGCTCGGGGGAAGATTCCCGTCCCCGAGGCTGTTGGTAGAAACGTGAACGACTTTGGGGTGCGGGACATCGATGTGGTGGTCGTCGGCGCCGGACAGGCTGGTCTGTCCGGCGCCTACCATCTGCGGCGGTCGGGTCTGGAACCCGACCGCGACTTCGTCGTACTGGACCATGCCCCACGGCCCGGCGGTGCCTGGCAGTTCCGCTGGCCCTCGCTGACATACGGCAAGGTGCACGGCATGCACTCGCTCCCCGGCATGGAGCTGACCACCGCGGCGAGCGACGACGGCCGGCCCTCCTCGGAGGTCATCGGGGCGTACTTCACGGCGTACGAGCGGCGCTTCGGCCTCCGGGTCCACCGGCCCGTGGACGTACGGGCGGTACGCGAGGGCGACGGCGGCCGGCTGCTGGTGGAGACGTCCGAGGGCAGCTGGTCGGCCCGGGGGCTGATCAGCGCCACCGGGACCTGGGACCGGCCCTTCTGGCCGCGCTACCCCGGCCAGGAGACCTTCCGGGGGCGGCAGTTGCACACCGCGCACTATCCGGGGCCCGACGAGTTCGCCGGGCTTCGGGTGGTCGTGGTGGGCGGCGGGGCCTCCGGCACCCAGCATCTGATGGAGATCGCGGAGGTGGCGGCGGACACCACCTGGGTGACGCGCCGGCCGCCCGTCTTCCGCGAGGGCCCGTTCGGCGAGGAGCAGGGGCGGGCGGCCGTCGCGCTCGTCGACGAGCGGGTACGGCGGGGACTGCCGCCGAGGAGTGTGGTGTCGGTCACCGGGCTGCCGGTCAACGAGGCGATCAGGCGGGCCCGCGAGACGGGGGTACTCGACCGGCTGCCGATGTTCGACCGGATCACCCCCGACGGCGTGGCCTGGGACGACGGGCGGACGGTGGAGGCCGATGTGATTCTCTGGGCGACCGGGTTCCGGCCGTCCGTCAGCCATCTGGCACCGCTCGGGCTGCGTGAGCCGGGCGGCGGTATCCGGGTCGAGGGGACACGCGCCGTACGGGACGAACGGGTCCATCTCGTGGGGTACGGGCCCTCGGCCTCGACGATCGGCGCCAACCGGGCCGGACGGGCGGCCGTACGCGAGATCAGGCAGCTGCTGGCGCGCGAACCGGCCGTGGCCTGACAGCACGGAACCCCGGGGCCGCACGAGCCCCGGGGCCGGGTGGCGAAACGATCAGTTCGAGCCGTTCGCGGCTTTGCGGATCTGGTTGAACTCCTCGACGTTGCGCCGCTGTTCGGCGTATTTGTTGGTGAAGCGGGTGTCCCCGGGCCGCACGGTGACGAAGTACAGCCAGTCCCCGCTCGCGGGGTTGAGCACCGCGTTCATCGCTTCCTCCCCCGGGTTGCCGATCGGCGTGGGCGGCAGCCCCTTGCGCCCATAGGTGTTGTACGGGCTCTTGATCTTCGTATCCGCGTGGCTGGTGTTCAGCGTCGTACGGTTCAGCGCGTAATTCAGCGTCGAATCCATCTGGAGCGGCATGCCCAGCGACAGCCGGTTGTGCACGACTCTGGCGACCTTCCCCATGTCCGCCGTCGAATCCGCCTCCGCCTGCACGATGCTGGCGATGATGACGGCCTGATAGGTCGACATCCCGGCGCGCTGCGCCCCGGCGCTGATACGGCCCGCCCCGAACCGCTGGTTGGCGGTGTTGACCATATAGCTCAGCAGATTGGCCGGGGTCGTCGCGGAGCCGACCGGATAGGTGGCCGGGAAGAGGAAGCCCTCGGGGTTGCCCTTGGCGGCCTCGGGCAGCCGCAGCCGCGCGGTGCCCGCCGCCTTGCGGGTGGTACCGGCGGACAGGCCGAGCGCCTGGTCGACGGAGACATAGACGTCGGCGGCGCGCCGGCCCTCCGGAATGACCAGGGTGGTCCGCTTCTCGCCCTCGCTGTCCCCGGTCAGCAGGAGCACGGGAACCAGCACCATGGCGGCCACGACCAGGATCACGGTCAGCAGCAGGACCACCCGGCCACGGCGGGTCAGACGGGGTCTGTGCCCGGGGCTCTTCATCATGCGGGCACGCTAACCCGGAGTGATCGGCGAACCCGGCACTTCAGGCGCGCCGACACGGCCGACGCGGCAATACCATACGAACGGCATACGATCGGCCGCGAGCCACCCCTCCCCGGCGGCCGGACCGGACACGGAGCGTACACACTCCCGCTCACCGAGCGCCGTGCTGTCACACCCCGTCCCAGCGGTGCCGTCACCCACCGTCCCAGCGGTGCCGTCGCTCCCTGTCGCACGGGGGCGGCGGCACTGCCGTGTCACGGAGAGACCGACGCCAGTTCCTCGGCGGGCTGCTGCGTCGGCCGGCCGTCCCTGCGCACCAGGGCGGCATAGCGGCCGTCCTGCTCGATCAGCTCGTCATGGGTGCCCCGCTCCGCGATGGCGCCCGTGTCGAGGACCACGATCTGGTCCGCGTCCCGCACGGTCGAGAGCCGGTGCGCGATGGTGAGGGTGGTACGCCCCTCGGAGAGCGCGTCGATGGCCTGCTGCACCGCGTGTTCCGTACGGGTGTCCAGCGCGCTGGTGGCCTCGTCGAGGATCAGCACCGGCGGGTCCCGCAGGATGGTGCGGGCGATCGCGAGCCGCTGCTTCTCGCCGCCGGAGAACCGGTATCCGCGCTCACCGACCAGCGTCCCGTAGCCGTCGGGGAGCGAGCTGATGTGGTCGTGGATCTGGGCGGCTCTGGCGGCCGTCTCGATCTCCTCGTCGGTGGCTTCCGGCTTGGCGAAGCGCAGATTCTCCGCCACCGAGGCATGGAACAGATACGTCTCCTGCGAGACGACGCCGACGGCCCGCGCGAGCGTGTCGAAGTCCAGGTCGCGTACGTCGACGCCGTCGAGCAGGACCCGGCCGCCGGTCACGTCGTACAGCCGGGGTACGAGATAGCTCAAGGTGGACTTGCCGGAGCCGGTGGGGCCGACGACGGCGAGGCTGCCGCCGGACGGGACCGTCAGATCGATCCCCCGCAGCGTCTGGCGCCCCTTGTCGTCGTAACTGAAGTCGACGTCCTCGAACCGCACTTCACCGCGGATCGTGTCGAGCTTGACCGGCCGTTCCGGCTCGGTGATGTCGACGGGCAGATCGAGGTACTCGAAGATGCGCTGGAAGAGGGCGAGCGACGTCTGCATGTCCACGCCGGTGGAGAGCAGGCTCACGGCGGGCCGGAACAGGCCCTGTTGCAGCGAGACGAAGGCGACGAGCGTACCGATGGAGACGGCCGTGCCACCGGCGCCCAGCGCGATGCCCGCGGCCCAGTAGATCAGGGCGGGCATGGCGGCCATGACGATGCCGATGGTCGACATCCGCCACCGGCCCGCCATGTTGGAGCGCACCTCCAGGCCGACCAGCCGCTCGGACTCGTCGGCGAACGATGTGGTGAGCGAGTCGGCCCGTCCCATCGTGCGGCCGAGGAGGATGCCGCTCACCGAGAGCGATTCGGTGACGGTGGCGGCCATGGTCGCCATCTGCCGCTGGCGGTCCGTGGTGATCTTCTTGCGTTCGCGGCCCACGCGGCGGCTGATCCAGACGAACACCGGCAGCAGCACCATCGAGACGGCGGTGAGCCGCCAGTCCAGGGCGAGCATCGCGACGACCGAGGCGACGACGGCCGTGAGGTTGGAGACCAGAGAGGTCGCGGTGGAGGTGACGGTCGCCTGCATACCGCCGATGTCATTGGCGATACGGGACTGGACCTCGCCGGTCCTGGTCTTGGTGAAGAACGCGAGCGGCATGCGCTGGAGCCGGCCGTAGACGCCGGTGCGCAGATCGTGCATGACCCGCTGGCCGACCGTGGTCGAGATCAAGGTCTGGAGCACGCCGAAGACGCTGTTGACGACGGCCGTGAGGATCATGCCGAGGGCGAGCAGACTGAGCAGTCCGGTACGGCCCTGCGGTATGGCGGTGTCGAGTATCTCGCGCAGCATGAACGGCGACGCGACCGTGACCAGCGACGAAGCGCCGACGAGCAGCCCGACGATCGCGAGCCGGGCGCGGTAGGGACGGAAGAGGCCGAAGATGCGCCGCAGCTGGGCGGGCGGCTCCGGCTGCCCCGGATCATCGGGGCGGGACGAGGGTGTCCACGTCGAGCGTTCGGGTTTCATGGGCTCCTTCGAGGGCTGAGGGGCTGCGGCGGGGGCTCGCGGCTACGGGCGCATCCACGGGCCTCGCCGAGTCTAGCTCACTGTTACCTATGTTCACAATGACCATAGTCCTGATATTATTCCGCCATGAACTCCCCCGACGCCGACGGCCTGCTGGCGGAGCAGCTGCTACGGCTGACCCGCAGGCTCCACCGCATCCAGAAGCGGCAGTTGGAGCCGATCGGCATCACTCCCGCGCAGGCCCGGCTGCTGCGTACCGTCGCGTCCTACGACAAGCCGCCGCGGATGGCCGACCTGGCCCAGCGTCTCGAAGTGGTGCCCCGGGCCGTGACCTCCCTGGTCGACGGGTTGGAGGCGAGCGGCTCGGTGCGCCGCGCCCCCGATCCGACCAACCGGCGCGTGATCCGTATCGAGCTGACCGACACCGGCCGGGACACGCTGCGGGCCCTGCGCGTGGCCCGCCGGACGGCCGCGAAGGAAGTCCTGGCCCCGCTCGCGGCCGAGCAGCGCGAGGTTCTCGGCGGGCTGCTCTCGACGCTGGTCGAGGGCGGACCCGAGCGCCACTGCTGACCGCGGCGCGGAAGAAGTCCAACAGCCCGTTCCCAAGAGTCCAATCGGACCCTTGCGTATCACCTTGCGATCGCCCGCGTCGGCGGCCAAGGTCCTTTCCGAGGTTCACGCACCAGCCGCGCACGTCAACTCCCCCTTGGAGGGTCGATGCACGACGCAGCACAGGAGAACCCCGGTACAGAAGACACATCCCTCGGTGACGACAGAGCCCAGGGAGAGGTCAGCCGCCGCTCGGTTCTGCGGACCACGGCGGGTGTGGCGGGCGCCGGGCTCGGCCTCTCCGCGCTCGGCGGCGGCACCGCGGCCGCGGCCGGGCCCGCCGCGGCCGCCGGAGCCGCGGAATCCGCCGCGTCCGCCGGCTCCTCGGCGCCCCCGCGCACGGGCCGCACCATGGCCGGGGTCCCGTTCGATCGCCGCACGACGGTACGGGTCGGCATCATCGGCCTCGGCAACCGCGGCGGCGGCGTGATCGACCTCTTCCTCGCCGTCCCGGGCGTCCGCGTCGTCGCCCTCTGCGACCCGGTGAAGGCGAAGACCGAGAGCGCCGCGGCGAAGGTGGTGAGCGCCGGTCAGCCCGCACCCGCCGTCTACACCAACGGCGAGGACGACTACGAGAATCTCTGCGCCCTCGGAGATCTCGACTTCGTCTATGTGGCCACGCCCTGGGACTTCCACTTCGAGATGGCCAAGTCGGCGATGCTGAACGGCAAGCACGTCGGGGTGGAGTGTCCGATCGCCATGCGCCTCGACGAGCTGTGGCAGCTCGTCGATCTCTCCGAACGCACCCGGCGGCACTGCATGCAGCTGGAGAACTGCTGTTACGGGAAGAACGAGATGCGGGTCCTGCGCATGGCCCACGCGGGCAAGTTCGGTGAGCTGCTGCACGGCGCGGGCGCCTACAACCACGATCTGCGCGGGCTGATGTTCGACCCCGACTACTACGAGGGGCCCTGGCGCCGGCTCTGGCACACCCGGCTGCGCGGCGATCTCTACCCCAACCACGGCTTCGGCCCGGTCGCCAACTACATGGACATCAACCGGGGCGACCGCGCCGTCTCCATCACCAGCGTCGGCACGCCCGCGCTCGGGCTCGCCGAGTACCGCGCCGCCCATATGCCGCCCGGCGACCCGAGCTGGAAGGAGACGTACATCGAGAGCGACCGGACCATCAGTCTGGTCAGGACGGCGAAGGGCCGGGTCATCCGGCTGGAGCACGATGTGTCGACGCCACATCCGTACAGCAGGATCAACAGTCTCGGCGGCACCAAAGGTGTGTTCGAGGACTATCCGGAGCGCATCTACATCGAGCCGGACCACACCGATGACTCCTGGGGTGATTTCGGGAAGTACGCCGACTGGGACCACTGGCTCTGGAAGGAGCACGCCAATCCGCCCGGTGGCCATGGCGGGATGGACTACATCATGGTCTTCCGGCTGATGCAGTGCGTCCGGCTGGGCCTCGTGCCCGACTTCGACGTGTACGACGCGGCGACCTGGACCGCGCCGGTGCCGCTCAGCCACGCGTCGCTCAAGGCGAACGGGGCCCCGCAGCAGATCCCCGACTTCACACGCGGCGAGTGGCGCAAGGCCCGTGCGGGGGTGGACTCCGGCAGACCCGAGGAGTGATCCGAACCCCGTGGGTGCGGGGCCGTACGGCGCGTGACGTACGGCCCCCGCACCCGTCCGGCCCACCGCCTCCGGGCCCCCTCCCGCTGGCTCGTTCTGGCTCATTTCGCGGAAAACCCATTGCCCCGGGCACTCCGATGAGGCGAACCTTGCACGGTTTGGGCCACTCCACGAGTCATGGGACATCATGCAGATTCGCGACCTTCCGTATCCCGATCCAGGGATTCCCGATGCCAGGTCGGGCCCCCGGTTCCTGCTGTGGCTCGGACGCAGTCAACTGGGCGGACAGATCAAGGCCGTGTGCTGGGGCCTGCTGCACTTCACGGGCATCGGCGGGCTCTCGGTGGGCGCCGGGCTCGCCGTCCAGGCGGTGATCGACCGCTCCGGCGGCCGGCTCGCGTTCGCCGGCGGCTTCATCGCGCTGTGCGGCGCCGCCATCGCGATCGGCGACACCATGCTGCACCGCACCGCCGTCACCAACTGGATCACCGCCGCCGCGCGCCTCCAGCAGCTGCTGGCGCGCAGGACCGCACAGCTCGGCGCGGCGCTGACCCGCCGGGTCGCCGCCGGTGAGGTCGTCGCGGTCTCCACCGGCGACGTCGAGAAGATCGGCTGGTTCGTGGAGGCGCTCTCGCGCTTCCTCGCCGCCTTCATCGCGATCGTGCTGACCTGTGTCGGACTGGTGCTGTACCTGCCGGAGCTGGGGACGCTGGTCGCGATCGGCGTGCCGGTGCTCGCCCTCGCCGTACTGCCGCTGCTCCCCCGCGCCGCCCAACGGGCCGACGTCCAGCGCGAGAAGGCGGGCAAGGCCACCGAACTGGCCTCGGACACCGTCGCCGGACTGCGGGTGCTGCGGGGCATCGGCGGCGAGGAGCTGTTCCTCGGCCGCTACCGAGCCGCCTCGCAGGAGGTGCGCGAGGCCGCCGTGCGCAGCGCCCGTATGTGGTCGCTGATCTCGGCGATCCAGGTACTGCTGCCGGGCATCATGCTGATCTCGGTCATCTGGTACGGAGCCGGGCTCGTGCTGGACGGCAGGATCGAGGTCGGCGGTCTGGTGACCGTCTACAGCGCGGTGACGCTGCTGCTCTTCCCGCTGCGGCACTTCGAGGAGATCGCCATGGCGTACTCCTTCTCCCGGCCCTCGGCGAAGCGCGCGGCCCGGGTGCTCTCGCTGCGGCGGAGCGCGTTCGAGGACGAGCGCGGCGGGCTGGACGACGCCCGGCCGACGGGGGATCTGTACGACCCCGCCACCGGACTCCGCGCCCCGTCCGGGCTGCTGACCGCCGTGGTGTGCGGAGATCCGGACGCGGCGGGGCGGCTCGCCGAGCGCCTCGGGGGCCATCCCGCCGGCGAGGAGAGGGGCGCGTCCGTGCTGCTCGGCGGGGTGGCACTGGACGATCTCCCGCTGGACGCGGCGCGGGCCAGCGTCCTCGTACAGGACAAGGACCCGGTGCTGTTGTCGGGGACGCTCAGGGAACTGCTGGACATCCCGGCCTCCGGCGCGGTCGATCCGGAGAAGGCGCTGGCCGCGGCCCAGTGCGGCGATGTACTCGACGCGCTCGTCCAGGCGTCGGTGGACGGCAGCGGCGACCCGACGCGGTCCAGGATCACCGAGCGCGGCCGGTCGCTCTCCGGCGGCCAGCGCCAGCGGCTGGCGCTCGCCCGTTCGCTGGTGACCGACCCGGAGGTGCTGGTGCTCGACGAGCCGACCTCCGCCGTGGACTCGCATACGGAGGCCCGGATCGCGCGGAGCGTGAAGGAGCTGCGGGCCGGCCGTACGACGGTGGTGTTCGCGTCCTCGCCGCTGCTGCTCGACCACGCGGACCGCGTGGTGTTCATCCATGAGGGCCAGGTCTCCGCGGTCGGTCTCCACCGCGAGCTGGTACGGAACGAACCCGGCTACCGGGCGGTCGTCACCCGCGAGCCCGAAGACGAGCGCGGCGAACAGAGACAGATCATGGAGCCGGCGTCAGCGCGGGCACGGGAAGAGATCGAGGAATCAGCATGATCGGCGTGGCCCCTCCGGCGTACGACCCGGCGGCGCCGGAGTCGGCGACGACCCTGCCGGTCGGGACGCCCGCGACCGTACGCGCCTATGTGGTCGAGCTGCTGCGCCGGCACCGCGGACCGTTCATCCTGCTGATCTCGGTCAACACGGTCTCCGTGATCGCCTCGATGGTCGGCCCGTATCTGCTCGGCGACATCGTCGAGAAGCTCTCCGACGGCGCGCGCGAGCTGCGTCTTGAGCGCACCGCCGCGCTGTTCGCGATCGCGCTGGTCGTCCAGACCGTCTTCGTACGGATGATGCGGCTGCGCGCGGCGATGCTCGGCGAGAAGATGCTCGCGGATCTGCGGGAGGACTTCCTCGTCAGATCCGTCGGGCTGCCGCCCGGTGTGCTGGAGCGGGCGGGGACCGGCGATCTGCTGTCCCGGATCACCACCGACATCGACCGGCTGGCGAACGCGATGCGCGAGGCCGTGCCCCAGCTCGCGATCGGCCTCGTCTGGGCGGGGCTGCTGCTCGGCGCGCTGACCTTGACCGCGCCGCCACTGGCGCTCGCGGTGCTGCTCGCGGTGCCGCTGCTGGTCGTCGGCTGCCGCTGGTACTTCAAGCGCGCGCCCTCCGCGTACCGTTCGGAGGCCGCCGGATACGCGGCCGTCGCGGCCATGCTCGCCGAGACCGTCGACGCGGGACGGACCGTGGAGGCGCACCGCCTCGGCGGGCGCCGGGTGGAGCTGTCGGAGCGGCGGATCAAGGAGTGGACGGCCTGGGAGAGGTACACGCTCTGGCTGCGCTCCGTGCTGTTCCCCGTCATCAACCTCACCCATACGACGATCTTCCTGGCCGTGCTGGTGATCGGCGGGGTCTTCGTCCTCCAGGACTGGATCACCGTCGGGCAGCTGACGACGGGCGCGCTGCTCGCCCAGATGCTGGTGGATCCGGTCGGCATCATCCTGCGCTGGTACGACGAACTCCAGATCGCGCAGGTCTCCATCGCCCGGCTGGTGGGCGTACGGGACATCGAGCCGGACACGGGCGACGCGACGGTGGTCCCCGACGGGCGGGACGTCAGCGCCGACAAGGTGCACTTCGGCTACCGCGAGGGCGTCGACGTACTGCACCGGGTGACGCTGGACGTCAGTCCGGGCACCCGCGTCGCGCTGGTCGGTCCGTCCGGCGCCGGGAAGTCGACGCTGGGTCGGCTGCTCGCGGGCATCTACGGTCCGCGCATTGGCCGGATC
Organism: Streptomyces sp. NPDC102274; assembly: GCF_044766385.1. Lineage (NCBI taxonomy): Bacteria > Bacillati > Actinomycetota > Actinomycetes > Kitasatosporales > Streptomycetaceae > Streptomyces > Streptomyces sp. NPDC102274. Next base: position 116,433 of record NZ_JBIWLW010000011.1, on the reverse strand, counting down.
ACGCTGGGCGGCGCCGAGTTGTCCAAGATGCCCGCCGAGCGGGTACGGGAGCAGGTCGCCCTGGTCAACCAGGAACACCATGTGTTCGTGGGCGCGCTGCGCGACAATCTGCTGCTGGCACGCACGGGCGCGGAGGACGCCGAGCTGTGGGCCGCGCTGGCCGCGGTCGACGCGGACGGCTGGGCGCGGGCGCTGGACGACGGCCTGGACACCGAGGTCGGTTCCGGCGGTACGGCGCTCACACCGGCCCAGGCCCAGCAGATCGCGCTGGCCCGGCTGGTGCTCGCGGACCCGCACACGCTGGTGCTCGACGAGGCGACCTCGTTGCTGGACCCGCGCGCGGCCCGGCATCTGGAACGTTCACTGGCCCGCGTCCTGGACGGCCGTACGGTCGTGGCGATCGCCCACCGGCTGCACACCGCCCATGACGCGGATGTGATCGCGGTGGTCGAGGAGGGCCGGATCAGCGAGCTGGGCAGCCATGACGAGTTGGTGGCCGCGGACGGCGCGTACGCCGCGCTGTGGCGCTCCTGGCACGGATGACCGAGGGCGGAGGCGCCGCGCCTCCGCCCCCGGTCATCCGTGCGACAGGCGCCTGGGACAGCACGTGGTGCTGTCCCAGGCGCCTCACCGCCCCTCCGGGGACGGCACTCGAAGGGCGTCACGAAGCGACGGTGTCGGCGGCTTCCGCTTCGTCCGCCGGCGCGTGCGTGGGACGCAGCGGGCCCCGGGTGAGGATGTAGAGGAACAGGACGACCATGACAGCGACGCCCGCCCACATGGCCTGCTGCCAGCCGTCGACGAATGATTCCTGGGCGGCACGGATCAGCGCCCGCGCATGGGAACCCGCTCCATTCGCGGCCTCAAGGGCGTTCGCGACGCCTTCGCGGGCGGTATCGGCAGGGCCTTGGGGAACGCCGTCGAGCCGGGAGCCGATGGCGTCGCGGTAGCCGGAGGACAGGAGCGCGCCGAGCAGGGCGACGCCGAGCGCGGTGCCGAACTCCCGTGTGACGTCGTTGAGTGCGGAGGCGACGCCCTGGCGCTCACGCGGCAGGGTGCTGGTGATGGCCTCGGTCGAGGGCGTCATGGACAGCCCCATGCCGATCCCCATGGCGAGCATGCCGGGAAGAACGGAGAGGTAGCCGCCGTCGACGGAGACGAAAGTGGCCATGAGGGCGAGACCGGCGCCGGCCAGGAGGATTCCCGTCGCCATGGTGGACCGGCTGCCGATGCGTGCGGCCGGCCGGGGGGCGAGGCCGGAGGCCATCATCATGAGCACGGCCATGGGCATGAGCGCCAGGGTGGACAGCAGACCGGACCAGCCGAGCACGGCCTGGAAGAACGGGAAGAGGACCACGAAGATGCCCGCCTGGACACCGAAGACCACCAGGAGCGTTATCGAGCCGCCGGCCAGAGAGCGCTCGCCGAAGAGGCGCATGTCCAGGAGCGAGGCATCCCCGCGGCGCAGTTCCCAGGCCACGAAGCCGACGGCGGCGATGGCACCGACGACGAGACCGAGCAGGGTCACGGGGGCGGTCCAGCCTCGCTCGGGTCCCTCCTGCAGGACGAAGATGAGGCCGGCCACCGCGACGATGGAGGTCAGCGCGCCGACGGTGTCGAAGGTGTGCCCGGACTTCTCCTGGGAGTTGGGCACGGATCGCACCGCCATGACGAGGGCCACGACGACGAGTGCGACGGGCAGGACGAACAGCCACCGCCAGCTCGCCACGTCGACCAGGGCGGCCGAGAGGAACATGCCCAGGATGCCGCCGCCTCCGGCGACGCCGGTCCACACACCGATCGCCCGTCCGCGCTCCTCCTCCGGGAAGGTCGAGGTGATGACGGCGAGGGTGATGGGCATGATCATCGCCGCGCCCACGCCGCTGAACAGGCGTGCGGTGAGCATGACCTCGGCCGACGGGGCGAGGCCCGCCGCCACGTTGGCGACGCCGAAGATGGTCAGGCCGGCGAGCAGCATGGGCTTGCGGCCCCAGCGGTCGCCGATCGCGCCCAGCGGCAGGAGCAGCGCGGCCAGGCTGAGGGTGTAGATGTTGATGATCCACAGGATCGTGCTCTGCGAGGCGCCGAAGGCGACAGCGAGATCGGGCTGGGCGACGTTCAGCCCGGACACCGAGGCGATGACGGCCATCAACGCGATACAGACGGCCACCAGGATCGTGCGACGCCGGCGCGCGTCCGGCACGCCCTCGCCGGTGGCCCCGCTCGTGTGGGCGGCACTCACCTGTGGAAGCTGGTTCGTACTCATGGATTCCTCTCGAAAAGGGCATGCGGAGATCAGCGCCGGAGCAACAGCCAGGCCAAGGTGATGGGCCGGGAGCCAGGACCGCGCGGTCCTTCCGGGGGGCTGCGTTCACGACGCTAAACACCCCTTGCGGTGAGGGCATACGATGTTGCCTATGACGCAAGACAATGGCGAGCTGGACAGCCTGGTACGCAAACGGATCCGCGCCCTGCGCGTGGCCCAGGGCTGGTCACTGGAGGAACTGGCCGCCCGTGCCCAGGTCAGCCAGTCCACACTCAGCCGCATCGAGAACGGCCGGCGCCGCCTGGCCCTGGACCAGCTCGTCACCCTCGCCCGAGCCCTGGACACCTCCCTGGACCAGCTCGTCGAGACCGCCAGCGACGACGTCGTCACCAGCCCGATGATCGACGGAGCCCATGGGCTCATGCGCTGGCCCGTAAAGGCGGACCCCGGCATGACCGTCATGCGCCAGCGCATGACGAACCCGCCGCCCGACAGCCCTTCACGTATGCGCGCCCATCCGGGCCGCGAATGGCTCGTCGTCCTGTCCGGCACCGCGGTCCTGCTGCTGGGCAACCGGCGCATTCGTGTGGAGACGAACCAGGCGGCGGAGTTCCCCACGATGCTGCCGCACGCCATTGGGGCCGAGGGCGGGCCCTGCGAGATCCTGGGGATCTTCGACCGCGACGCCCGCCGCAGCCACCAGCGCGGTGACGACGCCTACGACAGCGGCAGACCCCGCCGGTGACGCACCGGACGCCCACTCCGCGGGATCACGCCGAGAGGCGGTGCCTCGGCATGCGCTGCCCTCTCCCCAGAGGCAGCCGCTTGCGCGTCCGGCAGTTCATCGGGCCAGTGTCTTGCGTAAACCGGGATCCATGATGCCGCGACGGCATGGTCCTCTTAACGTCCCCTCATGACCCAAGCCTCCCCGCACGCGGCACACGATGGCGCGCACCCCGTTCCCCAGCTCACCCCGGACTCCGACGGCCAAACGGAGATCCTCGACCTGGACGCCGAAGTGCTCGCCGAGCACATCGCCTCCATCACCGCATGGCTGCCCATCGAGAGGGGTCCGCGCCACATCGTGGACCTGGGATGCGGGACGGGGGCCGGCATCTTCGCCCTGCTCGCGCGCTTCCCCGAAGCGGAGGTGACCGCCGTCGACGCGTCGGCCGGTCATCTGCACCGCCTGCGGGAAAAGGCCGAGGCGCTCGGTGTGGCCGACCGGGTGCGTACGGTGCCGGCCGATCTCGACGCGGACTGGCCCGACCTCGGCCGGCCCGAACTGGTGTGGGCGTCGGCGTCGATGCACCACATGGCCGACCCCGGCCGCACCCTGCGCAGGGCCCACGATCTGCTCTCCCCCGGCGGACTGTTCGCCGTTGTCGAGCTGGCCGGCTTCCCGCGCTTCCTGCCCGACGACGCTCCGAAGGAGCGGCCCGGCCTGGAGGAACGCTGCCACGCCGCTCTCGCGCACCATCACGCCGAGCACGTGCCGCACCGCGGTGCCGACTGGGGCCCCAAGCTGGCCGCCGCCGGGTTCACCGTCGAGGGCGAGCGCACGATCACCGTGAACGTCGACGGCTCCCGCAGCGAGGCGGTCGGTCACTACGCGCTCAGCGGCCTGAAGCGTCTGCGCGGCAGCGCCGCCCACGCCCTTACCGCTGACGACCTCACCGTCCTCGACCAGTTGCTCGACACCGAAGGCCCCCTCAGTATCCTGCGCCGCGGCGACCTCGCGGTCCGCACCGAACGCACCGTATGGGCCGCACGCCGCGCCTGACCTGAGCGAGTCGGCGTCGCCGGCCGGCGGCGCCGACGAACGGCTGAGGGCTGCCCCCGGGCAGTCCTGACGGCCAGGAAGCGATCTCAGAGAAGATTGAGGGCGGACACGCCGCCGACCCCGCCCAGCAGCATGAACACCGGCATCAGCACCTTCAGCTCCACCCAGCTGCCGGCCCGGAACCGCATGGCCTTCGGCGGGCCTATCGGGTACCAGCGCTTGCGGCCCAGCGGTATGGGCCAGAGGATCGGGCAGCCCGACACCGTCAGCGCGTCACCGATGTCGTGCACCAGCGCGCCGAGGACGATCGGCAGACCGAGCCAGAGGTACTCCTGTCCCGGCGCGTCGAAGAGCCAGTCCGCGCCGTTGCCCGGCTTGTCCAGGACGCCCGCCAGGATCCAGGCGCTGGTCGCCCCGAGCAGCCAGACCAGGACATCGCTGGAGACCCGGGCGGCCCGCCACAGCAGGCCCTCCACCGCGAGCACCAGATGGACGAAGAGGATCGCGAGCACCCCCCAGCGCCCGGCGGTGATCGCCAGCAGCGACGCACCGCCGCCGATCAGCACCGCCCACAGCCAGGTATGGGTCAGGGTGCGGTGGCCGCCGGTCCTGCGGGGGTCTCCGGGCTTCCTGGTCGCCTTGTAGACGGCGAAGGACAGCTTGTCGACGATCTCGCAGAGCGCCTTGGACACCGGCCCGAACGCCCGGGAGATCGTCGCGGCCTTGTGGTCGAGGTCGGGGGCGAGCGCGGCGCCCGCGGTGATCAGCGCCCCGACCACCAGGACGGGCCACGGCATGGTGTGGCCGGCGGCGGCCGCGGCGGCACCCACCCCCAGCCAGGCCGCTGCCCCTGACAGAGAGTGTGCCGGTCCCATCATGGTCGTACCCGTCCCAGTGCGGTTGTGGTGAAGGCCAGTGTGGCAAGGCCCAGTTGACAGGCCAGCGTATCGTCCGTGATCTTCGGCCCGACGTCCGGTTCCCTGATCGGGGCGGAAGGCAGGCAAGATGGGGGCGTGACCCTTATCGATCAGCTGCCGCCGGATGCCGACCCCGATGCCCTCTTCGAGGCTTTCTCCTCCTGGGCCGAGGGCCAGGGCATCACGCTCTATCCGGCTCAGGAGGAGGCGCTGATCGAGGTGGTCTCCGGGGCCAACGTGATTCTGTCCACCCCCACCGGCTCCGGAAAGAGCCTGGTCGCGGCGGGTGCGCACTTCACGGCGCTGGCGCAGGACAAGGTCACCTTCTACACCGCCCCGATCAAGGCGCTGGTCTCCGAGAAGTTCTTCGACCTGTGCAAGCTCTTCGGCACGGAGAACGTCGGCATGCTGACCGGCGACGCCTCCGTCAACGCCGATGCCCCGGTGATCTGCTGTACGGCCGAGGTGCTGGCCTCCATCGCGCTGCGCGACGGCAAGCACGCCGATATCGGCCAGGTGGTGATGGACGAGTTCCACTTCTACGCCGAGCCGGACCGCGGCTGGGCCTGGCAGATCCCCATCCTGGAACTGCCGCAGGCGCAGTTCATCCTGATGTCGGCGACGCTCGGTGATGTCTCCCGCTTCGAGGAGGACCTGACCCGTCGCACGGGCCGGCCCACCTCCGTCGTACGGTCCGCGACCCGGCCGGTCCCGCTGTCGTACGAGTACCGGCTCACCCCGATCACCGAGACGCTGACCGAGCTGCTGGAGACCAGGCAGGCACCCGTCTACATCGTGCACTTCACGCAGGCCGCCGCCGTCGAGCGCGCGCAGTCGCTGATGAGCATCAACATGTGCACGCGCGAGGAGAAGGACCGGATCGCCGATCTCATCGGCAGCTTCCGCTTCACCACCAAGTTCGGCCGCAATCTCTCCCGCTATGTGCGCCACGGCATCGGGGTGCACCACGCGGGCATGCTGCCCAAGTACCGGCGGCTGGTGGAGAAGCTCGCCCAGGCCGGTCTGCTGAAGGTCATCTGCGGTACGGACACGCTCGGGGTCGGCGTCAACGTCCCCATCCGTACGGTGCTGTTCACCGCGCTCACCAAGTACGACGGCAATCGCGTCCGCACCCTGCGCGCCCGGGAGTTCCACCAGATCGCGGGCCGGGCGGGGCGGGCCGGATTCGATACGGCGGGGCTGGTCGTCGCGCAGGCGCCGGAGCATGTCGTGGAGAACGAGAAGGCGCTCGCGAAGGCGGGCGACGATCCGAAGAAGCGCCGCAAGGTGGTGCGGAAGAAGGCCCCCGAGGGCTTTGTGGCCTGGTCGGACACCACGTTCGAGAAGCTCATCGGCTCCGATCCCGAGCCGCTGACCTCCCGTTTCCGGGTCACCCACACCATGCTGCTGTCGGTCATCGCGCGGCCGGGCAACGCCTTCGAGGCGATGCGCCATCTGCTGGAGGACAACCACGAGCCGCGCAGGCAGCAGCTGCGGCACATCCGGCGGGCCATCGCCATCTACCGCTCGCTGCTGGACGGCGGGGTGGTGGAGCGGCTGGCGACCCCCGACGCCGAGGGCCGTATCGTCCGGCTCACCGTCGATCTCCAGCAGGACTTCGCGCTCAACCAGCCGCTGTCCACCTTCGCGCTGGCCTCGTTCGAGCTGCTGGACCCCGAATCGCCGTCGTACGCCCTGGACATGGTCTCCGTCGTCGAGTCCACGCTCGACGATCCGCGGCAGATCCTCGCCGCCCAGCAGAACAAGGCGCGCGGCGAGGCGATCGGCGCGATGAAGGCGGACGGGATCGAGTACGAGGAGCGGATGGAGCGGCTCCAGGAGGTCACGTACCCCAAGCCGCTCGAAGAGCTGCTCGTGCACGCGTACAACACGTACCGTACGAGCCATCCCTGGGTCGGCGACCACCCGGTGTCACCGAAGTCGGTGATCCGTGATATGTACGAACGGGCGCTGTCCTTCACCGAGTTCACGTCCCACTACGAGCTGGCCCGCACCGAGGGCATTGTGCTGCGCTATCTCGCGGGCGCGTACAAGGCCCTGGAACACACCATTCCGGACGACCTCAAGTCGGAGGATCTGGAGGATCTCACGGCCTGGCTCGGCGAGATGGTCCGGCAGGTCGACTCCAGTCTGCTCGACGAGTGGGAGCAACTGGCCAACCCCGAGGTGGAGACCGCCGAACAGGCACAGGAGAAGGCCGACCAGGTCAGGCCGGTCACGGCCAACGCCCGCGCCTTCCGGGTCCTCGTACGCAACGCGATGTTCCGCCGGGTCGAGCTGGCCGCGCTGGACCAGGTACGCGAACTGGGCGAGCTGGACGCCGAGTCGGGCTGGGACGAGGAGGCGTGGGGCGAGGCGATGGACGCGTACTGGGACGAGTACGAGGACCTGGGCACCGGTCCCGACGCCCGCGGGCCGAAGCTGCTCTCCATCGAGGAGGACCCGGCGCACGGCCTGTGGCGGGTCCGGCAGACCTTCGCCGACCCGAACGGCGATCATGACTGGGGCATCAGTGCGGAGGTCGATCTCGCGGCCTCCGACGAGGAGGGTCTCGCGGTGGTGCGTGTCACGTCCGTGGGCCAGCTCTGAGATTCGCACAGTACCGAGAACGGGAGAACACCGCGCCATGACAAACCCCGCCGAGAGACTGGTCGATCTGCTCGACCTGGAGCGGATCGAGGTCGACATCTTCCGCGGGCGCAGCCCCCAGGAGTCCCTGCAACGGGTCTTCGGCGGGCAGGTGGCGGGCCAGGCACTGGTGGCGGCCGGCCGGACCACGGACGGGGACCGCCCGGTCAACTCGCTGCACGCGTACTTCCTGCGGCCGGGCCGCCCGGGTGTCCCGATCGTCTACCAGGTCGAACGGATCAGGGACGGCCGGTCCTTCACCACGCGCCGGGTCACGGCCGTCCAGCAGGGCCGTACGATCTTCAATCTGACGGCCTCCTTCCACCACCCCGAGGAAGGGGGCTTCGAGCACCAGTTGCCGCCCCGGCTGGACTTCCCCGACCCCGAGTCGCTGCCCACGGTCTCGGAGGAGGTACGGGAACATCTGGGCCAGCTCCCGGAGCCACTGGAGCGGATGGCACGGCGCCAGCCGTTCGACATCAGATACGTGGAGCGGCTGCGCTGGTCGCGCGAGGAGATCAAGGACGCGGACGCGCGCAGCGCCGTCTGGATGCGCGCGGTGGGCCCGCTGGGCGACGACCCGCTGGTGCACACCTGCGCGCTGACGTACGCGAGCGACATGACGCTGCTGGACGCGGTGCGCATCCCGGTCGAGCCGCTGTGGGGCCCGCGGGGCTTCGACATGGCGTCGCTGGACCACGCGATGTGGTTCCACCGTCCGTTCCGCGCGGACGAGTGGTTCCTGTACGACCAGGAGTCGCCGATCGCGACGGGCGGCCGGGGGCTGGCCCGGGGCCGTATCTACGACCGCGAGGGGCGGCTGCTGGTGTCGGTGGTGCAGGAGGGGCTGTTCCGCAAGCTGGCCAGCTGACCTGCGACGATACCGATGGCCGCGCGGCACGCCGTCGGACACCCATGTGACACCACCGGCCGCACACGGCCCGTTGCAGAGGCCCGAGCCTGGAACCCGGGGCCTCGTTGGGGACGGTGAGGTGGGCGGGGGTGTAATCGGCTTTGTGCGGGGCGGCGGTGTGGGCCGTCTGGGAGGTCATCGTCGATCCATGGTTCCGGATCTGTGCCCGCACCTGTGCGCGTGCCTCCGTCCCGGCCAGTGCTTCATCAGCCGTACCACCCGAAATGGCGACGCGTTGCAGCGCTGACCAACGTTCTTTCGTCGTGTGCATCCCGAACACGCTCCCGTGCTGCCGGAAGTGGCTTGACGCACGACGTGCCCGCTGTCGTAGGCCGCGGCTAGGATTCACCACGTCTGTGACGTGACAGAAACGGCACGTAGAGACACGAACGGACAGTGACCGGGGACAGAAGAACCAAGAAGCGGGGACGGCGCATGCGGGAAGGCCGGTGGAGCACGGTCACCGAGTCCGAGTTCGACCACGAGCGCCGTGGCCTGGAAGCCATCCGGGAGAAACTGCCGGACGCCGATCCCTGGCGGGCGTGGTCGAACTTCACGTTCACCGCCCACACCGGTCACGTCCGGGAGGTCGACCTCCTCGTCGTCGCCCCCGGCGGCGTGTACATGATCGAGCTCAAGGACTGGCACGGCTCCGTGACCAGTGAGAACGGCACCTGGGTCCAGACCACCCCCGGCGGTCACCGCCGCCCGCACGGCAACCCGCTCCACCTCGTCAACAAAAAGGCGAAGGAGCTGGCCACGCTGCTCGGCCAGAACGGCAGGCGGGTGTGGGTGGGCGAGGCCGTCTGCTTCACCGACGGCGGCCTGCGTGTCCGCCTGCCCGCCCACGACCAGAACGGTGTCCACAGCGTGGACGAGCTGGTCACCATGCTGAAGCAGCCGCCGCGTGACGAGCGGCGGCGCATCACGGCCGTTGAATCCCGTGAGATCAAGACCGCCCTGGAACGGATCGGCATCCGGCGCAGCGACGCCGAGTACAAGGTCGGCCCGTATCAACTGGACCGAAAATCCTTCGACTCGGGCCCGACCTGGGCCGACTACCAGGCGAACCACAGCGAGCTGCCCGAGGTGGCCCGCGTCCGGGTCTACCTGAGCGAACGCGGATCGGAGGCGTCGATCCGGCGGTCGGTGGAGAACGCGGCCCGTCGTGAGGCGGCGGTACTGCAGCGGTTCAAGCATCCCGGCGTCGTCCAGCTCAAGCAGTACTACCCGTCCGGGCACTCCGCGGGTCCCGCCCTGATCTTCGACTACGACCCGCGCACGCTCCGCCTGGACGAGTACCTGCTCCAGCACGGCAAGGCCCTCGACATCCTCGGTCGGATGGCGCTGGTCCGCCAGCTCGCCGAGACGATACGTTCCGCGCACTCCGCCCGCATCCACCACCGGGCGCTGGCAGCCCGCGCCGTTCATGTGGTCCCCCGCAACCGGGGCCGCCGCGGACAGACGGTCGGGGAGGACGCCGCCTGGCTCACTCCCCGCCTGGAGATCTCGGACTGGCAGATCGCCACCCAGCGCCCTTCCGGCACCGAAGGCGACAGCGGGCAGGGCATGACCCGCTTCGCGCCGACCGCGCTCTCGGCGATGCACCTGGCGGAGGGCTCCGACCCCTACTTCGCACCGGAGCTGACCGCCCTCAAGGCCGACCCGGTCTACCTCGACGTGTACGGCCTCGGCGTCCTGACCTATCTGCTGGTCACCGGCAGGGCCCCGGCCGCGAGCCAGGCCGAGCTGCTGGCACGGCTGGAGGCGGGCGAGGGGCTGCGGCCCAGCTCGCTGGTCGACGACCTCTCCGAGGACATCGACTTCCTGGTGCAGGCGGCGACCGCCTACCGGCCCGGACAACGCCTGTCCTCGGTGGACGAGTTCCTGGAGATGCTGGAGATCGTCGAGGACGGCCTGACCGCCCCGGCCTCGGCGCCCGACCCCGAACCGGCCGAGGACCCCGAGAAGGACCCGCTGGAAGCGGTGGCCGGCGATGTGCTCGGCGGCCGCTGGGAAGTCCGCCGCCGGCTCGGCACCGGCTCCACCAGCCGGGCCTTCCTCGTCCGCGACCTCCAGGCCGAAGCCCGCAAGACCCGGCCGCTCGCCGTCCTGAAGGTGGCCCTCTCGGACAGCAGGGGCCAGGTACTGGTCCACGAGGCCGAGGTGATGAACCGGCTGCGCCCCGACTCCCGGGTGATCCGGCTCGTCGAGCCGGAACCCCTGCGGATCGGCCCCCGTACGGTCCTCGCCCTGGAGTACGTGGGCGACGAACGTGAGGCAACCGATCAGGGCGCCGAGACCGCCGACTCCGGCACCGGCACACGCACCCGCCGCCGCGAGGAGACCGTCGCCCGCCAGCTGCGCGAGCACGGCCGGCTGAAGATGGACCAGTTGGAGGCGTACGGCGACTACCTGTTCGGCGCCGTGGACTTCCTGGAGGGCGAGAGCGTCTGGCACCGCGACATCAAGCCGGACAACATCGCCATCCGTATCCGCCCCAACCGCACTCGCGAGTTGGTCCTCATCGACTTCTCCCTGGCCGGCTATCCGGCGAAGGACTACGAGGCGGGCACCGACGGCTACCTCGACCCGTTCATCGGCACCCTGACCCGCACCGCGTACGACTCGCACGCCGAGCGGTACGCCATCGCCGTCACACTGCACCAGATGGCCTCGCGCGAGCTGCCGAAGTGGGGCGACGGCTCGGTGCCGCCCCGGATGACGGACCCGAAGGAGTTCCCGTACCCGACGGTCCAGGCCGACGCCTTCGAGCCCGCCGTACGGGACGGTCTGGTCGCCTTCTTCCGCAAGGCCCTGCACCGGGACGCGGCGAAGCGCTTCGCCGAGCTGAAGCCGATGCGGGACGCCTGGAAGAAGATCTTCCTCGACGCCTCGCAGACGGTGCCGTCCAGCCACCGCTCCCGCCACCCCGAGCCCGCGCCGCAAGAAGCAGTGGCGGGTGAGCACGCGGCGACGATCGCGGACGCCGAACCGCTCACCGCCGACGAGCAGCGCGAACGCCTGGCGGCAGTGGTCACCCGCGACACCCACCTGTCGGCCGCCGGTCTCACTCCGGCCGCCGAGTCCTTCCTCTACGGCCTCGAGATCACCACCGTGGGCGGCCTCCTCGACTACAGCCGGAGCAAGCTCCTCAACGCGCCGGGCCTCGGCACCAAGACCCGCACCGAGGTCCAGCGCCGTCAGCGCCAGTGGGGCAGGCTGCTGCGCGAGGCACCGCTCTCTCCGCTCACCCCGAAGGGCCGCGCGGAGGCGAAAGAGGAACTCGCCCAGCTCACCGCCACCGAGTCGGCGGTCGCCGGGGCCCTGGCCTTGAGCGAGGGAGCGGCGGGTCTGAGCGAGTCCGCGTTGCGCTCGGTGAGCCTCGACCTCCTCGCCACGCTCTTCGTCCCGGAGCTGAACAACAACCGCTCCAACAGCAACAAGGTCGACATGGTACGGCTGTTGCTGCGCCTGCCGGACGAACGTGGTGAGCTGCCCGGCATCGGCGTCTGGCCCAAGCAGAAGGACGTGGCGGAAGCCCTCGGCCTGTCCGCCGGGCGCATCCCGCAGATGCTGAAGGAGGAGCGCAAGCGCTGGAAGAAGCACCCGGCGGTCCAGGCGCTGCGGGACGAGATCGTCGGTCTGCTGGTGGGCCTCGGCCGGGTCGCCTCCGCGGTGGAGATCGCCGATGCCCTCGCCGTACGGCGCGGTACGCAGCTGGCGGGACGCGAACAGCGGCGCGCGCTGGCTCTGGCGGCGGTACGAGCTGTCGTGGAGGTGGAGCAACTCCAGCCGGAGGTGGCGGAGTTCCAGCACCAGGCCAACCGCAAGGCCACGGAGGACGTCCTGGCGGCGGGCCTGCTCGCGCTGGACGTGCGGGAGGACGACGCTCCGGACACCCCGACGGCTCCGGGGCTTCTCGACTACGCGACCCGCCTGGGCAAGACCGCCGACCGCCTGACCCGCCTGGAGACCTTGCCGACGGCCACGACGGTGCTGAGCGAGCTGGGCGCGCTGACCCCGCCGCCCGGTGTCGTGGACTGGGACGAACGGCGACTGGTCGAACTGGCCGCCGCCGCGTCCGTGAACGCGGCGGCCACGCCCCGCCTGGAGATCTACCCGCGTGACCTGCCCCTGGTACGGGCCCTGCGCCTCACCCAGGCCGGCCTGGTACGGCTGATCCCGGGCGTTCCGGAGGCACGGCAGCCCGGTCTGACGGGCGAGGACGTCCACGAGCGGGTACGGGCCCGCTTCCCGGAACTGGTCATCAGGGACGGCCGGGGCACCAGCACGCACGAGCTGCCGACCGGCGGCCCGCTGACCAAGGCGCTGCGCGAGGCCGGCTTCGACCTCACCCTGTCGACGCGCGAGGGCACCGGGACGCTCCGGTATCTGCCGACGCGGATGGACGACGCGTCCACCTATCTGACTCTGCCGGGCGGGAGCTGGCGCCAGTCGACGCAGGCCGGCACAGTGACACGCTACTCCGACGACCCACTGGTGGCGGGCGGGGTCCGCGCGGACGAACGGCTGCTGGCCTCGGCCCGGCGGGACGGCTACCGGGTCCTGACCGTGCACCACGCCCGTACGGCCGAGGCGATACGGAGACTGGCGGGACACCGCATCGGCGCGCAGGCGGTGTCCGTGACCGAACTCTTCCTGGAGTCGATGCACGCCCTGGTCCCCCCGGGTACGAAGCCGACGTGGGAGACGCTGCTCAAAGCGGATGTGGCCGAGCCGGGCTCACGGGGCGCGCTGAAGTTCGGTGAGTACGCACGGACCGCGTGGGGCACGGTGGAGCCGCGGGTGCGGGAACTACTCGCCCCGGGCGCCGGTTCGGGCCCTGTCCTGCTGAACGAGGTGGCAGTGTTCGCCCGGTACGACGGGATGGGCGTCCTCGACCGGCTGGCGGAGGCAGCCCGCCAGGGCGGGCGCGGACTGTGGCTGCTGGTGCCGCAGGCGGACCCGGCGCGTGAGCCGAAGCTGGGACACACGGCGGTGGCGTACCAGGCCGGCCTGGGCGAATGGATCGACCTGCCGGACTCGTGGGTGAAGAAGGACTACCTGTCCGGTGTGACGGACGTGGGTGTCGTGGGTGTGAACGGTAACGAGGGAGACGACAAGTGATCGACCGCAAAGCCCTGTTGGAGGACCTGAAGCAACAGGTCAAGGCGGTCGAGACCGACCTCGGCAAGCAGGTCAAGGTGGTGGCCGAGGGCGAGAAGCTCCGCGCCGAGTACGACCGTGCGCGCAAGCTGGGCCGTACGGCCGCCACCTGGAACTCCTGGCTGGACGAGCGGGTCACGCAGGTCGCGGTGGCGTGGGTGCTGGGGACGGTCTTCGTCCGCTTCTGCGAGGACAATGGCCTGATTCCGGAGCCGTACCTGACGGGGCCGGAGGGCGATCGGCGTGACCTGGCGCTGGCTCGCTTCGAGGAGTACGTCGCGCGGTCGGAGGATCCGACGTACCGGGGCTGGCTTGAGCAGGCGTTCGAGGAGCTGGGAGCAGGGCAGGCGGGGCGGCTGCTGTTCGACCGTCGACACAACCCGCTGTTCCAGATCCCGTTGTCGCACGACGGTGCACGGGAGTTGGTGGACCTCTGGCGCAGGCGGGATGAGCACGGTGTTCTCGTCCACGACTTCACGGATGCGTTGGAGGAGGACGGGGACGGTACGCGGGGGTGGGACACTCGGTTCCTGGGCGACCTGTACCAGGACCTGAGCGAGGCGGCCCGGAAGACGTACGCGCTGCTTCAGACACCGGAGTTCGTGGAGGAGTTCATCCTCGACCGGACGATGGACCCGGCGGTGCGGGAGTTCGGCTACGAAGGCTTGAAGATGATCGACCCCACGTGCGGGTCGGGGCACTTTGTGCTGGGGGCGTTTCGGCGGCTGGTGCGGCTGTGGGGGGAGGGTCGGCCCGGTAAGGACGTGCACGAGCGGGTGCGGGAGGCGCTGGACTCGGTCCACGGGGTGGACTTGAACCCGTTCGCGGTGGCTATTGCTCGGTTCCGGTTGCTGGTGGCGGCCATGGCTGCCAGTGGGGTGCGGACGCTGGGGGAGGCGGCCAAGTACGAGTGGCCGATCCATCTGGCGGTGGGCGACTCGCTCATCAAGCACCGGCACAAGCAGGGGAACCTGTTTGACGGCTTGGAGGAGGAGGGGGCTGATGAGTTGGCCGACTTCAAGTATGAGACTGAGGATGTGCACGAGCACCCGGATATTTTGAAGCCGGGGCGGTATCACGTGGTGGTGGGGAATCCGCCGTATATCACGGTGAAGGACAAGAAGCTTAACGAACTCTACCGGGGGCTGTACGACGCGTGTTCAGGGACGTATGCATTGTCCGTGCCGTTCGCCCAGCGGTTCTTCGAGCTCACGAAGGTCGGGGACTCGGAGAGCGGGCTCGGGTACGGCATGGCGGGCCAAATCACAGCGAATTCATTTATGAAACGAGAATTCGGCACACAACTAATTGAATCTTACTTTGGTCACGAGATAGAGCTGACCGAAATCATCGACACGTCTGCAGCACACATCCCTGGACACGGCACGCCAACTGTCATCCTAGTCGGGAGACCACGAGGCGGACAGCATCGTTCTCAAAGCATTCGAACCGTACGAAGCATCCAGGGCGAACCCTCAGCTCCGAAAAATGCAGAAGACGGGTTCGTCTGGAGAGCAATTGCAAACCAGGTCGATGATCCTGGGTCTCGCACCAAATGGGTATCAGTTGATGATCTAGACCGCAAGAATTATTTCAGCCGACGCCCTTGGATTTTGGCGGACGGCGGCCTAGAACTAGTTTCAGCGATCAAGATTGGCTCAACCGCCTCCCTTGGGGAGATTGCCCGATCAATTGGCGCGGGAGCAGTGACTCGCGAGGACGATGCTTACATGATCGGTGCCGGATACGCACGTCGAAGCGGCATCCCGGCAGGAGAACTGCGACCGATTGTTGAGGGGGTGCAGGTACGCGACTACTCGCTATGGAACCCCATCACTTCGATCTGGCCATACAAGGAAAGCACCTTGAAGGCGCACGCCTCGGAACCCACTCAGCGTGTTCTATGGATGTACCGTAAGACGCTACAAGAAAGAGTAGCTTTCAGTAAGACGCAACTAGAGCGTGGCCTCACCTGGTTCGAATATTCCATGTTCTTCACCGACCGCTATAGAGCACCACTCTCCCTCACCGTCCCAGAGACCACTACCGTCAACCACTTCGTACTAGACCGAGGCGGAAAGGTTTTCAAAGACACAGCTCCAGTTATCAAACTTAACGAAAACGCAAGCGAAGAGGAATATCTCAAGATCCTGGGGGTCCTGAACAGCTCGACAGTCTGCTTCTGGCTAAAGATGAACTGTCACGACAAGGGCAGCCAGTCCGGGACAGGCGGATTTATGCATGATGAGTGGGAGAGATTCTACCAAATCAAGGGAGCAAACCTGGGACGCATTCCGCTCCCTAAGCCTTCCTCGACTTCCATGCCCTCTACCCTTGATACCTTGGCTCGCGAGAACCTCGACCACCATCCCACTGCACTTGCGGCCACGACCACCCCCACAGCCGCTTCCCTCCAAGCCGCTCGCTCAAAATGGCACTCTAACCGAGCCCAGATGATCGCCATCCAAGAGGAAATGGACTGGTTGGTCTACTCGCTGTACGGTTTGCACTCTGAAGACCTAAGCACTGAAGACCTCGCCATCGTCCCGGAACTTGCTCTAGGTGAGCGTGCGTTTGAGATCGTTCTGGCCCGACGAGAAAGCGCAGGAACCACAGACACCGTGTGGTTCGAACGTCACGGATCCACACCCATCACCCATATCCCCATCCACTGGTCGGCCGCTTACCGCGAGGTCGTCCAGAAGCGGATCGATGCCATCGAGTCGTCCCGGGCCATCGGCATGGTCGAGCGGCCGGAGTACAAGCGACGTTGGGCCACTGAAGGGTGGGACTCGCTCCAGGAGAAGGCGCTGCGGGGCTGGCTGCTCGACCGGATCGAGGACCGTGCGCACTGGTTCGACGAGAACGGGATGCCCTCCCTCGTCACCCTCTCCCGCCTCACCGACAACCTCTCTCGCGACGAGGACTTCGTCTCCGTCGCCAAGATCTACGCGCCCCACAAGGAACTGCCCTCCGTGGTCTCCGAGTTGATGACCGACGAGCACGTTCCCTTCCTCGCCGCCCTGCGCTACAAGCCCGCCGCCCTCAAGAAGCGCGCTGACTGGGAGAACGTCTGGGATCTTCAGCGGCAGGAGGACGCCGCTCCGGACGAGCCGGCCAAGCGGAAGATCCGGGACACCATCCCCGTACCGCCCAAGTACACCTCCGCCGATTTCCTGCGCCCCTCGTACTGGCGAGCGCGCGGCAAGCTGGATGTGCCCAAGGAACGCTTCATCTCGTACGCACGGGCCAACGTGGCCACCCCCGACCTGTACGGCTGGGCAGGTTGGGACCACCGGGAGCAGGCGCTCGCGCTCGACACGTACATCGCCACTCACGAGGGCCTGACCACCGAAGAGGTCACGCCGCTCCTGGCCGGGCTGCTGGAACTCCAGCCGTGGCTGAACCAGTGGCACAACGAGCCCGACCCACTCTTCGCCCCGACCCCCGCCAAGTTCTTCGACGGCGACCGACAGATGGAGCAGGGCAAACACGGCCTCACCGACGACGACCTGCGTGCCTGGCGCCCGGCCGCCGCGACCAGAGGTCGCCGTACCACCAAGAAGTAACCCGCCAACTACGCCAACGGCCCCGCGATCAGAACGGATCGCGGGGCCGTTGCCTTGCCTGATCAGTGGCTCAACTGCCCGCCCGCCACTGCCGAGACGAAGGATGTCCACCCGCCAGCAGCGAACACAAGCACCGGCCCGTGGGAAACCTTGCTATCCCGCACCGGGACGACAGTGGCGAAGTCGTCAGAGACCTCGACGCAAGCGCCACCATCCGAGTTGCTGTATGAGCTCTTGCGCCATTTCACGACACTCAGGTCGATGGATCGCACGGCACTTCCTCCAACATGCGCAGGACGAACTTCCGCGACTCGGCCGGGGTCAGCGCCAGGTCACGAACTGCATCGTAAGCACCTTGCAGCTTCTCGACCGCCGCGCTGTCTTCGATCAGGTCGCCGCGGTGCGCGTTCTCCGTGTATGCCACCGTACGTCCCTGCGGCAGACGTAGAAACCACACGTCAGTGCTATCAAGCCCGTAAGGGCCAGCGCTGAACGGCAGCACGTGGACGACGATGTTCGGGCGTTCCGCCATCTTGGCCAAGTACTCCAACTGCCCGTGCCACTCAGCAGTGTTCAGCAACGCCGTGCGCAGGACCGCCTCAGAAAGAATGGTCCGGAACCGGGGCGCATCCTCGCCCTCCAGCAACTCCCGCCGCCCCATCCGTGCCTCGACCTGCTGCTCAAGCTCCTTCCCCTTGAGCCCGCCCGCCGCCAGCACCTCCCGCGCATACCCCGGCGTCTGCAACAACCCCGGCAGGACGCTCACCGCGAAGTGCCACAAGCTCACCGCCTCCGCCTCCAGCGCCATGTACCGCCGGTATCGCTCCCGGAACTGCGTATGGTCCCCGGCGGCCAGCTCCCACAGCGCCAGCAACAGCCCCGGCGTCCCGTAGTGCGTGTCGAGGGCCTGGACGACCTCCGGGCTGCCCAGCGTCTCGCCCTTCTCCATCTTGCCGAACAACGACCAGTCCCAGCCCAGCCGTTCGCCGAGCGCCCGCAGGCTCGTCCCACTGCCAGTTCGCAGGGTCCGCAGTTCCTCGGCGAACCGCTGACGGGGTTCCTGGCTGCGGCCGGTGATGACGCGTCGTTGCGGCATGCCGCTCCTTCCGGGACGTTCGTGCGTTCGTGCGTTCGTGTGAGCGACGTGGAATCAGTGGAACCACCTCCGCGCGGCGGTGAACCACGGTCCCGTCCACAGCGCGGTCACCCACATCCGGCCGCATCCTCGTAACGACCGGACTACGCAGCGTAATTCACGCAGCACAATCAGGTCATGGAAACAGCGGAACCGTACCGACAACCGCACCGACGAGGACCCATATGACCCCCACGCCGCACGTTCCCCGCACCTCCAAGTTCCAGGAAGCCCTCGATGCCCGCGACGCCCTCGCCTCCGCCCTCTCCCAGGCCGGCATCCAGCTCCCCGCGATGGACATCCGCACCCCCTGGGCCGACGACCGCAAGGCCGAAGCCCAGTACGCGCTGGTCCACCTCGGCGTGTGCTCGGCCCCGGTCGCCCTCCTGCTCGCGGACGTGATCACGAAGGGGATCGCCGGGTGACGGAGGACACCGACGGGCCCCCCACCGTCGGCGAGACCGTCCACGACAGCGCGCGTAACCGCGTCGGACGGGTCATGGACCACGTGGGCCCGTACATCCAGTTGCGCCCACTCGCCGGTGGCCGTGAATGGGACGCCGACCCCGACCACCTCCGCGCCCTCACCCGGGCCGAGCTGTTGAGCGCCCTCGTCGCCGAAGCGAACGCCCGGAGCAGGCACCGCAGATGACGGTGCCACTCCCCGTCCGAAGCCGTGCCCCGACACCCACCCGCCCCGGCTTGGCCGACTCCGTGCCGATCCCCTCCCCCGTGATCAACACCCTCATCTCAGGGTCTCTCGTAGGATGGCGGGAACCAATCTCAGCGGCCCGACGGGCTTCCTGATCCGCCTCGCGAGAGCGCACGGCGGACCTCGAAGGACATGCCCCCACCCGCACGAGTTTTCTTCGTGCTGCCTGGGGGCATCTCCTTGCTGTTCCGTGAGTCCGCGGCGTCCGTGGCCGCCCGCATCCTCGAAGGGTCGCTGGCGCTGCATCTGACCGAGAACTTCGTCCATCTGCACGGCCGGAACGCCGGACAGTCGGAAGTCACGTCCTGGGAACGCAGCCTCCCGGCCCTCGTCAACGCCCTCATGGACGCGGGGCTCGGCGATGTCGAGGTGCTTATCGAGTACGGCCTGCCCCTCACCAGCAAGCGCGCCGACGCCGTACTCGCCGGCGTCCATCCGACCACGGGCGAGCCGTCGTATGTCGTGGTCGAACTCAAGCAGTGGAGCGCGGCCTACCCGGAGGAGGACGAGCCGCTGCTGTGCCGGATCGACGCGTACGCGAACGCCGTGCTCAACCCGATCGAGCAGGTCCGGGGCTACTGCGAGTACCTGCTGTCGTTCAACGGCGCGCTGGAGCGGATGCCGAAGTCGCTCGCCGGAGTGGCGTTCCTGCACAACGCCACCGAAGCCCGTATCGCGGGTCTGCGAGGCGTCGAGGAGCACCAGCACGGCCGCCTGTACACCGGCGAACAGCGCGGCGCCTTCCTGGACTTCCTGCGCTCACGGCTCGCCTCGAAGCCGGGCGCCCAGGCCGCCGACGTACTGCTGGGCGGCAAGATCCGGCCGTCGAAGCAGCTGATGGCCGTCGCGGCGGCGGAGATCCGCGACCGTGAGCAGTTCGTGCTCATCGCCGAGCAGCGGGTGGCCTACGAGAAGGTGATGTCCGCCGTACGCAAAGCCAAACGGTCCAACCACAAGCAGGTCATCGTGGTGACCGGTGGTCCCGGCTCCGGCAAGAGCGTCGTCGCGCTGTCGGTGCTCGGCGAGCTGTACAGGCGCGGGGTAACGGCTCTGCACGCCACCGGGTCCGCGTCGTTCACCAAGACCATGCGCAAGGTCGCCGGGGCGCGGAAGCCCGCCGTGCAGAAGCTGTTCATGTACTTCAACAGCTTCATGGATGCCGAGCCGAACGACCTCGACGTGCTGATCTGCGACGAGGCCCACCGGCTGCGCAAGACCTCCGCCAACCGGTACACCAGGGCGGAGCTGCGCACCGGCCGTCCCCAGGTGGCGGAGCTGATCGACGCGGCCCGGGTGCCGGTGTTCCTGCTCGACCAGCATCAGGTGGTGCGGCCCGGGGAGATGGGCACCAGGGCGGAGATCCAGCGGGCCGCCGCCGCGCAGGGCCTCGACTGCACGGTGGTGGAGCTGGACGGGCAGTTCCGGTGCGGTGGCAGTGACGCGTACGAGAAGTGGGTCGTCGACCTGCTCGGGCTGGAGGGTGGCGCGCCCGGCCCGTGGGAGCCGGACGGCAAGTTGGAGCTGCGGACCGCCGAGAGCCCACAGGAACTGGAGGACTTCCTGGTCGCCCGCCGGGCGGACGGCTACGGCGCGCGGATGTCGGCCGGCTACTGCTGGAGGTGGACCACCAAGGTCACCCCGGACATGACCGAGCTGCCCACGGATGTCGTCATCGGGCAGTGGGCACGGCCCTGGAACGTGTATGGCGACCGGTCCGTCCTCGGCGCCCCGCCCGCGCCCCTGTGGGCCACCGAAGCGTCCGGCTTCGGGCAGGTCGGCTGCGTCTACACCGCGCAGGGCTTCGAGTACGACTGGTCGGGCGTGATCATCGGGCCCGATCTGGTGTGGCGTACGGACCGTTGGGTCGTGGACCGGTCGGCGTCGAAGGACCCGATCTTCACGAAGGCGACGCCTGACAGCGAGATCGACCGGCTGATCCGCAACACCTACAAAGTGCTGCTGACGCGTGGCATGGTCGGCACGATCATCTACTCGACGGATCCGGAGACGCGCGACAAATTGCGCTCGCTCGTGCATCCGGCGTCCGGGGCGCGGGCGCCGGCTCTCGTGTAGCCGGGCATATGCGGAAAGTGGTTATCCGTTGTCAGTGGTACGCCATACGATCGGACGAGTCCGCGCAGCCGCCCGTCGGAGAGTGATCGTTCATGGTCCAGCAGCCGCCCCTGCTCCGCGATGTCATCGACATCAAGGAGTCCATCTCCACGTCGGACTTCGTCCTCCAGCTCTCGGAGGCGACGACCCCTCAGGGCGCCGAGCGCGCGCTGCGGGACTACGTGGTCACGGAACGGCTGCTGGAGAACTTCGACGAGGCGCTCGGGCTGATCCGGGCCGCACTCGACGGGCACACCTCGAAGGCGGCCTACCTGCACGGGTCGTTCGGTTCCGGTAAGTCGCACTTCATGGCGGTGCTCCACGCGCTGCTCAGCGGGGCCCCGGCGGCCCGCGGGCGGACGGACCTTGACCCGGTGCTCACCCAGCACGAGTGGCTCGGCACGGAAGGGAAGCGGTTCCTGCTCGTGCCGTACCACATGCTCGGGGCGAAGGCCCTGGAGCAGCGGATCCTCGGCGGGTACGTCAGCCACGTCAAAAAGCTGCACCCCGAGGCGCCGACGCCTCAGGTGTACCGGACGGACGCCCTGTTCGAGGACATCCGGGCGATGCGGTCCCGTATGGGCGACCAGGCGGTGATCGGTGGCCTCACCTCGGTGGACGGCGGTGACGGCGCGGCCGACGAGGAGGACGAGTGGGGCGAGGCGTTCGGCTGGACGCCTCAGTTGCTCGACACCGCCCTCGGCGCCGAGGAGGTCCACGAGGGCGGCCAGGCGCTCAACCTGGTCAGTCCGTCGACGCCTGCCGAGCTGCGGGCGCGGCTGGTGCAGGACGCGAGCACGCACCTGCTGCCGGGCTTCGCGAAGAACGCGGCCGAGGACGAGCACGGGTTCGTCTCGCTCGATGCCGGTCTGTCCGTGATCGCCGAGCACGCCAAGGCGCTCGGTTACGACGGGCTGATCCTCTTCATGGACGAGCTGATCCTGTGGCTCGCGACCCTCATCCACGACCAGAAGTTCGTGGCCCGGGAAGCCGGCAAGATCACGAACTTCGTGGAGGGCGGCGACGCCCGCCGTGCCGTGCCGGTGATCTCGTTCATCGCCCGTCAGCGCGACCTGCGCGAGTTGGTCGGCGAGGAGGTGTCGGGGGCAGCCGAGGCGTCCATCCAGGACACGCTCAACCTCGCCTCCGGCCGGTTCGACAAGATCACGCTGGAGGACCGCAACCTTCCGCAGGTCGCCCATGCCCGCCTCCTCAAGCCCAAGGACGACGAGTCCGCCGCCCTCGTCACCGCGGAGTTCGAGAAGACCCGCAGGATCCGCCAGGAGGTGTGGGACACGCTCCTGGGCTCCGACCGCGGTGCGGACGGCGTCGGCGCGGACGAGGAGAGCTTCCGGCTGACGTACCCGTTCTCGCCCGCGTTCATGGACACCCTCGTGCACGTGTCGTCCGCGCTCCAGCGCAACCGGACCGGCATGAAGCTGATGGGGCAGCTGCTCGCCGACCACCGGGCGGAACTGCGGCTGGGCGACCTGATCCCGGTCGGCGACCTGTACCCGCTGATCACGGCGGGCGGCGACAAGCCGTTCACCGACAGTCTGAAGGTGGTCTTCGAGGCGGCCGACAAGCTGTACCGGACGAAGCTGCGGCCGTATCTCATCCTCACCCACAACGTGTCGGAGGAGGTCATCGAGCAGTACGCCCACCGGCCCGACAGCATCACCGACCCGGACCTGCGCACCCGGATCAAGCAGTTCGTCGGTGACAACCGGATCGTCGGCACGCTGCTGCTGTCGGCGCTCGCCCCGAGCGTTCCGGCCCTGTCCGACCTGACCATCCGCCGTCTGTCCGCGCTCAACTACGGCTCGGTGGTCGCCCCGATCCCGGGCCGCGAGTACGGCATCCTGAAGAACAAGGTCGCCGAGTGGGCGGGCCGCTTCCCCGAGATCAAGGAGACCGGCACCGAGACCAACCCGGGAGTCCGGCTCGAACTGTCCGGCGTCGACGTCGACTCGGTGATCGCCAACGCCAACGTCAACGACAACCCAGGCAACCGCGAGGCCCTCGCCAAGCGGCTCCTCGTCGAGGAACTCGACATCGATCAGTCGCAGTTGATCAACGAGTTGCACTTCGCGTGGCGCGGCACCGAGCGTGGGGTCGAGGTGGTGTTCGGCAATGTCGCCGACGAGGACGCGCTGCCGGATCATGACCTCATGCCCCAGCAGGACGGGCGCTGGCGGATCGTGATCGACCTCCCCTTCGACGAGAGCGAGTGGGGGCCGCGCGAGGACGCCAACCGGATGCAGCGGCTGCGTGAGCGGCAGGGCGAGCCGTCCCGCAGTGTCGCCTGGCTGCCCACCCACCTCTCCAGCCAGCGGTACGCCGACTTCCGCCGCCTCGTCGTCATCGACAAGGCCCTCTCCGACAACCAGCGGTTCGACGGCCAGTACGCGGGCCACCTGAGCCCCGACAACCGGGCCCGCGCCAAGGGACTCCTGGAAACCCAGCGGGAGTCGCTGCTCAAGAACGTGAAGGCGGCCTTCAAGCAGGCGTACGGCCTCGCGGACAAGAAGGCCACCGACGTGGAACTCGGCTTCGGGGACCACCTGCAGTCGCTGCGCGAGGTCGAGGGGCTGACCCTGTCCTTCGGCCAGTCGCTGCGGGACGGCATCCGGCACATCGCCGGCAAGCTGCTCGCGAGCCAGTACCCGGACCACCCGAATTTCGACCCCGACGGCAACGGCCCCGCCGTCAAGCCGGCCGACGCCAGGAAAGTGTTCACGCATGTACGGGCCGCCGCCGAGGCCCGCGACGGACGCGCCGAAGTCCCCGCCCCCGACCGGAGCCTGATGCGGCGGGTGGCCACTCCGCTGCGCCTGGGGCAGCAGAAAGAGGCGTACTTCGAAGTGTCGGAGTACTGGGCGGATCATTTCCGGCAGCTCGCCAGTGGTCAGGGCGTGACCGGCGACCTCAGCCTGATCACGCTCACCGACTGGACGGACCGGCCGACACCGCGCGGTCTGCCCGGCTTCCTCGCCCGGCTTGTCGTGGCCTCGTTCG
This sequence comes from Streptomyces sp. NPDC102274, assembly GCF_044766385.1. Lineage (NCBI taxonomy): Bacteria > Bacillati > Actinomycetota > Actinomycetes > Kitasatosporales > Streptomycetaceae > Streptomyces > Streptomyces sp. NPDC102274. Next base: position 92,190 of record NZ_JBIWLW010000011.1, on the reverse strand, counting down.
CCGAGATGGACGACCGGGTGTGGGTGCGCGCGGGTGCGTCGCTGGACCCGGCACCCGCGCTGAACGAGATCAAGGACCATGACGCGCTGCGCAGCCAGCCGCTGCCCTCGGAGGAGGACTGGTCGGCCGCCCGGCAGCGGTTCACGGCGGTTTTCGGCGTGCCGGCCCCCACGCTGCGGCGTGGCCGCATGGTCAACCAGCTCGCCCGGCAGATCGCCCAGCAGGCGGGCGCCCACGTGGAGTCGGCCCGTGAGCTGGTGACCCAGCTGGAGAGGCACGCCGGCTTCCTCGGGCTCGACGAGACCGCCGAGGGTGGGCGTCTCGCCCTCGCGCGGCGGGCCGTCGAGCTGCTCCAGGAGCTCACGCGCTCGACCGGTCAGGGCGCCGCCGGAGCCCGGAAGACCGTCGAGGCCCTGGCTTCCTTCGACTTCGGCGAGGTCGGCGCGGACCGGTTCGGGACCTCGGTCAAGCAGGCCCGTGCGGTGGCGCAGGCTCTGGACTCGGCGTCCTGGACCACTCTCGACCTGGCCACCTCGGAAGGTCCGGAGGGAGAGGCGCTGCTGGAGTCCCTGCGCAACGCCGCGCACAGCGACCAGCGGACCAACGACCTGAAGGAGGCGCTGGCCCGGACGCAGCGCGAGGTGCTGGCGCTGGTGAAGCGCAACCGCGCGACGCCGGCTCCGCCGCCCGCTCCCCCGGCCCCGCGTCCCGGGGACGTGCCGCTCGACACGCCGACGAGTCACCCGCCGGTCCCCGAGCAGACACCGAGCGCGGGCCCGTCCGCGTCGGGACGAGTGAAGCGCTCGGGCGGCGGACGGACGACCGCTGCAAGGGCGGTGGCCGAACTCCAGGCGGAGATCGCGGAGCTGGCGGCACGCGAACCCGGTACCGCGGTGGAGATCACCTGGCGGGTCGTCGAAGGATGAGCACGGCGACGACCAGCACGGTGGCGGCGCGGCTCAACCTCGCGACGATCACCCAGTACCTGTCGGCCCAGAGTTCACTCGCCGACACCCTCGCGGGCCGGGACCAGCGGCGGGCCGTGCTGCTGCGCTCCGCGCCGCAGTGGGACGGACCCGCCGAACACGGCTGGGACGACGGGCTGTCGGCCCGGGTCGCCGCGGCGCCCTCCCCGCTCGCCGTGCACGAACTGCTGCTCGGCCACCTGTCGGACACCGCGACCGGCCCCGCCCTGCTCGTCGTCCTGACCGACCGCGAACAGAACGAGCTCGACCCCGCCATCCTGGCCCGCGCCCACAAGAAGCGCGTCGACACGGTGGACAGCTGGGACGTGGTACGGGACGCGTTCGGGGCGCATCAGGTCGACCAGCGACTCAGGGACGACAAGTGGGCCGCGGAGGCCCTGCTGGACGCGGCGCCGCCGAGGGGCGGCTGGCCCAGGCTGGGCGGGGGCATCCTGTCGCGCGGCACCGCGCTGTCCGCCCTCGCGCTGCGACGCATGAGGCTGGGCAGCTACCAGGACGAGGCGGCCCGTCAGGATCACACCGCGGCTGCCGATCGCCTCGACACCCACGCGCTGCTGGGCTGGTCCCTGCTTCCGGGGCGTCCGGAGCGCTTGCTGGCGCTGCGCGGCCCCGAACGCGCCGGCCTGGCGGAGTTCCTCGGCGAGGACGACCGAGCCGGACTCGCGGGGCGGGCACTCCTGGCCCTGGTCGAGGCCGAACACGGACCGGACGCGGTGGCCTTCGGACTCGTCTGCGCCGCGCTGTGGTGCCATGCCGAACCGGACGCGGCCGTCTACACGGCGCGCGGTCGCGCGGAGCGCTGGTTCGGAGAGCGCCCTCCGGCGCAGGGCGAGCAGCTCGACGCCATGGCCGCCGCCTTCGGCCGGGCCTCGGAGGACTACGTCGGCACGCTCCTCGCCGCGGCCGTCAGGGACGCTGTCGCCGGCTCGGAAGAAGCCCGCGCCGCCCGCCGGACCAGCGACACGGTGCTGGAGCGTGCCTCGGTGCTGGCGCGTCAGTTCGGTGCGGAAGCCGCCGCCAGGACCAGTCCCCTCCTGCCGGCCGGACTGGACGCCAGGTTCACCGCGGTCGGGGCGGCTCTGGCAGCCGGTGAGCCGGGACCACTCGACACGGCCGTGCGCTCCTTGAGCAGGCATCGGCGTGCACAAGGGCCGGAGGTCCAGTCACGGATCGAGCGGACCCGCATGGCCCAGCGGCTCGTCGGGTGGCTGGCCACCGAACCGGCGGTGGAGGCACCTCACGCCGGCGCGGCCATAAAGCGCCATGTCGACGAAACCGCATGGGTCGACCGGGCCCTGGAACACATCGAAGCCGGCGGGGACCCCGACGACCGGCTGAGGACCTCCTACGACGCGCTGGCCGAACGCGTACGGAAACGCCGACACGAGATCGACCGCGACTTCGCCGGCGTTCTGGCCACCTGGACCGCGGCGGGCACCGATCCCCGCGGGATGCTCACGGTGGAGACGTTCCTGGAGCGGGTGGTGAAGCCGGTGGTGCGGGGCAGCGACCGACGCGTGCTGCTGATCGTCCTGGACGGGATGAGCGCGGCAATCGCCACCGAACTCGGCGAGGAACTGCGCGCCTCCTGGGCCGAGTTCGATCCGGTTGCCACCGACGGCCCTCCGCAGCGCCGCGCCATGGCAGCGGCTCTTCCCACCCTCACCGCCGTGTCCCGTACATCGCTCTTCGCGGGCAGGCTGACGCAGGGATCGCAGAAGGACGAGGCACAGCTGTTCCCCGCCCTTCCGCTCTGGGGCGGGGCTCCGGCAGCTGTGTTCCACAAGGACGATCTGCGGGCCGACAGCACGGGAGACACGTTCGGGCCCGCGCTCACCGAAGCGCTCATGGACGGCCGTACGCATGTCGCGGTCGTCCTCAACGCGATCGACGACCGGCTTGCCAAGGAACAGAAGCTGGGGGACGGTGCCTGGCGGGCCGAACACATCCCGGGCCTTCCGGACCTGCTGCGGATCGCCGCCTCGCAGGGGATGGCGGTGGTCGTTACCAGCGACCACGGGCATATCGTCGACCGGCACGGAGTGAAGGTGGACACCGACTCGCCGCTGTCCGCCCGCCACCGCACCCCGAACGGCCAGACGGGCCCCACCGAGGTCGCGCTGCATGGCACCCGAGTGGTCGCGCCACAGCCAGGATGTTCGATCGTCGCCCTGTGGGACGCCGACTCGCGGTACACGGCTCGCAAGGCCGGATACCACGGTGGGGCCTCTCTCGCCGAGTTCACCATTCCGGTCCTGGCCTTCCTGCGGTTCGAGGCGTCACCTCCCCCGGCCTGGCGGGAGTTGGGGGATCAGCGACCGACCTGGTGGCTCCTGGAGGAGCCCGTACCTCACCCCGCCAATGTCCCAGCCGCCCCGTCTGCCGCCACGAAGCGACCGACGCGGCAGAAGCCGACCAGGGTCCAGGCCCAACTGGCGTGTACGCACAACTCGTTGTTCGAGGTCGCGGTGGTCCCGGCGTCCGACGACGAGGAGACACTGGTGACCGCGACCGTCGTCAGTCCCGACGACACCCTCGTCTCGGCTCTCTTCGCCTCGGAGGTGTTCCGGGGGCAGATCGGCCTGCTCGCGCGCAAGCCCCCCATGGACAAGGTCGAAGGGGCGATCCGGACGCTGCTCGACGCCGGCGGCACCCTTCCGGTGACCGCACTCGCTCAGCGTGTCTCCTACCCGACCACCCGCGCCGACGGGTTCGCGGCCATCCTGCGCCAACTACTCAACTACGACGGAGTACAGGTCCTGGAGACACTGCCGGACGGCCGGACCGTCCGTCTCGATCTCTCCTTGCTCCGCATGCAGTTCGATCTAACCTGACGTCACATCAGCCCTGTCGCCCACCTATGAGCCGGGAGCCATGAGCGCCAACGACCGTGTGTTGATCAACCAGATGATCGAGGATCGCCGCAACACCCGCGCCGTCCCTCTCTCGTTCGACGCAGCCTTCGAGCGGTTCGCCGGCGAACACGCCCTGCACGGCTTCGGCCTCTCGGAGGAGGAGATCGAGGCCGGTGTGATCGGAGGCGCCAACGACGGCGGCATCGACGGAGCCTACGTCTTCCTCGGCGGGCGTCTCCTGCACGAGGACAGCGAGATCTTCCAGCAGCACTCCGCTGTCACGAACGTGGAACAGGGAACCCAGCTGACACTCTGGCTCATCCAGGCCAAGACCAGCTCCGGCTTCTCCGAAGTCGCCCTGGACAAAGCGGCGTCCACATGCGCGAACCTGCTGGACATGGAAGTCGACGAGGCAACCGTCGGTGTGTTGTACGCCGAAGACCTCCTGGCCCGCTTCAGGCTGTTCAGGACGGCGTTGACGCGGCTCCTCTCCCGTCATCCGACCGTGCTGATCAAGTTCTCGTACGTGACGCGTGGCGAGGCGAGCGAGGCGCATCCCAAGGTCCAGGCGAAGGCCAAGATCCTGGAGGCACAGTTCTCCAAAGCCTTCGCCATCTCCACGGGCGAGGTCGAGTTCCTGGGCCCGGCGGAACTCTGGCAGCGCGCGAGCACTCTCCCCTCGTACACCCTGGAGTTGCCCTACCGGGAGAGCATCACCCACGGCACCAGTCACATCGCTCTCGTCGGTCTGGGCGAGTACATCGACTTCCTCAGCGACGAGACCGGGGCGATCAAGTCCCACATCTTCGACTGGAACGTCCGTGACTACCAGGGCAACGTGGAAGTGAACCGGGAAATCACGGCGTCCCTCCAGAACCCCGAAGCGCCCGAGTTCTGGTGGCTCAACAACGGCATCACCATCGTGTGCTCGCAGGCGACCTCCATCGGGAAGCGGCTCAGTCTCTCGGACGTGCAGATCGTCAACGGTCTCCAGACCTCGTACACCCTCCACGAGACGCTGCGCGCCCTTTACCTGACCGAACCGGCCGACCCGGTCTTCGACAGGCTGGTGCAGGTACGCATTCTCGTCACCGTGGACCAGGCCGCCCGTGACTCCGTCATCCGCGCCACCAACCGGCAGACCAGCGTGCCGGTCGCCTCCCTCCGGGCCACGGACGACATTCAACGGCAGATCGAGTCGTACTTCCTCGAACACGACTGGTTCTACGACCGGCGCAAGAACTTCTACCGGAACCAGGGCAAGCCGGCCGACCGTATCGTCAGCATCCCCCTGCTAGCACAGTCCGTGATGGCCATGGCACTGGGGCAGCCCGACTACGCCAGGGCCCGCCCTTCCAGCCTGCTGAAGTCCGACACCGACTACCGGCGCGTCTTCTCCGCCAACACCGAACTCCCTGTCTATCTGTGGCTGGCCAAGGCCCAGCGCCAGGTGGACGAGTTCCTCCAGTCGACAGCGGACCCCATCTCCCGCTCACTGCAAACGAACCTCCACTTCCACCTGGCCATGCTCGGCGCCGTCGATCTCATGGACCGCGTGTTCAGCAAGCCGGAGACTCTGGACAACGCCGCCCGCGAGAAAGTCTTCCCCAGCACCGCTCGCCTGGCGTCGCTGTGGGAATCGCTCCAGGAACAGTTCGAGAACTTCCAGCGGGAAAACCGGTGGGGTCCCGACAAGACCGCGAAGAGCGGCGAATTCGTCACCTACCTCACCACCAACCTCGGCTACGGCAGCCTCCGCCGCAGGTGATCTCGGAGCACAGTCCGCGGCGCGGCGCGGATGGGACAATGAGCGGGTGATCGATCCTCGCCCTTCTCCCATCTCCGCCGTCCGGCGGCGCGCCGCCCTCGACGCACTCCGGCGCGGTGCGGTTCCCGAGAGCGGCCTGGATCTCCTGGCCACCGGTCTCGACCGTTTCGAGTCCGCGCTCGACGCGGAACTCGACGCGGTCGCCTCGGGAGCCTCGGTCTTCAAGGCCGTGCGAGGTGAGTACGGTTCCGGCAAGACGTTCTTCACCCGCTGGCTCGGAGAGCGGGCCAAGCAGCGCAACTTCGCCGTCTCCGAGATCCAGGTCTCGGAGACGGAAACCCCGTTGCACAAGCTGGAGACCGTCTACCGACGCCTCACCGAGCGGCTGTCCACCACGAGCTTCCCACCCAGCGCGCTCCGTCCCGTGGTGGACGCCTGGTTCTACGCCCTGGAGGAGGACGCCCTCGCCGCGGGGGCGGACGAGCACGATCTGAGCGGCACGGTGGAGCAATTGCTGGCCGCCCGGCTGACCGAGGTGTCGCGGCACGCCCCGTCCTTCGCGGCCGCGCTGCACGGGTACCGGTCCGCGCTCGCCGAAGGCGACGAGCCGAGGGCGGCTGCCGTCCTCGCCTGGCTCGGCGGCCAGCCCCATGTGGCGGCGGCGGCCCGCCGGTCCGCGGGGGTACGCGGCGACCTGGACCACTTCGGTGCCCTGGGCTTCCTGCAAGGGCTGCTCACCGTCCTGCGGGACTCCGGCCACCGGGGGCTGTTCGTCGTACTGGACGAGGTGGAGACCCTGCAGCGCGTGCGGTCGGACGCCCGCGACAAGGCACTCAACGCGCTGCGGCAACTGATCGACGAAGTCCACTCCGGCCGATTCCCCGGCCTCTATCTGGTCATCACCGGAACACCCGCCTTCTACGACGGTCAGCAGGGGGTACAACGGCTCCCGCCGCTCGCCCAGCGACTCGCCACGGACTTCACGACCGATCCGCGGTTCGACAACCCCCGGGCGGTCCAACTGCGCCTGTCCGGATTCACCCTGGAGTCGCTGACCGGCCTCGGGGTGACCATCCGTGATCTCTACGCGTCCGGGGCCGACTCACACGACCGGATCAAAACGCTGGCGGACGACGCGTACATCGCCGATCTGGCGCGTGCGGTGGGCGGGGCCCTGGGTGGCAAAGTCGGCGTGGCACCCAGGCTCTTCCTCAAAAAGCTGGTCGGCGACGTCCTTGACCGTATCGATCAGTTCACGGACTTCGACCCACGGCAGCACTACCGGCTCACGGTGGGCGGCAGCGAACTCACGGACGTCGAACGGAACCTGGCCGGATCATCGTCGGCCGACGACATCGATCTGGAGCTGTGATGACTCCGGCAGCGGACCCCGTCGACCGGCTGGACCCCGTCATCCTGCACCACGTGGTCAACACGCTCGGCTGGCCGGATCTGCGCCCACTGCAACGGGCCGCGATCGACCCGGTGATGGACGGCGACGACGCCGTACTGCTCGCGCCCACCGCGGGAGGCAAGACCGAGGCAGCCTGCCTTCCGGTCCTCTCGGCCATGTCCGCCCAGGGCTGGACCGGCACCTCGGTGCTGTACCTCTGCCCGCTCAAGGCACTTCTCAACAACCTGGTGACCCGTGTCGACGGATACGCGCAGTGGCTCGGACGCAGCGCGGCCCTCTGGCACGGGGACACGAAGGAGTCACAGCGCCAACGCATCCGTACCGACAGACCCGACATCCTTCTGACGACGCCCGAGTCGCTGGAAGCCATGTTGATCGGTGTGAAGACCGACCACGCACACCTGCTGGGCGGAATCCGCGCCGTCGTCGTCGACGAGGTGCACGCGTTCGCGGGCGACGACCGAGGCTGGCACCTCCTGGCAGTGCTCGAGCGTCTGCAGAGGGTCTCGGGGCGCCCGATTCAGCGGATCGGGCTGTCCGCGACCGTCGGGAATCCACACGAGCTACTCGCCTGGCTCCAGGGGTCGGGCTCCGGCCGACGCCCGGGCCGGGTCGTCGCTCCGGGACTCACCGATCCGCCCGGGCCCTCGTCGGGCCAAGTGCCGACGGCAGGGGTGACCGAGCCCCCACCGGGAGACATCGAACTCGACTACGTGGGTTCCCTTTCCAACGCGGCCAAGGTCCTCTCAGTCCTGCACAAGGGCGAGAAACGGCTGGTGTTCTGCGACTCCCGACGGCAGGTCGAGGAACTGGGTGCCGCGCTCCGGGCGCGCGACGTCACCGTGTTCCTGTCACACGCTTCGCTCTCGGCCGACGAGCGAGCCCGGTCCGAGCAGGCTTTCGCCGAGGCTCGCGACTGCGTCATCGTCGCCACTTCCACCCTGGAACTGGGCATCGACGTCGGCGACCTGGACCGGGTCGTCCAAATCGATTCACCCGCCACCGTCGCCTCGTTCCTCCAACGCATCGGCCGCACCGGACGCCGCGCGGGAAGCACCCGCAACTGCCTGTTCCTGGCCACGCGCAAGGACACCCTCCTGCAAGCTGCCGGTCTCCTGCTCCTCTGGGGCCGCGGCTGGGTCGAGCCGGTCGTCCCACCACCTGAGCCGCGCCACCTCGTCGCCCAGCAGTTGCTCGCCGCCACACTCCAGGAACACAAGCTGGGCGACCAGCTCTGGCCCGAACAGTGGAACGGCCTCGCACCCTTCGACCGTTCCGCCGCTCCCATCCTGCGTCACTTGACGGAGCAGGGCTTCCTGGACACCGACGGCGGCATGCTGTTTATCGGTCCAGAAGCCGAACGCCGTTTCGGTCGCAGGCATTTCATCGAGCTGACCGCCTCCTTCACCGCGCCACCGCAGTTCACTGTGCTGTCCGGGCGCACCGAGATCGGCCGGATGGATCCGTCCGTGCTCACCGAGGAACGTCCGGGCCCACGACGCCTGCTGCTGGCCGGCCGTAGCTGGCAGGTGACATTCATCGACTGGGGACGGAAACGGGTCTTCGTGGAGCCTGTCGAGAGCGGCGGTGTCGCCAAGTGGTCCGGAGGCTCCGTCGGACTGTCGTACGTGCTGGCACGCGCCATGCGGGAGGTCCTCCTGGGCACCGACCCGGAAGCCTCCCTGACCAGACGAGCCGAGATCTGCCTCCAGGAATGGCGTGACGAGGAGGCTCCCCATCTGGTTCATCCTGGTGGAACGTTGGTCGCTCGGCGCGGCAACGATGTCCGCTGGTGGACATGGGCGGGTTACCGTGCCAATGCCACGTTGTGCGCGACACTGCCGTCGATCGCCGATCCGGTTCAGCGCCCGACGGACTGCTACCTGCGTCTGCGAGAGGATCTGAGCCCGGACATGTGGCGCACCGCGCTCGAAGCCACACAGGACGGACCGGCACTTGTCCTCCCGGACGTCGACCAACGAGCAGTGCGCGGGCTCAAGTTCTCGGCAGCACTCCCGCAGCGACTGGCCGTGGCCACACTATCGGCGAGACTCGCCGACTTCGAAGGCGCACGCACTGTTCTGTCCGAACCGAAGCGCTTCTCCACCGGGCCAACGGCTTGAGCTCTGTTTTCTGCCCTGCGCACGTCCTGTCGCGCCGGGAAGTCAGCGGCGCAGGCTGTGCACGACGTACGTCATGTGCTGTGCGTTGCCGACCCAGAGCCACGTGGTGAAGTTGCCCGTACCGGCACCGAGGTCATCCGCGCAGGCACGAATCCAGGTTTCGGCACTACCCGCTGCCGCCCCGCGGAAGCCGCGATGATCGACGATTTGTCGTGCGACGGAACGGTTGTGCGCCACACGGTCGGCTCCTCGGGCGAGCATCTTGCCCAGAATGAAGGAGCGGTCCGTGGTGTACCGCAGAACCCCCCAGGAGGGCCCCCCTTTCCGGGGGCGCGGGGTACGGGAAATGGCAGCAACGGGCTGAATCCCGTAGTCGCCGTAGCTGAGTGCCCGAGTATATCCCCGGCCACCTGCCGTGATCTCGTTCCATACCTGCCAGTCCATACGGGACTCTTCGTACGGACCCTCCTCCAACATGTCGGCGGTAACCTGCGGAAACCCACTTGCCAGGACAGCCACCGTCCGCCAGTGCCTGAGAGGAACCAGGGCGTCGAGGGCCCGCAGCGTCTCCTTTCCGGCATCGGGCCGATCGGCCCGCACAGCAGCCAGATCGAGAAGGAGGTCCGCTCGGACAGCCGTCCCGACTCTCGTGAGCAGGTCGCGGACGGAATCAGCCGTGCCGCTCTCCCATTCCCCCGGCACCTGGACGCGGATGCCCAGCGAATTACCGGAAAGGCGAGCGGTGGTCAGCACCGCGGTTTGCTGAACCTCGGGCCGACTCGGTCCTGTCACGGGGCACAGGGGGCCGAGCGAACAGACCTCTGGCAAGAGTTCAGCGAATACGGACGCTTCCGTTTCATCCGCGAATGGAGCATCAATCCACGCCGGGCAGTAGCGCTGAGACTTGATAACCAATGCCAGATCCCTGCGGATATCGGCAGTAACCACCGCACGCGGCACACCATGACGCGGCGGAAGGGTCCAGAGCGGTGCAACCGCATTCTGGATGTCCGGCCTGAGACGCCGATACGCATCGGCCGCGTGAGGTCGGGTCGGTAACACAGGTACGTACAGCGGTCCGGACATGGCGGCCCCCTGGCACTGTCTTCACACTTCCACCCTTGGTTCAAGGGTGCGGGAAGTTGATGCGGCGAGAAAGGACGCCGTTCCGGCCGGAGTGGCAGAAAAGAATACAAAGCAGGGTCGTTCCGCACTGCCATGGTTGCTCTGAAGCCGCACCTCCCCCCGCCGAAAAATCAGGCAGCACCGCGCGTACGACGAGGACCTCACGCTGTACCAAGAGAAGTTCCGTCGTCAGATCCCCGGGAGCGGGTCCTGTTCGGCCTCGCGCCGCCGGGTCCTGATGTCCGGCGCGGGCGGATGGAGTTTGGCGTCACAGGCGGGGCCGAGGCCGGTACGGCGCGATGCCGTACCGGTGAGCGGCCTGCCGCACATCCCGCACCGGACCGGCCGGTGCGTGGGGTCGTCCGGTTCCGTGCCGGGCAGCCGGTCGTCGTGGAGCTCTGGGGGGCGCGGTGATTCCTGCACGGTCCCAGCTGTACCAGCCCTGCTCGCCGGAGTGGTCATCCACGGGTCCACAATGAGCTGAGAACACCGGATACCGAGGAGATCTTGATGACTCTGTACGACATTCCGCTGAACACTCTGACCGGTGAGCCCACCTCCCTGGCAGCGTACGAGGGCAAGGCGGTGCTGCTGGTGAACGTCGCCTCCAAGTGCGGTCTCACTCCGCAGTACGCCGGTCTGGAGCGGCTCCAGCAGCAGTACGGCGACCGGGGCTTCACGGTTCTCGGCGTGCCGTGCAACCAGTTCGCGGGCCAGGAGCCCGGCACGGCGGAGGAGATCGGTACGTTCTGCTCGGCGACGTACGGGGTCACGTTCCCGCTGCTGGAGAAGACGGACGTGAACGGGGAGACCCGGCACGCGCTGTACACCGAGCTGACGAAGACGGCCGACTCCGAGGGCGAGGCCGGCGATGTGCAGTGGAACTTCGAGAAGTTCCTGATCTCCCCCAAGGGCGAGGTCGTCGGCCGTATCCGGCCGCGTACGGAGCCGGAGGCCCCGGAGGTCGTCGCGGCGATCGAGGCGCAGCTGCCGGCCTGAGCCATGGCCGCCGAGCGGGCCCGCCCTTCGTCGCGCGGGCCCGCTCGGCGGTAAGCGGTCCTAGCGGATCGGCATCCCCGAGAGCGTGCGGGCGATCACCAGGCGCTGGATCTCGCTCGTCCCCTCGAAGATCGTGTAGATCGCTGCGTCCCGGTGCATCCGCTCCACCGGGTACTCACGGGTGAAGCCGTTGCCGCCGAGGATCTGTACGGCCTGCGCCGTGACCTTCTTCGCCGTCTCGCTCGCGTACAGCTTGGACATGGAGCCCTCGGCCGCGGTGAACGGCCGGCCCGTGGTCGCCATCCAGGAGGCCCGCCACACCAGCAGCCGGGAGGCGTCGATCCGGGTGCGCATATCGGCCAACTGGAAGGCTATGCCCTGGTTGTCGATGATCGGGCGGCCGAACTGGCCGCGGGTCTTCGCGTAGTCGAGGGCGACCTCGTACGCCGCGCGCGCGGTGCCCACCGCCATCGCGCCGACCGCCGGGCGTGAGGCCTCGAAGGTGGCCATGGCCGCGTTCTTCACCCGCTCGCCGCCGGGCGCCTCGGCCCGCTGCCGGGCCCGCGCCAGCCGTTCGTCGAGCTTCTCCTTGCCGCCGAGCAGACAGTGGCCGGGGATTCTGACGTCCTCCAGGACCACCTCGGCGGTGTGGGACGCGCGGATGCCGTGCTTCTTGAACTTCTGGCCCTGGGAGAGACCGGGGGTGCCCGGCGGGACGATGAAGGAGGCGTGGCCCTTGGAGCCCAGTTCGCTGTCGACGACGGCGACCACCACATGGACGTTGGCGATACCGCCGTTGGTCGCCCAGGTCTTGGTGCCGTTGAGCACCCACTCGTCCTTCGCCCCGTCGTACACGGCGTGGGTACGCATCGCGGCCACGTCGGAGCCCGCGTCGGGTTCGGAGGAGCAGAAGGCGGCGACCTTCACATCGTCCGCGTCGCCGTACATCTGCGGAATCCAGGTGCCGATCTGTTCCTCAGTCCCGTTCGCGAGGACACCGACGGCCGCCAGGCCCGTACCGACGATCGACAGGGCGATGCCCGCGTCACCCCAGAACAGCTCCTCCATGGCCATCGGGATGCCGAGGCCCGTGGGGTCGAAGAACTGCTGTGCGTAGAAGTCCAGGGAGTAGATGCCGACCTTGGCGGCCTCCTGGATGACCGGCCACGGCGTCTCCTCACGCTCGTCCCACTCAGCGGCGGCCGGGCGGATGACATCCGCGGCGAAGCCGTGGAGCCAGTCGCGTATCTGCTTCTGGTCGTCGTCGAGATCGAGCGTGAACTCGGCCATGTTCCCCTCCAGCACTGCGCGACCGCTGAGCCGTCGCCGATGTTACCTGCGGTAACTCTAGCCTGTTACCGGCAAGTAGGAAATGTCAACGGGCCATGGCCTGATCAGCGTCGATGACGGGGAGGGTGTTACGTTGCCGGGGCGTCGGGCAATCGCAGGGGCGGGGAGACAGACCTATGGAGACCACACAGCAGGCCGAGCAGCAGCGGTCGGCGCGGGCGCGGCGACGCCAGCTTCTGGAGGCCGCGGACCGAGTGGTGCTCAGGGACGGGCCTCAAGCATCCATGAACGCCATCGCCGCCGAGGCGGGCATCACCAAACCCATTCTCTACCGTCACTTCGGCGACAAGGGCGGCCTCTACCGCGCGCTCGCCAAGCGCCATACCGACGCGCTGCTGGACGCCCTGCGGACCGCGCTCGACGCCCCCGCCGAGCGGCGCCGGCGCGTCGAGGCCACGCTCGACACGTATCTCGCCGCGATCGAGGCACGCCCTCAGGTCTACCGGTTCCTGATGCATCCGGCCGAGGACGCGCAGCTGCCCGAGGCGGGCTTCGACGTCGGCCGCCACTCCGCGCCGCTGCTGCGCCGACTCGGCGAGGAACTCGCCAAGGTCATAGAGGAGCGGGTCGACCTCGGCCCCGACAGCGAACAGCTCTCCCGGGTCTGGGGCCATGGCATCGTCGGCATGATGCACGGCGCCGGTGACTGGTGGCTCGGTGAACGGCCCTGCTCACGGGAGCAGTTGGTACGCAGCCTGGCGGATCTGCTGTGGGGGCGGCTGGCCGATGTGAGTGACCGCGCGGGCGGCCCCGGCTTCTGAGGAATCGCGGGAGCGCACCCAGCGCCCCGCATCCAGCACCCCGCGCGTCGCGCGTCGCGCGTCGCGCGTCGCTCGGAAGCCGCGCGGCACTCAGGAGCCGCGCGGACTCGGGAACCAGCGCGCTACGGACTCGTGGCCCAGGGCGCCTTGCGCGCGGCCCGCAGTGTCCTGGCGCGCCGCCAGCCGGAGAGCCGGTCGGGATAGACCAGACCCTCCAGATGGTCGCTCTCGTGCTGGAGACAGCGCGCGAAGAACCCCGAGCCCTCGATCCGCGCCGGCACGCCGTCCCGCGTGACACCCTCGGCCACGGCGTGGTCGTACCGCTCCGTGCCGGCCTCGAGGCCGGGCAGCGAGAGACAGCCCTCGGGGCCGCGCAGCACAACCCCGTCCGCCTCCGTGAGCCGCGGGTTGACGAGGTGTCCGAGATGACGTACGTCCTCGTCGTCCGGACAGTCGTAGACGAACACCCTGAGCGGTACACCGATCTGGTTCGCGGCGAGCCCGACCCCCCGGGCGGCGTACATCGTCGCGAAGAGATCCTCGATCAGTTCCGCGAGCGCGGGACCGAAGTCGGTGACGGGCTCGCAGGGGGTGTGCAGCACGGGATCACCGAGCATTCGCATGGCTCGTACTCGCCCGGTGCTGCCGGGGATCGGACGGTTTCGCATGACGGTCAGGGTACGGTCCGTGGTGACCCCCGCCTTCTGCCCGGTGCCGCGGTTCGGGCCCCTGGCCGGATCTCGATAGGCTGACCCACGGACCGACGCAAGGAGGATCAAGGCGATGTCAGGCAACACGGACCCGCTGACGCCGCGGGCCAAGCTGGCCGTGACGGCGGGCAAAGCCGCGGCGGCGGTGTCGCGCGCCGCGGGCCGCGGCAGCGGATCGGTGATCGGCGGGAAGGTCGCGCTCAGACTCGACCCCGATCTGCTCGGACGGCTGGCGCAGCATCTCGACGTCATCCTCGTGTCGGCGACCAACGGCAAGACCACCACGACGCGGCTGATCGCCGAGGCGCTGCGGGCCGCGGGGCCCGTGGTCTCCAACGCTCTCGGCGCCAATATGCCGGCCGGTATCACCTCGGCCCTCGCGGGCGGTTCGGACGCCAAGTACGGCGTGATCGAGGTCGACGAGAAGTACCTCGCCGGGGTGGCACAGGACACGACCCCCAAGGCGATCGCCCTGCTCAATCTCTCCCGCGACCAGCTCGACCGCGCCGCGGAGACCCGGATGCTCGCCGAGAAGTGGCGCGAGGGCCTGGCCGGCACGAAGGCCGTCGTCATCGCCAACGCCGACGACCCGCTGATCGTCTGGGCCGCCTCCTCCTCGCCCAATGTGGTCTGGGTCGCGGCGGGACAGGAGTGGAAGGACGACGCCTGGTCCTGCCCCGCCTGCGGCGGTGTGATGCAGCGCCCCGGCGACGACTGGTTCTGCGGTGACTGCGGATTCCGCAGGCCGCCCCCCAGCTGGGTGCTGCACGGCGACCATGTCCTCGATCCGCACGGCTCCGCCTGGCCGATCCACCTCCAGCTGCCCGGCCGCGCGAACAAGGCGAACGCCGCCACCTCCGCCGCCGTCGCGGCGACCTTCGGGGTGCCGCCGCAGGTGGCGCTCGAGCGCATGTACCAGGTGCAGGCAGTGGCCGGCCGGTACGACGTGGTGTCGTTCCTCGGCCGCGATCTGCGGCTGCTGCTCGCGAAGAACCCTGCGGGCTGGCTGGAGACCTTCTCCCTCATCGATCCGCCGCCGACCCCGGTCATCCTCGCCGTCAACGCCCGTGGCGCGGACGGCACCGACACCTCCTGGCTGTGGGACGTCGACTACACCCGGCTGTCCGGCCATCCGATCTTCGTCATCGGGGACCGGAAGCTGGACCTCGCGGTACGCCTCGAAGTCGCCGGCCTCGACTTCCGGGTCTGCGAGACCCCGGACGAGGCCGTGCAGATGGCGCCGCCGGGACGGATCGAGGCGATCGCCAACTACACCTCGTTCCAGGACCTGCGCCGCCGTGTCGGCAACTGACCCGATGCCGGCAGACCTGACCCTCGGAACCCTGAAGGACGAGCGAGAATGAGCGAAAACAGCCTGCGTCTGGTGTGGATCTACCCGGACCTGCTGAGCACCTACGGGGACCAGGGCAACGCCCTGGTGGTGGAGCGCCGGGCCCGCCAGCGCCGTCTGAACGTCACCCGCGTCGACGTACGGAGCGACCAGCCGGTGCCGACCTCGGGCGACATCTATCTGATCGGCGGCGGTGAGGACCGGCCGCAGCGACTGGCCGCGGAGCGGCTGCGCCGCGACGGCGGGCTCAGCCGGGCCGTCTCGAACGGCGCGATCGTGTTCTCGGTCTGTGCCGGCTACCAGATCCTCGGGCACGAGTTCGTCAACGATCTGGGCGAGCGCGAGGCCGGTCTCGGGCTGCTCGATGTGGTCTCGACCCGCGGCGAGGGCGAGCGGTGTGTCGGTGACGTACTGGGCGACATCGACCCGCAGCTGAACCTGCCGCAGCTGACGGGGTTCGAGAACCACCAGGGCATCACGCACCTGGGCCCGACGGCCCGGCCGTTCGCGCGGGTACGGCTCGGCCGCGGCAACGGCACGGGCGACGGTACGGAGGGCGCGTACAACGGGACCGTCTTCGGCACGTACATGCACGGTCCGGTCATGGCCCGCAATCCGCAGATCGCGGACCTGCTGCTGAAGCTCGCCCTCGATGTGAACGCGCTGCCGCCGACCGACGACCGCTGGTACGAGGCGCTGCGCGCCGAGCGGGTCGCCGCGGCGACCCAGCCCGCCTGACGCCGTTCCGAGGTCCGTATACCCCCGCTCCCCGGCGGGGCCTGCCGATGGACCTGCCGATGGGGCCTGTCCAGCAGGCGGACGCCGGGTTTCGGTCCCCCCACCGCCCGCCGGTAGGGTGGCGGCGACCTGGCCGGACGATGGGGTCCGGCCGTCGGCCCACGAAGCGAAGGTATTGCGGGCAATGCGAATTGGTGTGCTCACCTCAGGCGGCGACTGCCCCGGCCTCAATGCCGTGATCAGGTCCGTCGTACACCGCGCCGTCGTCGACCACGGCGACGAGGTGATCGGCTTCCATGACGGCTGGAAAGGCCTCTTGGAGTGCGACTACCGCAAGCTCGACCTGGACGCGGTCGCCGGCATCCTCGCCCGCGGCGGCACAATCCTGGGCTCGTCCCGGGTGCAGCCCGCGCATCTGCGGGACGGGGTGGAGCGCGCCCGGGGGCACGTGGCCGACCTGGGCATCGACGCGATCATCCCGATCGGCGGTGAGGGCACCCTCAAGGCCGCCCATCTGCTCTCCGAGGCCGGGCTGCCGATCGTCGGCGTACCGAAGACCATCGACAACGACATCGCCTCGACCGATGTGACCTTCGGCTTCGACACGGCCGTCGGGGTCGCCACCGAGGCGCTCGACCGGCTGAAGACCACCGCCGAGTCCCATCAGCGCGTGCTGATCGTCGAGGTCATGGGCCGGCACACCGGCTGGATCGCCCTGCACTCCGGCATGGCCGCGGGCGCCCACGCCATCGTCGTACCCGAGCGGCCCTTCGACATCGGCGAGCTGACCGAGCTGGTCGGCAAGCGCTTCTCGGCGGGCAAGCGGTTCGCGATCGTGGTGGTCGCGGAGGGCGCGAAGCCGCGCGAGGGCTCGATGGAGTTCGACGCGGGCGGCAAGGACATATACGGCCACGAGCGCTTCGCGGGCGTGGCCCGGCAGCTTTCGATCGAGCTGGAGGAGCGGCTCGGCAAGGAGGCCAGGCCGGTGATACTCGGCCATGTACAGCGCGGTGGCACCCCCACGGCGTACGACCGCGTCCTGGCCACCCGCTTCGGCTGGCACGCCGTCGAGGCCGCGCACCGCGGCGAGTTCGGGATGCTGACGGCGCTGCGCGGCACGGACATCGTGATGGTGCCGCTGGGCGAGGCCGTCGAGACGCTCAAGACGGTGCCCGCCGAGCGGTACGCCGAGGCGGAGTGCGTGCTCTGATCCGCGACGATCCTCGATGAACCTCGGCAATCCTCCATGAACATCGATGAACCGCCCCCGGTCGCAGCGGCGACCGGGGGCGGTTCTAGTCTGGTGCGGACAATCGACGCGATTCCGGGAGCACACGGATGGACCACAGCGGGCACGGCATGACCATGGATCTGCCGCCGTTCACGCTGGGACGAGCACTGGAGTTCTCCCCGGACCTCTTCTTCCTGATCGGCTGTCTGCTGGGACTGGTCCTGTACGGCTGGGGCGTACTGAGGCTCCGGCGACGCGGCGACAGCTGGCCGGTGGGCCGTGTCATCGCGTTCGTGCTGGGTGTGCTGACCGTGGCGCTGGTGATGTGCACCAAGCTGAACGACTACGGCATGGTCATGTTCAGCGTGCATATGGTCCAGCACATGATCATCAGCATGGTCTCGCCGATCCTGCTGCTGCTCGGCGCCCCGGTGACACTGGCGCTGCGCGCGCTGCCGGTCGCCGGACGCGGCCGCAAGGGTCCGCGCGAGCTGCTGCTCGCTCTGCTGCACAGCCGGTACGTACGGATCCTCACGCACCCCGCCTTCACCATCCCGCTCTTCATCGCGAGCCTGTACGGGCTGTACTTCACGCCCCTCTTCGACTTCCTGATGGGGTCCAGGACCGGGCACATCGCGATGATGGTGCACTTCCTCGGGGTCGGGCTGGTGTTCTTCTGGCCGATCATGGGCGTCGACCCGGGTCCGCACCGGCCCGGTTATGTGATGCGGATGCTGGAGCTCTTCGCCGGGATGCCGTTCCACGCGTTCTTCGGGATCGCGCTGATGATGGCGAGCGCGCCGATGGTCGACGCGTACCGCGACCCCCCGGCCTCGCTCGGAATCGACGCGCTGACCGATCAGAACGCGGCGGGCGGTATCGCCTGGGCGTTCAGCGAGATCCCGTCGGTGCTGGTCCTGATCGCGCTGGTCTTCCAGTGGTACCGCTCGGACCAGCGGCAGGCGAAGCGCTCGGACCGGGCCGCCGACCGGGACGGTGACAAGGAACTGGCCGCGTACAACGCCTATCTGGCCTCACTCCAGGCCCGGGGGCAGTAGCGCGAACCCCTGGTCCCGGGCGACGATGGGCGTCATGGCACCGGCCAGGAGGAGGACACACATGTCCGGATCCACCAAGACCATGAGTGTGGTGACCGTCGGCGCGCTGGTCGTCGTGACGGGCTACACCGCGGTGCTCGGCAGTAACGGCTGGCTGTGGTTCGGCTGGGTGGTGCTGGCGCTGATCACGATCGGTATGGCGGCCTCACGCGGCCGCTGAACCGTGTCGCGCAACCCTCGGGTTGCATCATTGGACGAGCAGTGCAACCATCGAGTTGCACGTTAGTTCCGATCGGCGGAAGGTTCCCCTCATGTCCACATCCGATGACCGTATCGAACGGGAAATCACCATCGCGGCGCCCATGGAACGCGTCTGGGCGGTGCTGACAGAACCGGAGCATGTCGGGCAGTGGTTCGGCCAGGGCCAGCCCGCCCCCATCGACCTGCGGCCGGGCGGCATCATGCACCTGGACCACGGCCAGTACGGCCAGTTCCCGACGACGATCGTGAAGGTCGATCCGCCGCACTACTTCTCGTACCGCTGGGCGAGCGCGTATCCCGGCCAGGTGGCCGACGAGGGCAACTCGACCCTCGTGGAGTTCACGCTCACCCCGGAGGGCGACGGAACCAGGCTGCGTGTGGTCGAGACCGGCTTCGCCGATATCGTGATCCCGGAAGACAGGAAGGACGTCGCCTCGAAGGAGAGCCACACGGGTGGCTGGACGGAGATGGTCGTCAACATCCGGGATTACGTGGAGCGACTCGACGCATGACGGCAGAAGCCGACCGGGACACCGTGGCGGAGGTCCTGTCCGCGCTGGCGGATCCGACCCGGCGCCGGATACTCGACGCCCTCGCCGCGCACGGCGAGGCGACCGCCACGGTCCTGGCCGGGGAACTGCCGGTCAGCCGCCAGGCGATCGTCAAACACCTCGCGGTCCTCGACCGGGCCGGTCTGGTCTCCGCTCACCGGGCGGGCCGCGAGGCACGGTACGTGGTACGCCCCGCCCGGCTCAGTGCCACCGCCCGGTGGATGGACCGGGTCGCCGCGGACTGGGACTCCCGGCTCTCGGCGATCAAGCGTCTCGCCGAGGACGCGTCCGACGCCAAGGCCCCGGACCGGTCGTAGAACCTGTCCGGGGCCCTGTGGGCGGAGGGGCCTGCGCCCGGTGGATGCCGTTACTTGGATTCGGTGACGCGGAGCGCGGGCTTCCGGTTCACACCGGTAGGGGTCGCGCCGGACTCCTTGGTGCCGTCCGTGGAGCCCTTGAGCGAGTTCAGGATGGCCATGCCCTGGCCCACCAGACCCGCCGCCATGTCGTTGACGCCGTCGGTGCCGTTCAGGACGGTGAGGTTCGCACCCGACATGCCCCGGGCAGCCGCGTCGGCCAGCGCCGGCAGATTCTCCACGATGCGGTTGGCCGCGATGAGTTCCTGATTGCCGTCCTTCAGGGAAGCAGCGCGCGCGGTGTTCGCGTCGGCCTGGGCCTGGGCGAGCGCGCGCTCGCTGTACGCGTTGCCGTCCGCCTCGAACTTCGCCCGGTCACGGCCGGCTTCCGCGAGCGTCCGCTGCCGGTACGCCTCGGCGTCGGCCGGGCGCCGTACCTCGGCCTCCAGCCGCTGCGCGGCCAGTCGCGCCTGACGCTCCGCCAGCGCCGTCTGCTGCTCGATGGTGTCCTGTGAGGCCCTGGCCTCGGCCAGCGGTCCCGCCTGCGCGGCACGCGCGTTGACCTGCTCCGTCTCCGCGAGGAAGCCGGCCCGCTTGATCGCGGTGTCCCGTTCGTACTCGGCCTTGAGCGCGGCGGCCTGCTGCTCGCGTTCGGAGGCTTCCTGGTCCGCCTTCGCCTGGGCGATCCGCGCTTGGCTCGCGACGGCGGCGGCGTGCGGCGCCGCCAGGTTGTTGATGTATCCGGTCGCGTCCTCGATCTCCTGGATCTGGAGGGCGTCCACGACGATGCCGAGCTTCTCCATCTCGCTGTGGCTGCCCTGCTTGACCTCCTGGGCCACCCGGTCGCGCTCGCGGATGATCTGTTCCACGGTCAGTCCGCCGACGATGGAGCGCAGGTGACCGGCGAAGATCCGGCCGACCAGCTCTTCCATGTGTTCCTGTTCCGTCAGGAAGCGCCGGGCCGCGTTGGCGATCGACACGGCGTCGTCGCCGACCTTGAACACGGATACCGCGCGGACCTTGAGCCGGATGCCCTGCTGGGTCACACAGTCCTCGACGATCTCCGCCTCCCGCAGCGCGAGTGACAGCATGCGGGCCTTCTGTTTGATGGGCATGACGAAACTGCCGTGCCCGGTGACGATCCGGAACTGCGTGTCCTGTGCCTGCCGTTTGGAACCGGATATGAGCATCGCCTCGTTGGGCGCGGGAACATGCCAGAACAGCATGGGGTACTCCTGTCGAACTGCCTGCTTCGCTGTGATTCAGGAAGGGTTCAGGACGGAAAGGGCTCCACGATCACCGAACGCGCCGAGATCGACTCGACGACGATCACCCGGAGGTTTCTGCCGATCGGGTGGTCCGCCCAGGCCGCGTAGGCCTCGGATCCGCCCCGTACGGACACCAACACCTCGCCGGGACCGTCGGCCGGGATCGGGACGGTGACCCGCCCGATCGCACCGACGGGGCTCTGCGCGGAGTCATCTGCCACGGACATACGTCGTTGCTCCACCCGTCTCCCTCGTGGCGGCGCGCCGGGCCCCGGCGGACGGAGTCACTCCACGGTGCACATGGACCCACGTCCGTACGGTCACCGCGTCAGTCGCGATCATGGCGATCACGCTCCTGGAGGGCCGCGCCTCCGACCTCGTCCATCATCGAGGACGCCCCCGGCAAAACGGCCGACGGCGACACACCCTCGATCTCTTCACAGTACTCCGGAGGGGGTCGCGGGAGCATGGCAGACGCCGGGAGCCGCCATCCCTCGGGGCCGTAACGCGCAGGCTCCCGATCCCCTCGTTCCCGCCCGGCTCAGCCGTATACCACCGACCAGGGCCGGGGTCCCGGCCGGTCCCGCGGGTCGCCCGGGTCCCCTGCGTCCCGCAGGGCCCCCGGCGGCTTCTCCCCGGGGGATCCGGGCTCCCCGGACTCCCCGGGTGGGCGCAGGGCGGGCGGGCGGTCGCGGGCGAGGACACCCGTCACGAGCTCCGCGAAGGTCCGGGCCGCCGGATGGGCCGCCCGGGTGGGCCGTACGGCCACGATCCGCTGGGTGAGCGGGCGGCCCGCCAGCGGCCGCCAGACCACGCGCGGCTCCTTGCGGGCCACGGGGCCGGGATCGAAGGCGATCCCCTGGCCCGCGGCCACCAGACCGATCAGGAACTCGGGGGTTCGGGCGTGCTGGATCCGGGCCGGGACGAAGCCGCCCCGGCGGCAGCTGTCCAGCGTGCTGTCGTAGCGGCCGGGGGCGGTCGCCCGGGGAAACAGCACGAGATCGTGGCCGGTCAGCTCGCCGAGCGCGACCTCGGGCGACCCGGCCAGCGGCGAGGTACGCGGCAGCACCACACCCAGCTCCACGGAGACCTCGGGCCCCCGGACCAGACCGGTGGTGTCGGACGGCTGATAGAGCAGCCCCACATCGAGCCGGCCGGAGGCGAGCAACCGCAACTGCTCCTCTGTCGTTACTTCCCGCAGGTCGACCCGGAGGTCCGGCGCCCGCTCCGCACAGGCGGCGAGCAGCGCGTGCAGCACCGATGCCGGGGTGTCCGGCGGGACGCCCGCCCGCAGTGTGGCGGGATCGCCCTCCCCCGCGCGGCGCACCAGCGCCCGCAGCCGCTCCTCCCGTACGAGCAGGTCCCGTGCCTCCTCCAGCAGGACCGCGCCCGCCGCCGTCAGCCCTACCTGGCGTCGTGAGCGGTCGAAGAGTTCCGTGCCGAGCTCCTTCTCCAGCCGGCGGATCGCCTGGCTGAGCGGTGGCTGGGCCATGCCCAGGATGTCCGCGGCCCGGCTGAAGTGCAGTTCTTCGGCGACGACGGCGAAAATACGGAGGTGGCGCAGGAGATCCACGCCATGAGCCTATGCGAGGGGGCGGCGAGCGGGATGCCGGTCGAGGAGAGAGTCGGAGCGGTGTTCGCGGCGGCGGGGGCGGGGGCGCGGTTGCACGCGGTGGCGATCGGGCCCGGCCCGTCGGTCCCGCACGGGGCGCCGCACGGGGCGAGTTCGGCGGCCCGCGCCGAGGTCGCGATCGGCGCGGACGAACCGGTCGTGCTGGCGTCGGTGTTCAAGGTGCTGCTCGTGCTGGAGTTCGCGCGACAAGTGGCGGCGGGCCAACTCGACCCGAGGGAACGGGTATGGGTGACGGCCGACGACCGGCTCGGCGGGTGGGGCACCGCGGGGTGTCTGGACGACATCGGGGTGTCGCTGCGCGATCTGGCCCACTTCGCCATGTCGGTGAGCGACAACTCGGCGGCCGATCTGCTGCTGGCGCGGGTCGGTACGGACACGGTCCGGCTGCTCGCCGAGGAGTTGGGGCTCGACCGCACCCGGATCCTGGGCGGGCCGCGCCAGTTGCTGGAGACGATGCTCGCGGAGGTGGGGGCGCGCGACGAGCGGGAGTTCGCCGCCATCTACCCGTCGCTGTCGGCCGAGCGGCTGCGCGGGCTGAGCGTGCTGGATCCGGAGCGTACGAGCGCGAGCACCCCGCGCGAGATCACCCGGCTCCTGGAACTCATCTGGCGGGACGAGGCGGGCCCACCCGAAGCCTGCGCACAGGTGAGAGAGTTGATGGGACGTCAGATATTTCGGCACCGGCTCGTCTCGGGCTTCCCCGACGAGGTGCGCGTCGCCGCGAAGACGGGCACGCTGCCGGGGCTCCATGCCGAGGCGGGGGTCGTCCACTATCCCGACGGCGGGCGCTACGCGGTCGCCGTCTTCGCACGTACCGGCGATCCGGTCGCCAACCGCACCGCGGTGGATTCGGCCATCGGCGCGGCGGCCCGGATCGCTGTGGAGTCGTTGCGCGACGGACGCGGATGACACAGCGCGGATGGCATGAGGCGAAGGGCGCGCGCGGGCGCCGTATACGCGCGTGACCTGGGGTCATACGTCACCGGATATGGGAGATGCGCCGCTTCGGTCTTGGACGGCGGCGGGTCCGCGCTGATCTCCTGCCGTCATGAACTCCGATCACACACAGCGAATCCCCCGGCCCGGCCGTCGTACGGTCCTGAGAACCGCCGTGCTCGGCACGGCCGCCGGACTGGCGCTGCCCACGGCCGCGTCGGCGGCGTCCCCGGCGGGCACGACGTCCCGCCCGGCGTCCGGCATGGCCTCCGGCATGGCGTCCGGCCCGGCGGACTCGGTGTCCTTGCGCTGGCTCGGCACATCGGGCTGGCGCACGGACCTCGGCGGCCGGACCGTGCTCTTCGATCCGTATGTCACCCGCTTCCCCACCGGCCTGTTCGACGGCGCGTTCAACGCGGACACGGAGCTGGAGACGGACGAGGGTCTCGTCGACCGGCACGCGGGCCGTCCCGAAGTCATCCTGGTCAGCCACAGCCACTGGGATCATCTCAACGATGTCCCGTACCTCGCGAAGACGACGGGCGCTCGGGTCGTCGGTACGGAGACGACCTACCACGTGCTGTGCTCGCTGGGCGTCGACCCGGCTCAGCTCTCCGTGGTCAGGGGCGGGGAGGTACTGGACTTCGGCGGATACACCGTCGAGGCCGTGGCGTCCGTCCACAGCCGCAACAAGAACCACTCCTACTTCTCCCCCGGCACCCTCAACGCCCCGCCCGCCACCACGCCGACGACCATCGGCGAGCTGCCGGAGGGTGACACCCTCGCCTTTCAGGTGACGTTCGGGAACGGGCCGTCGGTCTTCCTGATGGGCGGGAGCGACTTCGTCGAGCGTGAGGTGACGGGGCTGCGGCCCGACATCGCCATGGTCGCGGTCCCGTCCAGCACGGCGACGTACCGGTACGTTCCCCGGCTGTTGCGGGCGCTCGGCTCGCCCGGCGTGGTCGTGCCGGTCCACTGGGACAACTTCGAAGTGCCCCTGGGCGGACCGCCGCTGAGGGATCCCGGCGCGGATCTGGACGGTCTGGTGGCCGGGGTGCGTGCCGCGAGCCCCGCGACCCGTGTCGTCGTTCCGGACTACCGGACGCTCTACGGGCCGGACATGCGGCCCCGAACGTAGGGCCCGTACCCGGACACCCCGTACCCGGACACCCCGTACCCGGGCAGAAAGCTCGCCGCGCGCGGGTTGCCCCACGGTGAGATCGCCGAGCCGCCGGTGCTGTCAGAATCGACCATGAAGACCTATGTCAGCCGGGTGCTGACAAGGATCGGCGCCCATGACCGTGTACACACTGTCATCATCGCTGATGAGACCGGTATCGCCCGGACGGACCGGCCCCCGTCCCGGTGACGGAGACCAGGGGCTTCGGCCTCGGCATCGGCATCGGCGGAACGGAGGGACGCGCCTGATGAATACGATCACCAACTGGCTCGGCGATCTCTCCGGCCCCGTGATCTACGCCGTGGTCGGCACGCTCGTGTTCTGCGAGGACGCCCTCTTCTTCGGCTTTGTGCTCCCCGGCGAGACCGCCGCCGTACTGGGCGGGCTGCTGGCCGCCCAGGGCGAGGTGTCGGTGTGGTGGCTGACGGTGGTCGTGGTGGTCGCCGCGATCCTGGGCGACAGCGCCGGTTACGCGGTGAGCCACCACTTCGGCGACCGGATCCTGGCGACCCGGAGCCTGCGCAAGCGCCAGAACCAGGTCGAACGGGCGCGCGAGATGATCCGGGTACGGGGCGCCTCGGCGGTGTTCCTGGCCCGCTTCATCGCGTTCCTCCGCGCGCTGATGCCGGCGCTGGCGGGGCTCTCGGACATGCCGTACCGGAAGTTCCTGCTGTTCAACGCGCTGGGCGGGTTGTGCTGGGGCGTGGGGTCCACGGCGGTCGGCTACTTCGCCGGGGCGGCGTTCACCAGGATCGAGTCACAGGTGGGGCGGATCGCCGGGGCCGTGATCGGAGGGGTGGTCATCCTCGCACTGGTCGTGTGGGCGTACCGGCAGCACCGCCGGACACGCCCACCGCACCAGTGACCGGGCCGGACCAGCTCGTCCGGACCCCGGACCCCGGACCCCGGGCCGTCCGGCCTCAACGGCCCTGGAGCGCCTTGACGTTGTTCCCGAAGATCCAGCCCTTCGACCCGTCCCAGTTGAGCGACCAGGTCATCAGGCCCTTCAGCCCGTTGCCGTAGGTGTTCCAGGCCTGCGACACCAGGTTCGGCGCCATATAGCCGCCCCCGGCGCCCGGCTGCGCCGGCAGTCCCGGCACCTGCTTGTCATAGGGGACCTTGATCGTGGTGCCCTGGACGACCAGCCCCCTGTTCAGGCAGTCCGTCTGCGCGGTGAACCCCTGGACCGTACCGGCGGAGTACGAGTCGCCGGAGCATCCGTACATGCTGCCGTTGTAGTACTGCATGTTCAGCCACCAGAGCCGACCGTTGTCGGCGTACTTCTTCACGATCGGCAGATACGCGCCCCAGATCGAGCCGTACGCCACACTGCCCCCGGTGACATATGCCGTCTCGGGCGCCATCGTCAGGCCGAAGTTCGAGGGCATCTGGGCCAGTACGCCGTCGATGATGCGGATGAGGTTGGCCTGCGAGGCCGACAGTGTGTTGATGTTGCCACTGCCGACGAGCCCGGTCTCGATGTCGATGTCGATGCCGTCGAAGTTGTACTTCTTCAGGATCGGTACCACTGTCGCGACGAACCGGTCGGCGACGGCGCTGGAGCTGAGGTCGATCCCGGCCGTGGCGCCGCCGATGGACATCAGGGTGGTGAGACCGGAGGCCTTGGCCTGGCACATCTCGGCCGGGGTCGCGACCTTCACCGTCGCGTCCATCCCGTCCTCCCACAGGACGGTGCCGTCCGAGCGGATGACCGGGAACGCCGCGTTGATCACGTTGTAACCGTGGTCGCGGATACGGGAGTCCGTGATCGGGATCCATCCGAGCGGCGGGTGTACGCCGTTCGCCGCGCCGTCCCAGTTCTCCCAGTACCCCTGGAGCACCTTGCCGGTGGGTTTCGACTTGACCGCGCAGGTGTCGGCGGCCGGGGCCGCGCCGGGCGCCGCCGCGGCGACCAGCGTCTGCATGACGAAGGCCATGGCCAGGCCGACCCCCAGCACGCGCGATATTCGGCGGATCATGCTGTGCTCCCTTCCGACCATGCCCGCCCGCGACCGCTCCCGGTGCGGCGGACTGGGAACGTACGCCGGGTAGTTGGGGGAACCGTAGAGTGGTCCAGACCTACCGTCAATAGGTCTGGACCAACTGGGGCGAGCGGCTCGATCCCCTTATGACCCCCTCGTCCTGACGTCGAAAGCCGGGATGTCGAAAGCCGCTACCTCCGGAGCCGGGGTGCCGGGTGCCGGGGCGTCGGGTGCCTGGACGGGACGCCGCTCGACGACGCCTTCGGCGGGGATGCCACTCCATCTCGTGCCCGGTGTGAGGTGCTCGCCCTTCATGAGCAACGACAGCGCGCCGAGCTGAACGTTCTCCCCGACAACGGAGTCGTAGAGCACGACAGCGCGGGTGCCGACACTCGCGCCGTCCTCGACCGTGACCAGCGACATCTTCATGACACGGTCTTCGAAGAGATGTGTTTGCAGCGATACGCGCAGTCCGATCGCGGCGTTGTCCCCGATGTCGACGAGGTCGAACTCCGTGAGGAGGGTGGTCCCGATCCAGGTGCCTCGTCCGATGCGCGCCCCGAACCGGCGCAGGATCACCGGCAGATACGGCGTTCCGGTCAGGAAGCCCACCCCGGCCGGTACCGCCGCCGACTCGAAGAGGCCGGTGACGAACTCGGTGCGGCGTACGAACAGACTCCACAGCGGTTCGACCCGGGGCCGGTAGACCCCGATCACCACCCGCTTGACCGCCGCGCAGTACGAGATCACCACGAGGCTCGCGGCCATCACGAGGACCGGCGCCACGAGCACGGGCACCAGCAGGCCCGGACGGCGGGTCAGCCAGGACAGCGCCACCAGGTACAGGTAGGCGCTCACGGCCAGTACCGACGAGGGCATCGTGATGCGGAGGAACTCGATGCCCAGGCGTTGGAGTACGGCCTCGCGGGTCGGCCGGAACGTCAGTTCCTCGGGGAACGATCCGCTGCTCTGGCGCACCGGCAGACGTATCGCGGGCGAGCCCAGCCAGGTGGTGCCGTCGGGCACATCACCCTGCGGCGGGACCGTGCCCACTCCGATCAGTGAGCCGGGTCCGGTCCGCGTTCCGGCGAGCAGGAGCGCGGAGTTGCCGATGAACGCGCGCTCGCCCACCTCGGTGGGGCCGAACGCCACCTGGCCGGCCGCGAAGGTGGCACCACCGACGTTGGCCAGGTCCGCGACGAAGCTGCCGTCGCGGAGAGTGAGCAGGTCCGGGTCGATGTGCGAGACGGTCGAGACCTCGGCGCCCCGGCCGATCCGCGCGCCGAGCAGCCTGAGCCAGGGCACGGTGTAGAGGGTGGCGTACAGCGAGTTGGTGAAGGTGAGGCTGATCTCCAGGAGCTTGTCGGACATCCACTTGCGTACGCCGAGCGAGGAGCGCACCGGATGGATACCGACCGGCACTCTCGGCAGGGTCAGCCGCTTGCCGACGGCGACCACACAGCAGACCGTGACCACGAACACCGGACCTGACAGCGCGGTGGCGACGATACCGGCCGCGATGCCCCAGGTCAGCGTCGCCCACCAGAACAGCGCGATCCCCGGCACGGTCGTCACCACCGCGGCGGTCTCCAGCAGCACCAGCCCGACGAGCGCGGCAGCGAGATGGCGCGGCCTCCATTCGTCCGTACCCCGGCGAGCACGCGTCATGGCCTCGACTCCGGGAGCGAGCGAGTCCACCGGGCGCGGCGGCGATCCGGCCCGGCGCGCGCCCGCGGGTATCGCCTCGTCCTGGCCGATGACGGACTGTTCGCCGAGGCCGGCCCCCGCTCCCATGCGTGAGCCGGGTTCGAGGACGGCGTTGGCTCCCACGAAGGCGTGTGGCCCGATCTCGATCGGGGCGACCGTCACCCAGCCGTCCGCCACCCGCCACGGATTGACGGAGACGCCGTAGCCGATCGAGGTGTCACCGCCGACGCGCAGCATGGCGGGCAGTGTGATCGTGCTGGTGGCGATGGTGGTGCGCGGTCCGATACGCGCGCCGAGCAGCCTCAGATAGACCGCCATCATGGGCGAACCGCTCAGCACCGGCAGCGGGCCGAAGCGCAGCAGCAGATGCACCGCCCAGAGCCGTACGTAGACCGAGCCCCACAGCGGATAGCGGCCCGGCCTGATGCCCGCCGACAGCGGGCGCACGAGAGCGACCGGCAGGAGCCAGCGCGCGGCCAGATAGCTGAGATACACGCCGACCGTCGCCTGCGCCGACGCACGGACCGAGATGCGACCGCCGTGCCGGCTGTACACATACACCGCCGGCAGGGTGAGCACGAGCAGCAGCAGGTAGATCACACCCGCCTGGGCCGCTCCCGCGCCCGCGATACGGCCGCTGGTGTGACGGATCGGCGCGGGGCGGGGTCGCGCGGACCGCTGTCCGGTGTTCTCCGCGGCGCTCAGCCGGGCCGCCAGGCCCCGCACGGTCGGATGGGCGTAGAGGTCGCGCAGCGCGGTGTTCGCGCCGATGTCCCGGCCGCGCAGCACCGATACGACCCGGGCCGCCAGGAGTGAGTGCCCGCCGAGGTCGGTGAAGAAGTCCGCCTCGGCCGACAGCACCTCCGGGTCGATCCCGAGGACCTCGGCCCAGGCGTCCCGTATCCGGGTCTCCAGCTCGCCTTCGGCCGCGACCAGCCGGCCGCCTCCCACCAGCCGCCGGCCGGTCGGGGCGGGCAGCCGCTTACGGTCCACCTTGCCGCTGGCCATGGAGGGGAGACCGGGGAGGATGTCCAGGAACGACGGCACCATGTACGCGGGGAGTCTGCGCCGCAGAGTGTCGTGCAACCGGGTGATCAACGCGTCTTCCTCTTCCACGCTGCCGGGCGCGCGGACCACGTAGGCGCACAGTTCGCCGCCTCCCCCGCCCGCGCCGCGGTCCGGTGCGGCCGTCAGTGCGGTGACCGCCTCGGCCACGCCGGAATCCTCCAGCAGGACGCTGTCGATCTCGCCGAGATCGACCCGGAATCCCCGGATCTTCACCTCGTCGTCGGCCCGGCCCAGGAACTCGACCTCGCCGTCCCGGGTCATCCGGCCGAGGTCCCCGGTGCGGTAGAGCCTGCTGCCCCGGGGGGCCAGCGAGTGCTCGATGAACCGGGCGGCGGTCAGCTCCGGCTGCCCGACGTAGCCGTCGGCGACCCCGGGGCCGCCGATACAGATCTCACCGACCTCGCCGTCGGCGACGGGCCGGAGCTTTTCGTCGAGCAGCACCACCGAATAGGTCGGCAGCGGCTTTCCGATCGTCACGGCCCTGCCCGGCGTCAGTTCCGCCCAGGTCGCGGTGACGGTGGCCTCGGTCGGGCCGTAGGTGTTGAGCATGCGCCGCCCCGGTCTGCTCCAGCGCTCGACGAGCTGACCGGGGCAGGCCTCGCCGCCGACGACGATGCTGCGGATGTACGGCAGCTCCGCCGGGATCGTCTCCAGCAGCGTCGGCACGCAGTACAGCATCGTGATCCGCCGGCTGTGCAGGAACTCACCGAGTTCCGCGCCGAGATGACCGGCGCCGTCCGGACCCGCGACGAGCGTCGCGCCGACCGACCAGGTCGGCCAGATCTCCTCGATGGAGAAGTCGAAGGAGATCGTCATGCCCTGGTACACCCGGTCGTCCGGCCGCACGTCATAGACCTTGGGCACGACGTCGAGGAAGTTGCAGATGCTCGACTGTGCGACCCGCACCCCCTTGGGCCTGCCGCTCGACCCGGAGGTGTACATGATGTACGCGGCGGGGTCACCACCGTCGGGGCCGGGCTCGGGCCGGTCCGGGAGCGGCCGGGTGGTGGGTACGCCGGCGACTTCGCGACCGTACGACTCCCACTCGACCACCCGGCACGTGAGGCCGCCCAAGGCCGGTGCGAGAGCGGACGTGGTCAGCACCAGATCCACAGCGGCGTCCTCCATGATGAAGGCGAGCCGGTCGGGAGGCGATGCCGGATCGATCGGCACGAACACCGCGCCGGCCTTCCCCACCCCGAGCAGGGACACGTACACCTCCACCGACCGCGGTATCAGGATCGCGACCCGGGATCCCGGGCCTGTCCCGAGACCGCGGAGGAAGTGCGCGAGCTGGTTGGCGCGCGCGTCGAGTTCGGCGTAGGTGAGCGTGTGATGCGCACACTCAAGTGCCGTGGCCGAGGGGGTACGGTCGACGGCGGCCTCGAAGAGGTGGTGCAGGCGCCGGTCCGCCCCTCCCGACGGTATTCCACGCGCGGAATCGAGCAATCTCATGACGTCTGTCCTTCATCGCGGCGCACGGCGGGACTACGGGGGTGAGGGACCGAATCCCGGGATGTCATACGACAGGAGAGCCACCAGCCCGGACGGGGGGGAACGGTCCCACCCCGGTCCGGCGAATCGTTCGATCCAGCGATCGATCAAGCCGCTTCACCAGTGAAACGGCATCCGCTCGATTCGGCATCCCGAGCCGGCGAACCGACGGATCCCCGAGGTCGGGGTCAGTGCGCTCACGTCGGCTGCGGCCG
Source organism: Streptomyces sp. NPDC102274 (assembly GCF_044766385.1). Classification (NCBI taxonomy): domain Bacteria; kingdom Bacillati; phylum Actinomycetota; class Actinomycetes; order Kitasatosporales; family Streptomycetaceae; genus Streptomyces; species Streptomyces sp. NPDC102274. The sequence goes on along the minus strand of NZ_JBIWLW010000011.1, from coordinate 61,070 downwards.
GCCGAAGAGGAGGTCGTAACCCGGCGGGAGCTGGAGAAGGACCCTGCGCATCAGTTCCTCGTCCGCGGCGTCGGCCACCACGCTCAGGACGGCGCCGACGTCCCACTTCGCGGTCTCCTCGGTCGCTCCCTCGATCCACGCGGCAGTGGCCCGGACGAACCGCTCCGGGGTGAGCGGTTCGGCGGCCGGGAGCGGGTCGAGGAGCACCAGGGCACACGATTCCGGCAGCCGGGCGGCCAGCTCGGCCCGCTCGGCTCCCACCACGTGGGCACCCAGCAGGGCCAGCACGACACGGACCGCCCGTTCGGCTTCCTGCGGCACGGAATACTCACCGCGTTCCTGGACCACGGCCAGGAACGCGTCCCACCGCATCACCATGGCGGCCGCACCTCCTCCTCAGCGCTTACCCCGACGGGAAGCCCGCGGCTCCGGGGCGCTACGTCGAGGACACGCCCCAGCCGTGTCGCGACCGGCAATGTCTGCGCGACGGGGCAAACGTTGCCGGGAGGGGCACTAGACCGGGCGCGCCCGGACCGATGCCTTGAGGTCCTGGTGCCCGCCACTGGCGACCATCCGTACCTCGTCCTGGTCGCTGATCTCCGCCAGCACGATGCCGGTCTCGTCCGCGTACAGCGCGTGCCCGCCCGGCCCCAGCCGATCCGTCCGGTGTACCACCACGACATCCTCGTCGTCCGGATCGGTCGCGGACGCGTCCGGATACGCGAAGACCAGCGTGTACGTGTCCGACATTCCCATGCGGCCTCCTGGAACAGCTCACCTCTCACGGAGAGCGGTGCCCCGTGGCATCGGGAGCCCGTAGTCACAACGAGCCGGAGCCCACCACCGGGCGGGCCCCACCACCGATGTAACCAAACGGACCCGACAGCCGCATCCTGGAGCACCAAGCCGCCGGCCACTCATCCCTTGCCATGCTCATGCCATAGCTGGAACCTGTCGGAGCCCTTCATCTGTTCTCCTCGCCAACGTCACCACCCGTTCCCCCAAGTGACAGCAGCCTAAGGACGGGCCCGGGCCCAAACGCAGCGCCCACGGACCCAGTCGAGGGCCCAGCGACCGCCCCGCACTCGGCGGGCGCTGCGATCGGGCAACGGCCCCGTACACGGTCGTGGGATCACCGCCAGGCCGAGCGGGAAGTGAATACGGCAGAATTCCGGGGCACGGGCCTGCCCGGCGGCGTCCGGCACGCACGCTCGCCGCGTTGTCGGGATCACCCAGCAACCCGAGCACCAGGTGTTGACAACGCTCGTGATCAATACACCTAGCGGCCCGCCCGCGCCGCCTGTCCTCGCCCCTTCAGTACAGCTCAGTTGGTGGTGCCTCGGGGGCAGGTCGGGTGGAGCAGGATTTGGGGGTGGGGCGGACGCTTGGAGTGGAAGTGGTGGGTGAGAATCCAGGCACCGACGCGGTGGCCGGCGTGGCAGCCGGCCAGGTCTGCCGCGCGGGAGTGGATTCCGGCCCAGACACGGGCGTTGATCATGTCCCGGTTGAGCCGGTCGGCGTACTCGTAGTGGCGCGTGGTGCCGGTGATCTCGGAGGGGATGTCGAGGTCGATGCGCGTGGTGCCGAGGAGCCCGGTCAGGGTTCGGGTCACGGCGGCGGCGACCGTGGTGTGACCGCTGACGTAGTCGGGATGCGGTGGTGTGGTGAGCAGCGGCTGCCACCGCGGGTCTGCCTCGGTAGCGGGGTTGCCGTCGGTGTCGGCGAGTTGGACGGCGGTGATCGGCCGCCAGAATCCGAAGTGGAGTTTGGCGTCCCACGCGGTGACGACGGCGTCGGTCGCTGACGTGTTCACCGCGGCGAACATCCGTGCCGTCTCGGCGATGCCCACTTGGTGCCGGGCGGTGTGGTCACGGAGCGCCGTCTGGAACTGCACGATCAGATTGCCCCCGAAGAACTGGGCGGTCTCTGTCTGGAGCGGTGTACGGGACGAGCCGGTCGCCGTTCCCATGTTCTTCACCTCGTTCACGTCCTGGGCGTAGCGGGCCGAGGACAGCGCCGGCGGCGCCCCGGGACGGAACTGGGCTGGGGAGTCGAGTGACATCGGTCGCAATCTGGCGAGCCAGGGGTCGATGAAGGGCAGACGGTTGGGCGGGGTGGGCCGCCAGACGCCGGGCGCGGGCGGGGCGTTGAACTCCACTGTCGCGAACCGGCCGTCCCCTTCGCGCAGTTCGACGATGTGGTCGGCGGCGCGTTTCCCGAACGCCACGCCCTGCCTCTTGGCGCTGCCGTCGGGAATCCCGGCGAGGGAGTCGGCGTACGCGGCGTCGAGCGGGGTCCGTGAGGCGGGGAAGTAGGTCAACAGTACGCGGTGCGCGGCGGTCACGGCCGCCGCCTCGGGCGATGCGTCAGCGGGCCCGCGCAGCCGCCACTTGTACGGGGCGTAGCCGCCCTGGATGCCGACCACGGCGTTGTAGACGGCGGCCGACACGAATCCGTGCCAAATGGCCGCCTGCCCGGACGGACGGGTGGCGCCGACATTGGCGCTGATGGTGTCGGTGGCGATGGCGTTCCAGTCACGGACGGCCGCGGGGTCCGCCGAAGGCGGCCGCTCACTGTCGGCGGTGGCCGCGGGGCCGGCCACCGCCGTGACGGCGAGGAGCAGGAGTGCTGCGGCGGAGCCGACGACGGCCCGTCTGCCGGTACGAGGGGTGAACATAACGAACTCAACGGTCAAAGCTCCTGGACGGTCACGCCGATTCACCACCGCCCGCTCCTCCGCACCACCCGTACCGCCCGCGGCCTCGGCACACCGCCGACGATCGGGGAAGGAGACGCTGGACGGCGCGGTGGTCCGGGAACTCGGCGAAGAAACGGGGACCGGGGGCAGGTCTGTATCCAGCGCTCCATGAGGAGTTCATTCGCGGCATCTGGATGCCGGTGGAGACGACTTTCAGTCCGGCGTCGGTCGGCAAGGCGTCGAGGGCCTGCGTGAACTTGGAGTCGCGGTCGCGGATCAGGAACCTGCCCCCTGACCAGTGGTTTCGCATCATCGATCCACGCTTCGGCATAGGGTCATGATGGTTCTTCAGGAATCCTGAAGAACCATCATGACCAGACGGGCGACCCTTTTCCCGTCGTTGGTTCGTTCTCAGCCGCCGGACGGGCTGAGATCAGTCTGCGCGGCGACTGGACGAACCGAGCACGGACAGCGAGACGACCCGAGCGTCACGGGGACGCCGGCTCGGGATGTCAAGGGCCACGTAGCGGGCGGTGATCTCCGTACTGAGCGTGGCCTCACGGCGCCTGGTCCGCAGCCTTCCGGCCTCCTCGTACGTGAGGCCGTCGGCGCTGAACTCGACCGTCGCCGAGGGAACGTGCCCGCCCGTCCAGACCACCCGGACCTCGCCCACCGGTAGCTGCGCTCCGAGGTCGACCACCATCCGGCCGCCCGCCCCGGGGGTCCAGGACGTGTGCGGGTCGCCGTCGACAGCTGCCGCCGGGTCCGACATGCCGGAGGGCAGCGGTGACGTCGGGAAGGTGATCCGCCCCAGAGCGGCGTCGGGAATCGAATGGCTCGGCGCGCCAGGCACGGACACCTGCTCCGTGCGGCCGTGACGGACGCTGACGTGTATGTCGTCGCGGCCCGGTGCTGTGACGACGAGACGGCAGGACGGCCCCGTCAGCCGCAGAGTGGCCGCGTCGACGACCTCGGCTCGCAGTCCGGCCGGAACCCGCCCGCCCGTGTTCGAGCGCAGCGTGAAGCGAGCCGGTGCCACTGCGGCGCGGGCCGCCGCGAGTTCGGCGTCGTAGTCGGTGCCGGTGGCGGTCACGGTCTGCGTGCCCGCGTACAACTGGAGGCGCCGCGTGTCCTGCGGGACACCGACGGTGGTGGTCACCGCAGCGCCGGACAGGTTGAAGAGGCTGAGGTGGCCCCCCGCGGTGCTGGCGGCCACGACCGCGTTCCGCGCCTGTGGCGCCCTCCCAGCGGCAGCGGCCTTCAGTCCGGACACGTCAGCGCACACCAGCCCCTCGACCAGGATCGCCTCGGCGGGCCCGTCCGAGAGGACGACCGTGTCCCCGTAGACGGCAAGCGGATTCCGCGCGCCCCGCACGACGAGCCCGGCCCTGCCGTCGACGGAGAGCCAGCCGCCGGTGCTGGTGAGGTTGGCGTGCGGATACCGCGCGAGGTCCGTCCAGGTCTCCCCGTCCGCCGAGCCTTGGAGGACGTACGCACGTCCGGCGGCGGCCTCCCAGCGCAGGGTGGCCCGGTCGGACTCCCTGGCCTCCCCCAAGTCGACGGTGATCCAGCTGCCTGCCTTGGTGCGGTCGGCGACCGAGACGGCCCAGCGAGTGGTGGGATCGCCGTCGACGGCCAGCGGCGCACCCTTGCCCGTGTCAGCGGACGACGCGGTGGCGGTCGCGCCCCGCGCGAGGTCGGGGCCGTCGGCGCCGTCGCGGATCTCGATGGCATACAGCGAGTACCCGTATTTCGGGTCGGGGGTGACACCTTGCATCCGCAGTCGCCGGAACGAGCCTCTGGCAAAGGTGATGTCGTCGGTGCGCCCGGTCGCGGGAGGCCCCGGGGTGGCGCCGCCGCCGTCCTTGGCGGCGACGGTGACCTCGCCCTCGGCGGTGGTGTACGTGCGGCCGCCGTCCAGGCCCGCGACGCCCGACATAGTGAAGTTGTGCACTTCGAGATGGCCCTCGCCGGGCCCCGTGCCGCTGGTCGCGTAGACCACGGCGCCGGAGGGGAGGGTGGTGAATCCGGCGAAACCGGTGCCGAGGGTGAAGAGAGTGGCGCTGCCGTCGAAGCCGTCGCTGAGCACGCTGTACGTGGCGACGGAACGGGCGTTCACCTTGCCCGTGGTCGCGGGCAGGAACATGGGGGTGGCGCCACTGATTGCGAACAGCCAGTCGTCGTGCGCCGGTTGCCAGGCGAACTTCACAAACCCCGTCTTGCTGACGGCCGCCGCCCAGGCCGCCGTCGACTGGTGCGCCAGCAGGCCAGGGCCCGTGCCGAAGTCCGTCACACGGCTGGCCAGCGTGAACAGTTCCGTGTCGGTGAGGGGGCGTACGGCCTTGCCGTGCGCGGCGCGCCACTCGTGCAGCAGATAGCTGATTGCGATCTCGGCGCGTGCCTCCGGCTCGTACTTGGGCTCACCGGAGAACTTCGTGAGCCGGTTCACCGGCGGGTACGCCTGGTAGGCGTCGAGGCGTTCGGCCAGGGCCGCTTCGGCGCGGGCGGCGGCCCGGTCGCCGAGGACCTGCGCGAGAAAGGCGAGCGGGACTACGTCCCGTCCGTACAGATGCTCCCGGTCATTGACCATCGGCATCAGGGGCTCACCGGAATCACTCATCACGGTGAGCAGCGTGTCCCAGAGCAGCCCGGCGTTCGGCTGGGAAGTCAGTACCTCGGGCATCGGACGGTCGGCGACGATGAAGTGCGCGGCGTTGCGGGCCGACGTGCGCCACAGCTCGGCCTGGTAGTGCGGGCCGAAGGAGTTGTGGTTCTCCACGATGAACGTGTCGTACAGATTCCGTGCGATGTTGTCGCTGATCGGCACGCCGTCGACGAGGGCGGGGTTGGCGAGGTCGGCGACGGGCAGCCCGGTCTCGTTACGGCTCCACCGGCCGAAGGCGTCGCTCCACGACGGGTACCGTGCGTCGTCAGGAGCCCAGGCGAGACCGGGTGCGAGCGACTGTGCGTAGACGCCCATCTCCTCCAGCTTGGTGTCACCGACGAACCCGCCGGTCAGGCCGTGCGGTGTCCAGCCGGCGGAGTTGGGGTCGTCGGCCGTGCCGAGCCCCGTGGTGTACGTAGCCTGTTCGCGCACGATGGTGTCGATGTGCGTCCGCGTCGCGTCGTCCAGCTGGTCCCACAGAAGGCGCGCGGCGAGTACGAAGTAGAGCTGGAAGGTGGTGTCGAAGAAGAGGGTGCGTCCCCACTCGGCGCCGCCGGTAAGGCGGTTCGACGCCGCGAAGTGCTTGATCGTGGCGAGGGTATGGGAGCGGAGGGTCTCCTTGTCGATCCCGGCCCGCTCGGCGTCGTACGTGCCCCGCGTGAGCAGGAGCGCATTGCCGAGGACAACGGCGAAGCCGAAGTCCGTGACGGTGTAGTGGCCCTTGGCCGTGTCCCACTGGGTCTCGGACCAGCGGGTGTGGGTGAGCAGGGCCTTGTAGTACGTCTCGGCAATCTCGTCCGGGCCGGCGGCCCGGTGCGTGTTGCCGGAGGCCGTTGCCGGCGTGACCGCGAGCGAAAGCGGCGCTGCCGTCAACGCCGCGGTGACTCCCGCCAGTTGCACGAATCGACGCCTGCTGGGCCCGGCCGGGTGGTGGTTCACGTGGAGCGCCTCCTGAGATCGCGCCTGACAACGTTGTCCAGGCCCGGCCATTCTTGGTTTTGGAGCCGAAAGCGTCAAGAGCCGCGTCAGCACGCTCATGCTGAGACCCTGGATGTCGCGACGGGTCGGCGGTCTGCCGGGTTGTGTGCGGCGGGATGCGACGGCGTGGCGACAGAGTATGAAGTCGCGGTGTCACCGCGGGACCGTGTCCGGGGAGACGATCGGGTGCAGCCCGCCGCAGCTCGGGCCTGGGGAGCCGGTGGAGGAGCGCAGCAAGGAAAGCGCGCTCCGCCGCGGTGACCCGTGGTCTGTCGATCTGCCGCTGCGGGACGGCCAACCGGTGGCGCGGCGTACCCGATCAGGGGTGCCGCTCATACTGGAAGGCATGGACCAAAGCGCCGAGCTCGGGGAGCTCCTGCGGTCGCGCCGGGCGCGGCTGAGCCCGCAGGACGCGGGAATTGCGGGGACGGCGACCACCCGCCGGGTACCGGGGCCGATCACTGACTTCGACGCGCCGACGCACCGGGGCGCGCGATCTGCCGCGGTTCATGTTCCTCGTCGTCGACCTGAACGCCTACCTCTCGCCGCTGAAGCCGGACGGCGTCCTGGCGAACATCGGTGCGCCCGAGGACCCCGGCTCCCTCCACCTGTTCTCACTCGTCATGGGCGGCAAAACGCCAGCCGGATCGCTGATCGGCGGGACCAGGGAGACCCAGGAGATGCTGGACTTCCGCGCGGAGCACGGCTTCGGTGCCGACATCGAGGTCATCAACGCCAACCAGATCAAACGAGGCGTACGAGCGCGTCGTCGCCGGCGATGCCCGTCACCGCTTCGACATCAACATCGCTTCCCTGCGCAACTGAGATACACGGCTGAAACCTTAGGGAGATCATGCGCTACGTAAAGCTCGGCTCGACCGGCCTTGACGTCTCACCGCTCGTGCTCGGATGCATGAGCTACGGCACGCCCCATCGCGGTAACCACGAATGGACCCTGGACGAGGAGGCGTCCCGCCCCTTCATCCGGCGGGCGGTCGAGGCGGGGGTCAACTTCTTCGACACCGCGAACGTCTACTCGGACGGCACCAGCGAGGAGATCGTCGGGCGCGCGCTCGGCGACTTCGCTCGCCGGGACGAGATCGTACTGGCGACCAAGGTGCACGGTGCCATGCGTCCAGGACCCAATGGAGGCGGGTTGTCCCGCAAGGCGATCTTCACCGAGATCGACAACAGCCTGCGGCGGCTCGGCACCGACTATGTCGACCTTTACCAGATTCACCGCTGGGACCCGAACACGCCCATCGAGGAGACGCTGGAAGCGCTTCACGATGTCGTCAAGGCCGGCAAGGCACGCTACATCGGGGCGAGTTCGATGTATGCCTGGCAGTTCTCCAAGGCACTCCACATAGCGGAGCGGCACGGATGGACGCGTTTCGCCACCATGCAGAACCACTACAACCTCCTCTACCGTGAGGAAGAGCGCGAGATGATGCCGCTCTGCGCGGACCAGGGCATCGGGGTGATCCCTTGGAGCCCTCTCGCGCGAGGCAAGCTCACCCGGGACTGGGACGAATCCAGCGCCAGGAGCGAGAGCGACAACTTCGGGAAGACGCTCTACAAGGACGATGACCGGGTCATCGTCGAGCGTGTCGCGCAGATCGCCGTCGAACGAGGCATCCCGCGGGCGCAGTTGGCGCTCGCCTGGCTCGCCCAGCAGCCTGGGGTGACGGCACCGATCGTCGGGGCGACCACACCGCACCATCTCGATGACGCGCTGGCCGCGCTTGATGTGCGGCTGACCGAGGAGGAATTGACGCGGCTCGACGAGCCCTACACTCCGCACGCGGTGTCAGGCTTCTGATCCGAAAGTAGCGTTTGGTTCGGGGCAGATCCGGGCATGGCGGGAAGCCGGTCTGGCGACTCGATGTCGCCGGACCGATGCTTGGCGGTGGTCGGGACCGGGCCGGTGATCGGGGATGGGGCAGGCAGCCTGGGTGAGTTCGGCCCGCTGGCCGAGCCGGTGCGGTTGGGCGATGGCGCGGCGTTCGGCGTGGTCGGGGTCGCGGTCGGGGTCGCGGTCGCGCTTGTCGAACGGGACGGCGCTGCGCGCCTGGCTGGTGATACCGCGCCACGCCTGCGCCGCCACCCCCGCGCCACTACTGCTGTGGGTGCACGGCGGCCCGCAGACCAGTTCGATCACTTCGCGGGTCGCCAGATCGATGACAATCCCCACGTACCGTCGGCCCATGACTGTCCGCGGAAGGAGACAGCGCCCAGGGCGACCGACATCACGAGTTCACGTTCAATCGGTGAGCGTGTCCGCGAAGGCCGTCACCGTGGCGACCGCCGCCTGCTCCACGATCTGGATGCCCGCCTCTTGAGTGCTGCAGCCGTTCAAAAGCACCGCCATGAAATAGACCCGGCCGTCCTTCTCGATCCTACCGATGCTGTTGACGTCCCACTTCTTGGTCTGGCTCCGCTGGAGCCAGCCGTTCTTGAGGGCGGTCGGCCTCTCCGCGTCCGCCGCCGCGGTCACGCCCCAGTCCTGGCTCGCGGCTATGTGGTACATCAGGTCCTGGATGTAGTCGCGTGAAGCGGTGCTGAGTGGCGACTTGTCACCGAAGACGGCCTGGAGCAGCCGAATCTGGTCCCGTGCGGTGGTCTGGGTCACGCCCCATACGGTGCCGTCGCCACCTGTGGTCTCCGACAGACCGAGACGCTCGTTGGCCGCGTCGAGCCCGGTGGCACTTCCGATCTCGGTCCACAGCGCGCTCGTCGAGTCGTTGTCGCTGTTCTGAATCATGGCGGCGGCGTAGGCGCGCTCCTGCGCCGTCAGCTCCCGGCCGGTGTCCTGTGCCTGGAGCAGAAGCGTGGCGAGAATGTTCACCTTGACGATGCTGGCCGTGTCGAAGGCGCCCTCGCCGTACGTGGCCGATTCGCCACTCGTGGTGTCCAGTATCGCCACGGACATCCTGTTGTCACTGAAAAGCGCCGTCACGCGCGAGAGCGCCGACTCAAGATCCATCGGCACCGGAGGTGCGGACGTGGCCGGCTGCGATTCTGTTGTCGTCCGCGGTGCGTGTGCCGTCTGCGGTGCGCGTGCCGTTGGCGCGCTCGCTCGGCCGGAGTAGAGCCGAGCGGCAGTATACGTGGCGGAGGCACCGAGCAGGACGGCAGCCGTGGTCACCGCCCACATCATGCGCCGCCTCCTGGCCTTCCGGCGACGCCGTTGCTCCCTGCGGGAGCGGCCGCCCCGGCGAGATGGGTTCTCATGCACGCGTTCGATGATAATTGGACAGGAGTTCGAAGTGCTTGGGTGGCTCCTCCCTACGTCGCGAGGCCGGGGTACCGGGCGGGGGGCAAGCGGTTCCGGGCGTTCGATCCGCACCAGGTGCCGCCGCTGCCGCACGGCCGACTGCCCGCGGACCACCCGGCCCGGTTCGTCGTCAATCTGGTCGACGAGGTGCTCAACCTCGCGACGGTACCGGAGAAGGCCGACAGACAGGCCGCCCGCCCGCGCGACGGAGCACGCGGCGGACGGCCACCGGGCTTCGACGAAGAGCGGTACAAGAAACACAACACCGTCGAACAGGCCATCAACAGGCTGGAACAGCACCGGGCCGTGGCCACCCGATACGACAAGCGCGGCTACGTCTTCCTCGGCACCGCACCACCGGCAGCCCTCTCGTCAGATCATTCAGCCGGCCTCCGACGTTGGCAACACAGAACTGTCCCCGGCAGACGAACGCGACGAGGACCTGGAGACTGTCCGGGGTCCGGCGGTTCTCCAGCTGACGTCGCGACAGAACATCAGACTCTTTGGTCTTATTCTTCACGTAAATCCGCACGCTACCCGCGCCAACCAATTCGGCCTACGGCTACCAATCCGGCGGAGAATTCACAAGTGCCGTCCTCGATGTACACGAAATGCAGGAGGCAGCGCCGACTCATACCGAGTGCCGTTGCACGCACCGCAGAGCGAATGCACGCAATACACGCAAGCACGTCAACGATCTCACCGATGAGTCATCATCGACCTGCCCGGAGAAGGTCACAACCGCCGACACCTGCACATACACTTGCGTCCGCCGGAATCCCCGTTGACCTGGGACAACTCCGTCCTGGAGCCGGTCGGGCCAGTGAGGAGCGCACTCCGTGTTCTATTACGTACTCAAATATGTGCTACTGGGGCCCCTGTTGCGGCTGCTCTTCCGGCCCCGGATCGAGGGGCTCGAACACATACCCGCCGACGGCGCCGCGATCATCGCGGGTAACCATCTGTCGTTCTCCGATCACTTCCTGATGCCGGCCATCCTCAAGCGGCGTATCACCTTCCTCGCCAAGGCCGAGTACTTCACCGGACCCGGGCTGAAAGGGCGGCTGACGGCCTTCTTCTTCCGCGGTGCCGGGCAGATCCCGGTGGACCGGTCGGGGAAGGAGGCCGGGCGGGCGGCGATTCGGGAAGGGCTCGGGGTGCTGGCCAAGGACGAGTTGCTGGGGATCTATCCGGAGGGCACCCGCTCGCACGACGGCCGGCTCTACAAGGGCAAGGTCGGGGTCGCCGTGATGGCGATCAGGGCGCAGGTGCCGGTGGTGCCGTGTGCCATGGTCGGCACCTTCGAGATCCAGCCGCCGGGCCAGGTCGTCCCGCGGATCAAGCGGGTGACGATCCGGTTCGGTGAGCCGATGGAGTTCGCGCGCTACGCGGGTCTGGAGAACGAGAAGGCGGCGGTCCGCGCGGTCACCGACGAGATCATGTACGCGATCCTCGGGCTCTCCGGACAGGAGTACGTCGACCGCTACGCGGCCGAGGTGAAGGCGGAGCAGGCGAAGGCGGCGTCGGCCGGGAAGTTCCCGCGGCTGCGTCGCTGAGAGCAGATTCGCGACCGGCGAACGCCCCTGGGCGCGAGGGTTCCCGTACCTCTAGCGTCCCCCGTATGACCAGGGGACACGTAGTGGTGATCGGTGCGACAGGACAGACGGGGCGGGTCGCCGTGCGGGCGCTCGCCGAGGACGGCTGGGAGGTGCGCGCGGCCTCGCGCGGCGGCGGCCGGGACGAGCACTGGCCGCAGGACGTACGGGCGGTACGGCTGGACCGCGAGGATGACGCGGCGCTGGCCGCCGTGATCGGCGACGGCTGCGATGTGGTCGTGGACATGGTCGCGTTCGGGCGGACACACGCCCGACAGTTGACGGGGCTCGCCAGCCGGATCGGCTCGGCGGTCGTGATCTCCAGCGGCGCGGTGTACGAGGACGATCGGGGCCGGGGCTTCGACACCCAGGACGAGCCCGACGGCGGCCCGCGCTATCCGGTGCCGATACCCGAGACACAGCGGACCGTGGCTCCCGGCGAGGCGACGTACGGTACCCGAAAGGTGCTGCTGGAGCGCGAGTTGCTGGCGGCGGGCGACGCGCTGCCGGTGACGCTGCTGCGGGCGGGCGCGATCCATGGCCCGTACTGCCGCACCCCGCGTGAGCTGTACTTCGCCAAACGGCTGCTGGACGGCCGACGGCGGCGCGTACTGGCGTACGGCGGCCGGAGCCGCTTCCATCCGGTCCATGTCGCCAATCTCGCCGAGCTGATCAGGCTGGCGGCGGCGCGCCCCGGCTCTCGCGTGCTCAACGCCGGTGATCCACAGGCTCCGACCGTCGCGGAGATCGGCGCGGCGATCGACAGGGTGCTGGACCGCGAGACCGAGACGGTACCGGCCGAGGGGGCGCCGGAGGACGGCGTCGGCGATACGCCCTGGAGCCTGGAGCATCCCGTGGTCTACGACATGGCCGCCGCCGAGCGGGAGTTGGGGTACCGGCCGGTCACGGGCTATGCCGAGTCCCTGCCCGCGACCGTCGCCTGGCTCACCGACCGGCTGTGCGGCCGGGACTGGGCGGACGCGTTTCCCACGATGGTCCGGAACTACGGACGGGACCGGCTCTTCGACTACGCGGCGGAGGATGCCTGGCTGGCGCGGTACGACCGGGAAGCCGGTTCGTAACCGGCTGGGAGTCGGCGGACGGGGGCGACCGGCGGACCGGCCACCCCCGTCCCGGGGTCTTACGGCTTGGGCGTGGCGTGCGGAGCGCACGTCACATCGGCGCTGTCCAGCGCCCCCGTCAGCAGGTAGGACTCGACCCGGTCGTTGATGCACGGGTTCAGCAGATTCGTGATGCCGTGCGAACCGGCGTCGCGCTCGGTGATCAGACGCGATCCCGCGAAGCGCTTGTGCAGCTCGACGGCGCCCCCGTACGGCGTGGCGGCGTCCCGCGTGGACTGGGTGATCAGCACCGGCGGCAGCCCCTTGCCGGTCTTGACCTCCACCGGGGTCTGCTGCTTGGCGCCCCAGGTGGCGCACGGCAGGTTCAGCCAGGCGTTGGACCAGGTGAGGAACGGGTGGTCACGGTGGAGCCGGGTGTTGTCCCGGTCCCACTGCTTCCAGCTCGTCGGCCACTTGGCGTCGGCGCACTCGACGGCGGTGTAGACCGCGTTGCCGTTCTCGGCCTGGGCGTTGCCCGCGGTGTCGGACATGTCGGGGGCGGCCGCGTCGATCAGCGCCTGGGTGTCACCGGCGAGGTACTGGCTCCAGACCGTGGCGACGGGCACCCAGCTGGAGTCGTAGTACGGAGCGCTCTGGAACAGACCGAGCAGTTCGGCCGGTCCCACGACGCCGCCGATGGGGTTCTTCTTGGCCGCGGCGCGGAGAGTCTCCCACTGCTTCTCGACCTGGGCGGCGGTGGTCCCGATGTGGAAGGACGCGTCGTTCTCGGCGACCCACTCCATCCAGTCCTGGAAGCGGGATTCGAAGGCGACGTCCTGGTCCAGGTTGGCCTGGTACCAGATCTTCTCCTTCGAGGGGTCGACCACACTGTCCACGACCATACGGCGCACATGCGCCGGGAAGAGCGTGCCGTAGACCGCGCCGAGGTAGGTGCCGTAGGAGACGCCGACGTAGTTGAGCTTCTTGTCGCCGAGCGCGGCCCGGATGACATCCAGATCGCGTGCGGTGTTGGGCGTCGTCATCTGCGGCAGCATCCAGCCGCTGCGCTCCTGGCAGCCGTCCGCGTACTCGGCGGCCAGCTTGCGCTGGGCGCGCTTGTCGGCCTCGCTGTCGGGGACCGGGTCGAGCTTCGGCGCCTTGACGAACTCCTGCGGGTCGACGCAGGAGATGGGCGTGGAGTGGCCCACGCCACGCGGGTCGAACCCGACGAAGTCGTAGGCCTTCGCGGCATCGGCCCAGATCGCGTTCTTGGTGACGACGCGGCGCGGGAACGCCATGCCGGAGCCGCCGGGACCGCCCGGGTTGTAGACCAGGGAACCCTGACGCTCCTGCTTGCCGCCGGTGTTGCCGATCCGGTCGACGGCTATCTTGATCTGCCGGCCGTTGGGCTTCGTGTAGTCGAGCGGGACGCTCACCCAGCCACACTGGATGGGCTTCTCCAGTGCCCAGTCGGCGGGGCAGTCCTGCCAGTCGATGCCCTTTTTCGCGGCGCGCTCGGCGGCGACCGTGGCGCCGTACGCCGCCGGGTCACTCTGGTGGCGGCCCTCGGCGGTCGCCGCCGGGGCGGCTATCGCGCCCGCTATGAGCGTTCCCGTGAGCAGCGTGCCGGCCGAGGCGAGCACTGCGGTGCGTCTCAAGTGGAACCTCCCCCTCTGTGGTGCGCTGCCTGCGGCAACGCGTTCGATCGGACTCCCCGGGATCATTTCGTCTGTGTGGCGGCTGAGAACAGGCCACCCGGCCATTTCTTTACCGAACCCATAACCGGTACGCGCCGTCCCGCTCAGCGGTACGCGGAGACGGATCCGTGGGTCAGGTGCGCGCGCAGCACCTCGTCCAGGACCCGCCGCAGCCGCAGGGCGTCCGGGGCGAGCGCCGTGACGAGCGCCGCGGGTCCGGCGAGCGGGGTGAGTACGGCGGTGTCGCCCAGCAGCCGCGATTCCACCGGATTCGCCTCGAACTCCAGCCCCACGAGGAGGAGTTGGCCGACGGCCCGATGACCGCCGAGGACCGCTCCGCCGTCCCAGCCGCCGGCCGCGCCGGGTCCGTGGGCGAGTTCCTGGTCGAGCAGCGGGCGTCCGGCGCGGTGCACGGTGAGCCGGGTCAGCAGCGTGCCGGGGCCTTCGCCGTGCCGGCCGAGGATCTGCTCGTCGCGCAGCACCAGCCGGGCGGTGGCGGCGAGCTCGACGCGGGTGCGCATCCGCAGATCGCTGCCGTACGCCGAGATGACCTGCTCCGGAAGCCAGTGCAGCTCCGCGCCCTCCCCCACGGTCAGCCGTACGTCGTAGTGGGCCGGTCCGGCAGCACGTCCGGGCAGGGCGACGGTCGCCGCCGTCGCGTCCACGGTGAGCCGCGCGCCGTCCCGTACGTCGGCCTCGATCGCGAGCCGGTCGCCGCCGAGCGGTGCGCTCATGGCGCCGACGACGGTGACCCGGGCGCCTGCCCCGGTGGCGCGGGTGCGGCGCGGCACCAGCGGTCCCTCACCGGTCAGTACGGGCAGCCCGGCGCGGGTGGCGACGATACGGGCGGTGGCGTGGACGCTCATGCGGTCCAGGCGGCGAGCCGCGCCAGTACCCAGTCCGTGACCGGCGCCACCCCGTCCTCACCCGTCAACGAGGTGAAGACGACGGGAAGTTCACCGCGCTGCTCCTTGGCGTCGCGGGCCATCCGGCCGAGGTCGGAGCCGACGTACGGCGCGAGGTCCGTCTTGTTGATCACGAGCAGATCGGCGGTGGTGACACCGGGCCCGCCCTTGCGCGGGATGTCGTCGCCGCCCGCCACGTCGATGACGAAGATCTGGGCGTCCACGAGGCCCTTGGAGAAGGTCGCGGTGAGATTGTCGCCGCCGGACTCGACGAGGATCAGATCGAGCCGGCCGAGGGCGTGCTCCAGATCCTCGACGGCTTCCAGGTTGGCGGAGATGTCGTCGCGGATCGCGGTGTGCGGGCAGGCGCCGGTCTCGACCGCCTGGATGCGCTCGGGGGGCAGCACCGCGTGCCGGAGCAGGAACTCGGCGTCCTCGCGGGTGTAGATGTCGTTGGTGACGACGGCGAGTGACAGCCGGTCGCGCAGGGTGCGGCAGAGCGCGGCGACGGTCGCGGTCTTGCCCGAGCCGACGGGTCCGCCGAGGCCGATACGGAGAGCGCGCCGCCTGCCGTCGGGGCGCAGGGCGTCGGCGCTGACGGCGGCCGGGCCCGAGTGGCTGTGGTCGAGATGCATGGTGCGGCTCCTGTCGGGGCGGTACGGGGCGAGGATGCGGGGGTCCGGGAGGCGGGGACGGGGGCCGGAGGAGGATGCGGGGGCGGGGCGGGTCTCACGAGGCGAACAGCCGCACCGGCCAGGCCGCGTGCGCCTCCGCGGTGATGTCGAGCAGCGGCGCCGAGGCGGCCGGCAGCGCGTCGAGGCCGTCCCGCGCCGCCCGTTCCGCCAGCTCCGCGGCCCGCCCGGCGACCCGGTCCAGCTCGGGCGCGAGGCGGGCGAGGACGGCGGTGGCCTCGAAGGGGTCGAGACCAAGCAGCCGTACGGCCGCGGTCGCGGGGCCGCTGACCGTTTCGTATCCCGCGCAGTACGCGGCGTCCTCGGGGGCGAGCCCGGCGGAGCGTGCGGTGAGGCCGAGGACGACGGGCTGGTGCGCGCCGCGCGGCCGGGCGGCGGCGAGCGCGTCCAGCTCGCCGCTGGGCCAGGTGGCGCGGGCGGCGCGCATCAGCTGTCGGCCGAGCTTGCGCGCGGTCGCCCGGAGCGCGGGTGAGGGCGTACGGGCGTCGGCGGCCTCGTCGAGTTCCAGTGGGTCGAGGCCCCCGGCCGCCGCCGCGGCGAGGGCCGCCGCGGTCAGCCCGGTGGTGTGCAGCCTGCCCCGGCAGAACGCGGCCAGGCTGGGGGCGTCGTGGATCCGCCCCGCCCTGACGGCCGGCTCGGCCCCGCCCGAGTGGGCGTGACCGCCGGCGGGGAACCGGCCGTCGGCGAGTACGAGCAGTGCGGCGCGGTTCATCAGAACAGGAAGTAACGCTGCGCCAGCGGGAGTTCGGTGACGGGCGCGGGCTCCACCGGCTCGCCGTCGATGGTCACCGTGAAGGTGTCCGCGTCGACGTCGACGCGCGGCAGTGCGTCGTTCTCCCGCATGTCCGCCTTGGTGACCCCCCGGGTGTTGCCGATCGGCGTGAATCTCTTCGCCAGGCCGAGACGCTCGGGCAGGCCGTCCTCGATCGCCGCCTCCGCGACGAAGTTGACCGAGCCCGCCGCCGCCGCACGGCCCAACGCGCCGAACATCGGCCGCGGGAGCACCGGTTGCGGGGTGGGGATGGAGGCGTTGGCGTCGCCCATCTGCGCGTAGGCGATCTGCCCGCCCTTGAGGACGAGTTGCGGCTTGACACCGAAGAAGGCCGGGTCCCAGAGCACCAGATCGGCGAGTTTGCCGGTCTCGACGGACCCGATCTCCCGGTCGAGTCCCTGGGCGACCGCCGGGTTGATGGTGTATTTGGCGACATAGCGGCGGGCGCGGTGGTTGTCGGCGCGGCCGTCGCCGGGCAGTGCGCCGCGGCGCTTCTTCATCACGTGCGCGGTCTGCCAGGTGCGCATGATCACCTCGCCGACGCGCCCCATGGCCTGGGAGTCGGAGGAGATGATCGAGATGGCTCCGAGGTCGTGCAGGATGTCCTCGGCCGCGATGGTGGAGGGCCGGATACGGGACTCCGCGAAGGCGAGATCCTCGGGCACGGCCGGGTTGAGGTGGTGACAGACCATCAGCATGT
Organism: Streptomyces sp. NPDC102274; assembly: GCF_044766385.1. Lineage (NCBI taxonomy): Bacteria > Bacillati > Actinomycetota > Actinomycetes > Kitasatosporales > Streptomycetaceae > Streptomyces > Streptomyces sp. NPDC102274. Next base: position 44,030 of record NZ_JBIWLW010000011.1, on the reverse strand, counting down.
CGAGGTGTTCCTCGATGGTGTTGATGGTGTGCGGCCGGGTCGGGTTGGTGGAGCTGGGCAGTACGTACGGCTCGCCGACCACGGTGATGATGTCGGGGGCGTGCCCGCCGCCCGCTCCTTCGGTGTGGTACGCGTGAATGGTGCGGCCCGCGATGGCGGCGAGGGTGTCGCCGACGAAGCCCGCCTCGTTCAACGTGTCGGTGTGGATGGCGAGTTGGGCACCGGACTCCTCGCACACCCGTAGACACGCGTCGATGACGGCGGGGGTGGCGCCCCAGTCCTCATGGATCTTGAACCCCAGTGCTCCGCCGCGCAGTTGGGCGCGCATCGAGTCCTGGGACATCGTGTTGCCCTTGCCGAGCAGCCCGATATTGACGGGGAACGTCTCCAGCGCCTCGAACATCCGCGCGAGATGCCAGGCTCCGGGGGTGACGGTGGTGGCTTTGGTGCCCTCGGCCGGTCCGGTGCCGCCGCCGACGAGAGTGGTGACTCCGCTCGCCAGCGCCTGGTCGACGATGGTCGGCGAGATGAAGTGGACATGCGCGTCGATCGCCCCGGCGGTGACGATCTTCCCGTTGCCCGCGATGACTTCGGTCTCGGGCCCGATGACCAGCTCGGGATGGACGCCGTCCATGGTGTCGGGGTTGCCGGCCTTGCCGATTCCGGTGATCCGGCCGTCCCGTACCCCGATGTCGGCCTTGACGACGCCCCAGTGGTCGATGATCAGAGCCCCGGTGATCACGGTGTCGGGCGCGCCCTCGGCCCGGGTCGTACGGGACTGGCCCATCGACTCGCGGATGACCTTGCCGCCGCCGAACACCGCCTCGTCCCCGGCGAGCCCCGGCCCGCCGGAGCGGTCCTCCTCGATCTCGACGAGCAGATCGGTGTCGGCGAGACGGATCCGGTCCCCGGTGGTGGGGCCGAACAGATCGGCGTACCCGGCGCGGGACAGCTCAGTCATCGAGGGGACCTCCGGTCTCTCCCCGTAGTCCCGGCACGACGCGCAGACCGGCGAGGGGTACGAGTGCGACTTCGACGGGGATGCCGGGTTCGAAGCGCACGGCGGTGCCGGCGGCGATATGCAGCCGCTTGCCGCGCGCGGCGGCCCGGTCGAACTCCAGCCCCGGGTTGGCCTCGGCGAAGTGGTAGTGGGAGCCGACCTGGACCGGCCGGTCGGCGGTGTTGAGAACGGTGAGCGCGGTGACCTCGCGGCCCTCGTTGAGGGCGATCGGCCCCTCGGCGTACAGGATCTCTCCGGGGATCATCGGCGGCGCTCCCCCGTCACACGATCGGGTCGTGGACGGTGACGAGCTTCGTACCGTCCGGGAAGGTGGCCTCCACCTGGACGTCGTGGATCATCTCGGGGATGCCTTCCATGACATCGTCCCGGCCGAGCACCTCGCGTCCCGAGGTCATGAGCTCGGCGACGGTACGGCCGTCCCTGGCGCCTTCGAGGATGTGCGAGGTGATCAGGGCGACCGCCTCGGGATGGTTGAGCCGCAGTCCGCGCTCCCTGCGCCTGGCCGCCACATCCGCGGCCACATGGATGAGCAGACGTTCCTGTTCGTGCGGGGTCAGTTGCACGCTTCCACCTCATCGTCTCCGGCCCGGTGACGGCCGGGCGCAACGTAAACCCTAGCCAACTTCAACACTCTGTTGAGCCGTGATCGGTATGGTCACAGCCAGGCATCGCACGTTAGGGCGGAAGTTTTTCCAACGCGTTAACTGATCTTTCGCCGACGGCCCCGCCTGTCGGGCGCGACGGCGAACGGCCTCACCTGCCGGGACCCGGAGGCCGGCCACCGCCCTCCGGGCCCTGATGGTCGCGCCGGTGCTCCGCCGCGATCCCGAACCGCCGCCGCTCACCGGGGGCGGACGGCCCGGACCTGATGGCCGAGACCGAGCTGATCACCTGCTCCTCGGCCGCCTCCGGCTCGCTCTCAAGGCGTTCCAGGTCAGCGGCGGAGACCAGCGCGACCAGCGGCTTCCCGTGCCGGGTCACCACCACGCGCTCACCACCGTAGACAACGCGGTTGATCAGATCGGCGAGCTCTGCCCGGGCTTGCGTCACCGGAATCTCGTAGGCCATGCCCCCAGCTTAAGAGGACGACGCGCCCTGGACTTTCGATCGGCTCACGGCACCCACGCACACACCGCCCCGCATCCCCGACTCTGTACGTCCTGTACATTTTTCACAGAGACCTGACAGAGACCGCGAGACGCGCGAGACCCGCGTACGAGGAGAGGCATGCCATGAACCGTCCGTCAGCCCGCTACGTCCTGCCCGAGTTCACCGAGCGGACGACCAACGGGACCCGCACCCTCGACCCGTACTCCAAGCTCCTCGAAGAGCGGATCATCTTCCTCGGCACCCCGGTCGACGACACCGCGGCCAACGATGTGATCGCGCAGTTCATCCACCTCGAATACGCCGCGCCCGACCGGGACATCTCGCTCTACATCAACTCCCCGGGCGGCTCCATCAGCGCCATGTCCGCGATCTACGACACGATGCAGATCGTCACCTGCGACGTGGAGACCATCTGCCTCGGACAGGCGGCCTCGACCGCCGCCGTACTGCTGGCCGCCGGGGCGCCCGGCAAGCGGCTGGCGCTGCCCGGCGCGCGGCTCGTCCTCCAGCAGCCCGCCATCGAGGAGCCGCTCCAGGGCCAGCCGTCCGACCTGGAGATCCACGCCCGGGAGATGCTCCGACTGCGGTCCCTGCTCACCTCCATGCTGGCGCGTCACACCGGGCAGAGCACCGAGCGGATCACCGAGGACATCGAGCGCGACACGATCTTCGACGCGCCCGCCGCCCGGACGTACGGGCTGCTCGATCACGTCGTACAGAACCGCAAGGCTTCCCTCAACACGCCGCACAACGCCTTTGGCGGGCACTGAACACCGGTGCTGGGACGGCGAGTCGTTCCCGTATGGACGCCGCCCATACGGGAACGGCTCGCACGTTCGGCGGATGGACTGTCAGGACGCTTACGGGGGTCCAAGTTGCGCGGAGCGACCGGATCGGCGAAGCGCCCCGGACTCCCTTGCGGGTACGGCCCTCATCGGGCTCACACCCCGGCGCGACACACCCCTTTGCCACCCTTTCGTATCAGTCGTGACGTACTTCACATATAGTCGTTTCGTCTCGGATATCCACCTGTTCCTGCGTCAAGATCCTGGGACGACAAGCCCCCGCCACCGCGGCGGGGCGGTCCGGGCGGACGCCGAGTCCTGCCGCCGCACCGGATGCCTGGTCGACAGGAGTGGATCGGCAGGAGTGGAGGACCCAGGCAGTACGGGACGACGCCCGGTGTGGTCGTCCCTCGGGGTGAAGCCGTGAGAGCGGCCGGGCAACTTCGCCAGCCCGAACCCGACAGGTCATCCTTCACAGGCGGCTGACGAAGGGATGCACATGACCGCGCAGACGAATGCCCCCTCTCTGCTGTCCAGGACCGGTGCGGTTTCGGTCCTCACACTCGCCGCGCTCGGCGGCACGATGCTCGTGCCCGGCGCCACGTCCGAGGCCGAAGCCGCCACACGCGCGGTCAAAGCCCTCAACATCGCCGCCTCGAAGGCGGGCTCGCCGTATCGGTGGGGAGCCACGGGGCCCCATCGCTTCGACTGCTCCGGGCTGACGCTCTACTCGTACAAGAAGGCCGGCAAGCAACTCCCCCGTACGGCCCAGCAGCAGTACAACGCGTCCCGCCCTGTCTCCCCCTCCCACCGACGCAAGGGAGATCTGGTGTTCTTCCACTGGGGCAGCAGCGTCTATCACGTCGGGATCTACGCCGGCAGGGGAAGGATCTGGCACTCGCCTAAGACCGGGGCGCTGGTACGGCTGGAGCGGATCTGGTCCGGGAGCGTCTGGTATGGCCGGGTGCACTGACCCCGGCCGCCCGCACCGGCCCTCCCGCCCCCACAGGCGCCCCCACAGCCCCCGGCCGCACGGACGCTGACGACGCGTCGGAGGGGCCGTCCCCGCCCCGGCGAGGACGGCCCCGGTTCGGCGGGGACGGCCCCGGTCCGGCCCCGGTCAGCTGGGGTCAGCTCACGTCAGCCGGTACCGGGACCGTCCACGGCAGGACGATCCAGACCGTCTTGCCGCCCTCGGCGGTCGGGGTGACGGCGACCTGTCCCCCCTGCTCGGCGGTGAGCGAGCGGACGATCACCATGCCGCGTCCGTTGTCCTGCTGCACGGCCGCGGGCAGCCGTTGCGGCCAGCGCGGATGGCTGTCGGTGACTCCGACACGCAGCCGCTCGTCGCGTTCGAGCCGGATCTCCACGGTGAATGTGGGTGACTGGCCCAAGGTGTGCTGCACCGCGTTGGTGGCCAGTTCCGAGACGATCAGCCGGACCGTCTCGGTCATGTCCTCCCGCGCCGGCAACCCCCACTCGGCCAGCAGGTCCACGACGTATCTTCGCGCCGCGGTGACCGAGGCGGGATCGCTCGGCAGGGTGATGGATGCTTCCTGGTGGTCTGCCATGGCGACGCCGTCCCTTTCCCGCCGGGCCTGGCTCCGGCACAGTGCGGATGACTGCGCGGACGGCCTCGGACCGTGCTTCGCGCCAGCCTGCCACTGATCGTGCCGTTCCCAGGGCCGATCCACGGAGATCTGCATATATCTGTCGCTCAAAGCGGTGAACTCTGCAACGCGAGACCGTATTTGGGCGCCGAAAAGATATCTTCTCCGCCGCGGCGCCCGAGGGGGCGACGAACACAGAGCGGGGAGGGAATCATTCATGCGGCATATTCCAGAGGTGCGCCGGCGCAGGCTGGGTGAGGAATTGCGCAAGTTGCGGCAGGGCGCGGGACTGACGAGCGGCCAGACCGCGCGGCTGCTCGGCTGGCATCAGTCGAAGGTCAGCCGGATCGAGACGGGCGTCAGCGGGGTGAAGGACGAGGATCTGGCCGGGCTGCTCGACGCGCTCGGCATCACCGATCCACAACTACGGCTGCTGCTGGGCGCCTTGGCCGGGACCACCAGCAACGGACAGGGGTGGTGGATGGCGTACGGCGGCGTGATCCCGCCACAGTACCGGGACTTCATCAGCCTGGAGTCCCAGGCCCGCACCGCGCGCACGCTGGAGACTTCCGTGGTCCCGGGGCTGCTCCAGACCCCCGCGTACGCCCGCGCCGTGACCCGCGCCGCGCTCGGCGGAACGCCCTCCGCGACGGTCGATTCCCTGGTCGAGGTGCGGCTCGCCCGCCAGGAAGTGCTGCGCACCGGCATACCTCTGGAGCTGCACGCCGTGCTGGACGAGGCCGTACTGCGCCGTCAGGTGGGCGGGCCCGGCGTGATGCGGGAGCAGCTGCTGCGGCTGTCGGAGCTGGCCCGTCTTCCGCATGTCTGTCTTCAGGTGCTGCCGTTCACGGCCGGCGGCTATGTAGGACTTACCGGCCCTTTCGTTATCTTCTCGTTTCCGCACATTACTGATCTGGATTTGGTCGTTCTCGACCATTTGACGAATAGCCTCTATCTGGAGCGGAAAGAAGACCTTGAGGCGTACTGCGCGGCGTTCGGCACTATGCAGGCGCATGCCCTCTCGACCGAGGATTCATTGGATCTCATCGCCGGGATCGGTGACGGCGCCTAGGGAGCATCATGACCCCCCACCTGACATGGCCATCCGCATGGCATCGGAGCAGCTACAGCACCGGCGCGAACAACTGCGTGGAGTGCGCCCCCAGCGACGCGGGCGGACTGGCCGTACGTGACTCCAAGGAAGTGACCCGACCCCATCTGTTCTTCTCGGCGGGCGCCTGGACCTCGTTCGTGTCCGCGCTGCGCGACGAGGCGCCGGCGCGCTGACCGCTCGGGCCGGTCGGCTCAGCTCGTGTCCCCCGGCGCGAGCGCGACGATCGTGTCCACCGCCGTGCCGATCTGCTGATCCGTCAGATCGGCACGCGCGGTGAGCCGGATCCTGGAGACGCCGTCCGGCACCGAGGGCGGACGGAAGCACCCCACCACCAGCCCCGCCGCGCGGCACTCCGCGGCCCAGCGGACCGCCGCCTCGGGTGACGGCGCCCGTACGGAGACCACGGCGGCGTCCGGTCGTACGGCCGTCAGGCCCGCCCCGGTCAACAGTCCGTGCAGCGTGCGGGCCACCTCGCGCGCCCTTTCCGCTCGGGCGGGCTCCCGGCGCAGCAGCCGCAGACTCTCCAGCGCGCCTCCCACGGCCGCCGGCGCCAGTCCGGTGTCGAAGATGAACGTGCGGGCGGCGTTGACCAGATGGCCGATGACCCGTGCCGGGCCGAGTACCGCGCCGCCCTGGCTGCCCAGGGACTTGGAGAGCGTGACGGTGGCCACCACACCGTCCGCGCCGGCGATGCCCGCCGCGTCCGGGGTGCCCCGGCCCCCCGCGCCGAGCACCCCCAGTCCGTGCGCGTCATCGACGAGCAGAGCCGCGCCGCGGGTACGGCAGACCTCGGCCAGTTCCCCGAGCGGCGCCGCGTCACCGTCCACGGAGAACACCGCGTCGCTCACCATGAGCGCGCGCCGCCCGGCGTGCGCGTCGAGTGTCTTGCGTACGGCCTCGGGCTCGGTGTGCGGTACGACCACGGTCTCGGCGCGCGAGAGCCGGCAGCCGTCCACGATCGAGGCGTGATTGCCCGCGTCGGACAGCAGCAGCGAGTCGCTGGCCGTGAGCGCGGTGAGGGCGGCCAGATTGGCCGCGTATCCGGAGGAGAGGACGAGCGCGGCCTCGAAGCCGCAGAACGCGGCCAGTTCACGTTCGAGTTCGGCGTGCAGTTCGGTGCTGCCCGTGACCAACCGGGAGCCGGTGGCGCCCGCGCCCCAGCGGCGTGCGGCCTCCGCCGCCGCGCCGGTCACCTCGGGGTGGCGGCTGAGCCCCAGGTAGTCGTTGCTCGCCAGGTCCAGCAGCCCGGATTCGGCGGGGCGCGGCCGGAGCGTACGGACCAGACCCGACCGTTCGCGGCGGCGCGCCTCGTCGTCGGTCCAGTCGAAGGGGTCACGCTCCATGGTCCGGTCCTTTTGTAGGCAGCGCACAGACCATATCCGGGCCGCCACCGGGTCAGGGTGTGGTCATACACACACGTCGATCCGACGGTGTTGTGGGGTTCCTCCTTTTCTCGGACGTCCTCGGTGGGCAAGGATCAGCACCATGGACCTGCTGAACACGCTGGTGGAGAAGGGCCTGCGGCGCGAGCTGCCGACCCGCGAAGAAGCGCTCGCCGTGCTGGCGACCTCCGACGACGATCTGCTCGAAGTGGTGGCCGCGGCCGGGAAGGTGCGCCGTCAGTGGTTCGGGCGGCGGGTGAAGCTCAACTATCTGGTCAACCTGAAGTCCGGGCTGTGCCCCGAGGACTGCTCGTACTGTTCGCAGCGGCTCGGCTCCACGGCCGAGATCCTCAAGTACACCTGGCTGAAGCCCGACGAGGCGTCGAAGGCGGCGGCCGCCGGAGTGGCGGGCGGGGCGAAGCGGGTCTGTCTGGTCGCCAGCGGCCGGGGTCCGACGGACCGTGATGTCGACCGGGTCTCGCAGACCATCGAGGCGATCAAGGAGCAGAACGAGGACGTCGAGATCTGCGCCTGTCTCGGGCTGCTCTCGGACGGCCAGGCGGAGCGGCTGCGGGCCGCGGGCGCCGACGCGTACAACCACAACCTCAATACGTCCGAGGGCACATACGCCGACATCACCACCACCCACACCTACGCGGACCGGGTGGATACCGTGCGGCGGGCGCAGAGCGCCGGGCTGTCCGCGTGTTCGGGGCTGATCGCCGGCATGGGCGAGAGCGACGCGGATCTGGTCGATGTCGTCTTCTCGCTGCGCGAGCTGGACCCGGACTCGGTGCCGGTCAACTTCCTGATCCCGTTCGAGGGAACGCCGCTCGCCAAGGAGTGGAACCTCACCCCACAGCGCTGTCTGCGCATTCTGGCCATGACGCGGTTCGTCTGCCCCGATGTGGAGGTCAGGCTCTCGGGCGGGCGCGAGGTGCATCTGCGCTCGATGCAGCCCCTCGCGCTCCACCTGGTCAACTCGATCTTCCTCGGGGACTATCTCACCAGCGAGGGCCAGGAGGGCAGGGCGGACCTGGAGATGATCGCGGACGCGGGCTTCGAGGTGGAGGGCGCGGACACGACCACGCTGCCCGAGCACCGTCGCGACGGGTGCGGTCCGTGTGGAGGGGACGAATCCCGGGAGTCCGCTCCGGCTGAACCGGTCACGGACAACGGGGCGCCCCGTACGGACCTGGTGGCGGTGCGCCGTCGCGGCGCCGGTACCGACCTGGCGCCCAATGCCTGACACGACCCCCGGTGAACTGCTGGCCCTGGACCGGGCCCATGTCTGGCATCCGTACGGCCCCATGCCCGGCCGTGCCGAACCGCTGGTCGTGGAGTCCGCGTCCGGGGTACGGCTGCGGCTCGCCGAACCCGCCCACGGACAGCGCGAGTTGGTCGACGGCATGTCGTCCTGGTGGTCGGCGATCCATGGCTACAACCACCCCGTGCTCAACGCGGCGGCGCACGGCCAGCTGGACCGTATGAGCCATGTGATGTTCGGCGGGCTCACCCATGAGCCCGCCGTGCGGCTCGCGGCGCTGCTCGTCGACATCACTCCGGAGCCGCTGCGCCACGTGTTCCTCGCCGACTCGGGCTCGGTGTCGGTCGAGGTCGCGGTGAAGATGTGTCTCCAGTACTGGCGCTCGGTGGGCCGTCCGGCGAAGCGGCGGCTGCTGACCTGGCGGGGCGGCTACCACGGGGACACCTGGCAGCCGATGTCCGTGTGCGACCCCGACGGCGGGATGCACGACCTCTGGTCGGGGGTGCTGCCCCGGCAGATCTTCGCGGACGCGCCGCCCGCCGGGTACGAGGAGCCGTACGCCGACGGCCTGCGCGCGCTCATCGCCCGCCACGCGGACGAACTGGCCGCGGTCATCGTCGAGCCGGTGGTACAGGGCGCGGGCGGCATGCGCTTCCACTCCCCCGCGTATCTGCGGGTGCTGCGGGAGGCGTGCGACGAGCACGATGTGCTGCTGATCCTCGACGAGATCGCGACGGGGTTCGGGCGTACGGGGACGCTGTTCGCCGCCGAGCAGGGGGGCGTCCCGCCCGATGTGATGTGTGTCGGCAAGGCGCTGACCGGCGGGTATCTCACGATGGCGGCGACGCTGTGCACCTCACGCGTGGCCGAGGGCATCTCGCGCGGCGAGGTCCCGGTGCTGGCGCACGGACCGACGTTCATGGGCAATCCCCTGGCCGCGTCGGTCGCCCGCGCCTCGATCGAGCTGCTGCTCGGCCAGGACTGGGCGGGGGAGGTCAAGCGGATCGAGGCGGGCCTGCGCGAGGGGCTGGCGCGGGCCGCGTCCCTTCCCGGCGTACGGGAGGTACGGGTGCTCGGCGCCATCGGCGTCGTCCAGCTGGACCACGCGGTGGACATGGCGGCCGCGACGCGGGCGGCGGTGCGGGAGGGCGTATGGCTGCGGCCGTTCCGCGATCTCGTGTACACCATGCCGCCGTATGTCACGGACGACCGGGATGTCGAAAGGATCTGCCGCGCGGTGACGGCGGCGGCGAGAGAGGGCTGAAGCATGCCGGTGATGATCGTGACGGGAACCGGGACGGAGATCGGCAAGACCGTCGTCACGGCGGCGGTGGCCGCGGTGGCGCTGGCGCGTGGGCGTACGGTCGCGGTGCTCAAGCCCGCACAGACCGGTCTCGGCCCGGATGAGACGGGTGACGCGGCGGAGGCCGCGCGGCTGGCCGGACCGGTCACCGCCGTCGAACTGGCGCGGTTCCCCGAGCCGTTGGCCCCGGCGACCGCGGCCCGGCGGGCCGGCGCGCCGCCGGTGGGACCGGACGAGATCGCCGTCGCGGCCGAGAAGCTGGCGACCGAGCACGATCTGGTGCTGGTCGAAGGCGCCGGCGGACTGCTCGTACGGTTCGACGAGACGGGCGCGACGCTCGCGGACGCGGCCCGGCTGCTGGGGGCGCGGGTGCTGGTGGTGGCCCCCGCCGGGCTCGGCACGCTCAATATGACCGCGCTGACCGCGGAGGCGCTGCGGGCGAGATCGCTGACGCTCGAAGGGGTCGTGATCGGCCGCTGGCCGGCCGTACCGGATCTCGCCTCGCGCTGCAATCTGGCGGATCTGCCGGAGTCGGCGGGTGCGCCGCTGCTGGGCGCGGTCCCGGAGGGCGCGGGCGCGCTGGCTCCCGCGGAGTTCCGGGAGCGCGCGGGGTCCTGGCTGGCGCCCCTTCTGGACGGACGGTGGGACGCGCGGACGTTCGCGCGGGAAGCGTCGGACGCGGCCGAGGCGGCGGGGGCCGCCGGAGTGGCCGGGGCCGCCGGAGTGGCCGGGGCCGCCGGAGCTCTGTAGGGGTGTCCGGCCGGCCTCAGAGGCTCCAGCCGCGCAGTTCGGTGGCGATGGCATCGATGTCGGTCGTGCCGTCCTTGACCAGTTTCGCCAGGTCCCGGACGCGCTCGGGCGAGGTCACGACCCGCAGCCCGCTCGCCACCAGATAGCCGTAGGCCACGGCGGAGGCGAACAGCGCGTTGGACCGCTCCAGGGCCGGGACGTGGAGCAGCAACTGCAGCAGGGCTGCGGCCCGTGCGTGCGGGTCGCCGTAGACGGGCGTGCCGAATATCTCCGCCTCGTGGCGGCTGACGGCGGCGACCAGCGCGCCCCAGTCGGTGACCTGCGGATCGCCGGGTGTGTTGTGCTCCGCGACCATGAGGAGCCAGGCGAGCTCGATCCGAAGCGTCAACGTGTGCCCGCGCGCTCCGCGCCGAACTCCTCGGTGAAGACCGATTCGTATTGCTTCATGAAGTCGGCGGCGGACTCCACGAACGTACGTCCGGCCTCGCCCGCGTCCTGTTTGACCAGCTCCTCGATATAGCGGTTCACGCTCATCCCCCGCTCGGAGGCCCGCAGGCGCGCGGCCTCCGCGGTGGTCTCGTCCACGCGTACGTTCAGCTGCGTCTTGGCCATACCCCAAAGCTAGCGCGTCAGCGCTAGCAACGGCAAGACGGCGACAGCACGCCCCCTACCCGCTGTGGGGCAGGACCTAGGTCCTGCCCGGCCGATGATGGGATAGCCGGTATGAACCATTTCCGGATACGGGCCGCGACGCCGGCCGACCTCGACGCGGTGCTGGCCTTTTGGAAGGACGCCGCGGAGGGCACCAGCATCACGGACGACCGCGACGGCATCGAACGGCTCGTGGCCCGCGCCCCCGAGTCCCTGATCCTCGCGGAGCGCGACGGCGCGATCGCGGGCACGGTGATCGCGGGCTTCGACGGCTGGCGCTGTCATCTCTACCGGCTCGCGGTCCATCCGGCCCAGCGGCGCCTGGGCATCGGCACGGCGCTGCTGACGGCCGCGGAGGAGCGCTTCGTACGGCTGGGCGGGCGGCGTGGCGACGCGATGGTGCTGAACGGCAACGAACGGGCACACCACGCCTGGCGGGCGGCCGGCTACGGCCCTCAGCCGCAGTGGACCCGCTGGGTGAAGCCGCTGGGGGACGGCTGACTCCTCGGCCCGGCGGGCGACGCCGGACGGCCGACGTCGCGCGGTCCTCCCCCCGCTGACCGATCATGGGACGGAGGTGAATCGATGACCGAGGTGCTTCCGCTCGTCGTGGCGGTGCTGCTGTCGCTCGCCTGCGGGGCCTTCGTGGCGGCGGAATTCTCCCTCACCACCGTCGAGCGCGGGGAGCTGGAACGGGCCGCCGAGCGCGGGGAGCGGGGCGCCGCGGGGGCGCTGAAGGCCGTACGGAGCCTCACCTTCCAGCTCTCCGGCGCCCAGCTCGGGATCACCGCGACCAATCTGATCGTGGGCATGCTCTCCGAGCGGTCCATCGCCAGGCTGATCCGCGGACCGGTCGAGGCCGTGGGGCTGTCCCCCTCCGTCGCCTCCTCGGTGGCGCTGGTGATCGGTACGGCCCTGTCGACCGTCTTCCTGATGGTCGTCGGCGAGCTGGTCCCGAAGAACTGGGCGATCTCCTCGCCGCTGGCCGTCGCCAAGGTGGTGGCCACCCCCCAGCGCTGCTTCACCGCGACCTTCCGTCCCTTCATCGGCCATCTCAACAGCGCCGCGAACCGCATCGTGCGCGGCTTCGGCCTTGAGCCCACCGAGGAGCTGGCCTCCGCCCGCGGCCCGCAGGAGCTGGCCGCCCTCGCACGGCACTCCGCGAAGGAGGGCGCGCTGGAGGCGGACACCGCCGAGCTGTTCGTACGGACGCTCAGCCTGTCCGCCCTGACCACCGAGAACGTGATGACCCCCCGGGTGCAGGTGATGGCCCTCGACGTGCGCGCCACGGTGGAGGACGTCGCCAACGCCAGCCGTGCCACCGGCCTGTCGCGCTTTCCCGTCTACCGGGGCAGCCTCGACACCGTCGTCGGCACCGCGCACATCAAGGACGTCCTGGCGGTCCCCGCCGAGCGGCGGCCCCGGCAGCCGGTGGCCGGTCTGCTGCGCGAACCGCTGCTGGTGCCGGAATCCCTGACCGTGGACCATCTGCTCGACCGGCTGTCGGGCGGCGCCACGATGGCCGTCGTCATCGACGAGTACGGCGGGACGGCGGGCGTCGTGACACTGGAGGACATCGTCGAGGAGGTCGTCGGCGAGGTGCGCGACGAACACGATCCGCAGGAGATCCCCGGTCTGGCGCTGCTGGGCGAGGACGCGGAGGGACATGGGCTCTGGTCGGCGGACGGCGCCGCGCGGGCCGACCAGCTGAGGGCCGTCGGGCTGCGGATGCCGGAGGGGCCGTACGAGACGCTCGCCGGTCTGGTCGCCACGGAGCTGGGCCGTATCCCCGCCGAGGGCGACCGTCTCGAACTGGACGGCTGGGAGCTGGAGGTCGTGGACGCCACGGGCCGGCGCGCCGCCCGGCTGCTGCTGTTCGCGCCCCCCGGCGCGGCCGGTGAGGACAGCGAGGAGGAGGGATGATCACCGCTCTCCAGTTGTTCATCGGTCTGCTGACGCTGGTCGTCAACGCCTTCTTCGTCGCGTCCGAGTTCGCCATGATCTCCGTACGCCGCAGCCAGATCGAGCCGGAGGCGGAGGCCGACGACCGGCGGGCGCACAGAGTCATCTGGGGCCTGGAGCATGTGTCGGCGCTGCTGGCGGCGGCGCAGCTGGGCATCACGCTGTGCACGCTGGTGCTGGGAATCGTCGCCGAGCCGGCCTTCGCGCATCTGCTGGAGCCGGTCTTCGACGCGGTCGGGGTGCCGCACGGTCTGGTGCATCCGATCTCGTTCGTGATCGCGCTCACCGTGGCCACCTATCTGCACATGCTGCTGGGCGAGATGGTGCCGAAGAATGTCGCCCTGGCCGGTCCCGCGCGGGCGGCGCTGCTGCTCGGCCCGCCGCTGGTCGCGCTGGCGCGGGCGCTGCGCCCGGTGATCTTCACGGTCAACGCCTTCGCCAACGCCCTGCTGAGACTGCTCCGGGTGGAGACGAGGGACGAGGTGACCGCCACCTTCTCCGACGACGAGCTGGCCCGTCTGGTCACGGAGGCGGGCCACGCGGGGCTCCTGGACGACCGCGCGGCCGAGCGGCTGCACGACGCGCTGGAGCTGGGCCGCCGGCCGGTGCGCGATGTGGTGATGCCCCTGGAGCGGGTGGTCACCGCGCGGCTCGGGATCACCCCGGAAGGGCTGGAGCGCCTGGCGGCGGAGACCGGATTCTCGCGCTTCCCGGTGGTGGACACCTCGCGCCGGATTCTCGGCTATCTCCATGTGAAGGACGCGCTGGACGTCCTACCGCGCGACGAACCGTTGCCCGTCCAGGGGATGCGGTCGATCGCGCGGGTACGGGCCACGACGCCGATGGACGACGTACTGACGGCGTTGCGCCGCAGCCGTACGCATCTGGCCGCGGTCGAGGACGAGGAGGGCGGGCTCGAAGGGCTGGTGACGATGGAGGACGTACTGCGTGAGCTGGTCGGCAGGCACGCGTAGTCCCACCGGGACGCTTCCGGGGCGTGTCGTCGAAGTCCCGCCCGGGGCCCCTTGAGGAGCTGTCCATACCGAGCGGTACGATCGCCCCGTCATGGAGATGAATGTCAACTACACCAGTTTCGTCGCGGTCGGTGACTCCTTCACCGAGGGCATGTCCGACCTCCTCGCCGACGGCTCGTACCGCGGCTGGGCGGATCTGCTCGCCGCCCGGCTCGCGGCCCGTTCCCCCGGGTTCCGGTACGCGAATCTCGCCGTACGCGGAAAGCTCATCGGCCAGATCGTCGGGGAGCAGGTGGATGCCGCCGCCGCGATGAAGCCGGACCTGGTGACGCTGGTCGGCGGGCTCAATGACACCCTGCGGCCGAAGGTCGACATGGGGCGGGTGCGCGGGCTGCTCACCGAGGCGGTGGAACGGCTCGCCCCGGCCTGCGGACAGCTGGTGCTGATGCGCAGCCCCGGCCGCGACGGTCCGGTGATGGAGCGGTTCCGGCCACGGATGGAGGAGCTGTTCTCCCTCGTGGACGAGCTGGCCGCGCGCCATGGGGCGCTGGTCGTCGATCTGTACGGGGCTCCGGTACTCGGTGATCAGCGACTGTGGGACGCGGACCGGCTGCATCTCACCGCGGAGGGCCACCGCCGGGTCGCCGAGGCCGTCTGGCAGACGCTGGGGCTCGACGGCGAGGACGACTGGCGCGCGGAGCTGCCGCCGGCCGTGCCCGTGGGGTGGCCCGCGCGACGGACGAGCGACATCCGGTTCGCCCGGCAGCACCTCGGGCCGTGGATCATGCGCCGGGTCACGGGGCGCTCGTCGGGGGACGGGCGGCCCGCGAAGCGGCCTGAGCTGCTGCCGTACGAGACACCGCGGCCGGATGCCGGCCCGCGGGAGCTCTCGTAGCGAACCACGAATACGCCCGCGGCGCTGGCCTGCACAAACCGCCTATAGAATCCCTTCACGTGACTGCCAAGCCTCGTATCCCCAATGTCCTTGCCGGCCGCTACGCCTCGACGGAGCTGGCCGTGCTCTGGTCCCCCGAGCAGAAGGTGAAGCTGGAGCGTCAGCTGTGGCTCGCCGTGCTGCGGGCCCAGCGGGATCTCGGGATCGAGGTGCCGGAGTCCGCACTCGCCGACTACGAGCGCGTCCTCGACCAGGTCGATCTGGCGTCGATCGCCGAGCGCGAGAAGGTCACCCGGCACGATGTGAAGGCGCGGATCGAGGAGTTCAACGCGCTCGCCGGCCATGAGCAGGTGCACAAGGGAATGACGTCCCGCGATCTGACGGAGAACGTCGAACAGCTCCAGATCCGGCTGTCCCTGGAGCTGATGCGGGACCGTACGGTCGCGGTGCTGGCCCGCCTCGGCAAGCTCGCCGGCGAGTACGGGGAGCTGGTCATGGCCGGCCGCTCGCACAATGTCGCCGCGCAGGCCACGACGCTCGGCAAGCGGTTCGCGACCGCCGCGGACGAATTGCTCGTCGCGTACGGACGCCTGGACGACCTCCTCGGCCGGTACCCGCTGCGCGGGATCAAGGGCCCGGTCGGCACCGCTCAGGACATGCTCGACCTGCTGGGGGGCGACACCGCGAAACTGGCCGAGCTGGAACGTCGCATCGCCGGTCATCTCGGCTTCGCCCAGGCCTTCACGTCGGTCGGCCAGGTGTATCCCCGCTCGCTCGACTACGACGTGGTGACCGCGCTGGTGCAGCTGGCGGCGGCGCCGTCCTCCGTCGCCAAGACCATCCGGCTGATGGCCGGGCACGAGCTGGTCACCGAGGGCTTCAAGCCCGGCCAGGTCGGCTCCTCCGCGATGCCCCACAAGATGAACACGCGCTCCTGCGAGCGGGTCAACGGCCTCATGGTGATCCTGCGCGGCTACGCGTCGATGACCGGCGAGCTGGCGGGCGACCAGTGGAACGAGGGCGATGTCTCCTGCTCGGTGGTCCGCCGGGTGGCGCTGCCCGACGCGTTCTTCGCCTTCGACGGACTGCTGGAGACCTTCCTGACGGTCCTGGACGAGTTCGGCGCGTTCCCCGCGGTCGTGGCGCGCGAACTGGACCGCTATCTGCCGTTCCTGGCCACGACCAAGGTGCTGATGGGCGCGGTACGGGCCGGGGTGGGCCGCGAGGCGGCGCACGAGGTCATCAAGGAGCACGCCGTGGCCTCGGCCCTCGCCATGCGCGAACAGGGCGCCGAGCGCAACGAACTCCTCGACCGGCTGGCCGCGGACGACCGCATGCCGCTCGACCGGGCCGCACTGGACGCGCTGATGGCGGACAAGCTCTCGTTCACGGGCGCGGCGGAGGACCAGATCGCGACGGTGGTGTCCCGCGTCGAGGAGATCGTGAAGCGCCACCCGGGGGCCGCGGGCTATACACCGGGCTCGATCCTGTGACCTCCGGCTGACGCCCGAGGAACTCCGAGCCGCCCGCGACCGCGTCGTCCCCGACGTGGTCGCGGGCGGCCCGCGTTGCTGTTCCGGGGCATCGACCCGGGCCCGGGGCGGCGCCGGTCGTGCGTCCAGTAGACTTTCACGCGCTGGCAATTGGCTTTCACGCACAGACAATTGACTAGCCGTCAGCTCACCGTGCGGCCGTCGGCTCGTCCACTTGTTCCGTCCACGACGCCGACAATGGCACACACCACTCGCAGCACCGGCGGGCACCGAGTAGCATCCGCCTACACGCGCACGAGCTGGGAGGACACACCGTGGGGCGGCTTACCGGTGGAGACCCTTCGCTTTTGCGGCGGATCAACTCGGCGGTGGTGCTGCACTCCCTGCGCGACGCCGGTGATCTCACGCTGACGGATCTGACACGGATCACGGGGCTCTCCCGGCCGACGGTCGAGGGCGTGGTGGAGGGGCTGATCGAAACGGGCCTGGTCGTGGAGTCCGGGCCGGCGGAGGGCGGGACCCGTAAGCAGGGCCGCCCGGCGCGCCGGTTCCGGTTCCGGGCCGAGGCCGGATATCTGCTGGGCATCGAGATCGGGCCGCACCGCGTGGCCGCGCTGATCTCCGGACTGGACGGCCGGATCATCGGCGCCGGATCGCGCGTGGTCTCGGAGACGGCCGACGCGGACGAACGCCTCGAACGCGTACGGCAGGTCGTCACCGATGTGCTGCGCCGCACCGGGGTGTCACGCGGCTCGCTGCGCGCGGTCGGTGTCGGCAGCCCCGGCATCGTGGAGGCCGACGGGACCGTACGGCTGGGCACCGCGCTGCCGCAGTGGACGGGGCTGCCGCTCGGCGAGCGGCTGCGGCGCTCGTTCCGCTGTCCGGTGCTGGTGGAGAACGACGCCAACGCGGCGGCCGTGGCCGAGCAGTGGAAGGGCGCGGCCATCGACTCCGACGACATCGTCTTCGTACTGGCCGGGCTCAGCCCCGGGGCGGGCGCCCTGATCGGCGGGCGGCTGCACCGCGGCTTCGGCGGGGCCGCCGGCGAGATCGGCGCACTGCATCTGCTGGGCCGCGGCGCGACGCCGGAGACGCTGCTGTCGACGACGGACGAGCCGCTGCATCCGCTCGACGAGCAGGCGGTGGCGAAGGTCTTCGCCGATGCGAAGGGCGGGGACGTCCGGGCTCAGGAGGCGGTCGAGCGGTTCATCCAGCGGCTGGTGCACGATGTGGCGGCGCTGGTGCTGGCGCTGGATCCGGAGCTGGTGGTGATCGGCGGCTGGGCCGCCGGGCTCGACGGCGTACTGGACCCGCTGCGCGACGAACTCTCCCGGTTCTGTCTGCGCCCGCCGCGCGTGACGCTCTCGCTGCTCGGCGAGGCGGCGGTGGCCACGGGCGCGCTGCGGCTGGCGCTCGACCATGTCGAGGAGCAGTTGTTCGCGGTGGAGGGAACGGTGACGGCCCGCCAGCGCTGACGGCCCGCCGCTGGGCGACGGGCCGTACAGATCGTACGAGGTGAACAGGACGGGCCGGACGAGGTGAACGGGGCAGACCGGACGAGGAGAACGGGCTTCAGGACGCGCGGCGCTCCCGCGGCTCCTCGCTGATCTCCAGGTCGCCGGAGTCCCCGAAGGTGAGGCGGCAGGTGTCGGCGCGGTACGTGGCCACCGACACGGCGGCGGTACGACCCGCCACGACATACCGCGTCGTGACGACGAGGACGGGAGCGCCGGGCAGCCGGTCCAGCTCCCTGGCGTCGTCCGCGCGCGCGGAGCCCAGTTCGACGGCGCGGTCCTGGCTGTCGAGACCGAGGCGCTGAAGCTCACGCAGGACGGAGCGGGCGCGCGCCGGTCCCTCGGGCACGTCGATGGCCGACAGCTCAGGCACCGACGAGGCGGGTACGTAGAGCAGCTCCGCCGCGAGGGACTGGCCGTGCGTGGAACGGACCCTGCGGACGGTGTGGACCTCTTCGTCGGCGTTCGTCTCCAGCAGCCTGGCCACCGCGGCGGGCGGGGGCGCCATGGCGCAGTCGACGGCCTGCCAGGCGTCCCGTACGGTGCCCGGCCATTCGTGCTGGGTGGTGGAGACGTCGACGCCCACGCGCGGCGGGGCGACGGTCGTACCGACCCCGCGGCGGCGCTGGAGCCGGCCTTCCAGCTCCAGCTGTTCGAGCGCCTGCCTGAGCGTGGCGCGGGCGACTCCGAAACGGGCGGCCAGATCACGCTCGTTGGGTAGCACCTCCCCCACCGAGAAGTCGGAATCGAGCGCTTCCCCGAGCACGGTCTTGAGGTGCCAGTACTTAGGCTCCGGCACTGCTTCCAGCTGCGTGGTCCCCACCCTGATCCTCCGCAATCGCCGTCTCTCCGGCGGGTTTTCCGTGCCCTTGTTTATTAAAGGTTCCTGCACTAAATAGCGACGATAGGACGGGCCATCCCGTTGGTCAAGACCAATCCTCCGTCGGTCACGGAGAGAAGTCGCTCTCCGACGCAGTGTGTTCACAGTACGTTCGTACGCTGGTGAGGCGCGCGTGACACAGGCCCGGTCGTCCGGATCGGACACCGGGCCGGGTATCGCGGGGAGCGACGAGCAGGGCTTACGCGGAGGGGCGCTCCAGGACGGCTCCACTGAGCTTGTCCGGATTACGCACGATGTAGACGCACCCCACCTTGCCGTCCCTGATCTCCAGTTGGAGGACGAGATCGGGTACTCCGCCGCCGAGGACGAGCACCGCGGGGGCGCCGTTGAACTCCATGATCCGGAAGTCGTACATCGCCCCTTCGCCCGAGACGGCGAACAGGAATCGGCCCACCTTGTCGGCGCCCTCGATGACGCGCAGCGGCGCCTTGGACTTGCCGCCGCTGTCGCCGACCAGCCGTACGTCGGGCGTCAGCAGGGCGAGCAGCGCGTCGAGATCGCCACCGCCCGCGGCGGCCAGGAACCGCTCGGTGAGAGCGCGGCGTTCGGCCGGGTCGACGTCGTAACGCGGCCTGCGTTCCTCGACATGGCGGCGGGCACGGCCGGCCAGTTGCCGGACGGCGGCCTCGCTGCGCTCCAGGGTGGCGGCGATCTCGCCGAACGGGAAGCCGAACGCCTCGCGCAGCACGAACACCGCGCGCTCCAGCGGTGAGAGGGATTCGAGGACGACCAGCACGGCCACGGACACCGAGTCGGCGAGCACGGCACGCTCGGCCGTGTCGGAGACGGCGGGTCCGAAGTCGGTGACGATCGGTTCGGGCAGCCAGGGGCCGACATAGGACTCGCGTCGCGCCTTCGCCTGCCGGAGCCGGTCGAGGGCGAGACGTGTGGTGATCCGTACGAGATACGCGCGCGGCTCGCGGATGTCCGTACGCTCGGCGGCGCTCCAGCGCAACCATGCCTCCTGCACCACGTCCTCGGCGTCGGCGACGCCGCCGAGCATGCGGTAGGCGACCCCGGTCAGTACGGGCCGGTGCGCTTCGAATTCGTCGGTGCTCGCGGTGTCGGTCGCCACGTTCCCATCCCAG
Organism: Streptomyces sp. NPDC102274; assembly: GCF_044766385.1. Lineage (NCBI taxonomy): Bacteria > Bacillati > Actinomycetota > Actinomycetes > Kitasatosporales > Streptomycetaceae > Streptomyces > Streptomyces sp. NPDC102274. The sequence continues at coordinate 24,210 of NZ_JBIWLW010000011.1, read as the reverse complement.
CCGATGGGTACACCGCCTGTCCAGGTCATTCAGGTCATGTGGCCGCCGCGCCCGGACCGTACTCGGCCGCTGGGGACAGGCGGGGCGCGCGGCCGGTTGTTCACCCGGGGTTCGCGCTCCGGCCGCCGCCGGGCGTTAGGCATGGCATGACACCCCGGCGCACCATCTGCCCAGGAGACGCATTGATGTCGCTCAATCCCCGCAACGCCTCCACTGCCTCCACTGCCTCCTCTTCCTCCGCTCCGTCCGCCGACGCCCCGACGGCCCCGGGCCGCCGCAGTGTGCTGCGCGGCTCGCTCGCCGCGTCGGCCGTGCTGGCCCTGCCCGGTGCCGCGCTCGCGGCGGGCGCCGCCCCCGCCCAGGCCCTGTCCGGCCGCCCGCGCGCGGCCTGGGGTGTGCAGGCCGGCGATGTCACGTCCTCGTCCGGGCTGGTGTGGGTACGGTCCGACCGGCCCGCCCGCATGATCGTGGAGACCTCGGCCACCGAATCGTTCCGCCGTGCCCGCTCCTGGCACGGTCCGCTGCTCGGCCCCGGTACCGACTTCACCGGTACGGTCCCGCTGCGCGGACTGCCGGCCGGCGAGCAGGTGCACTACCGGGTGATGCTGGCCGATCCCGAGGACCCCCGCCGTACCGGCGAGCCGGTGTACGGCACGTTCCGTACGGCGCCCACGAGGCGCCGTCAGGGCGTGCGGTTCCTGTGGTCCGGCGATATCGCCGGACAGGGCTGGGGCATCAACCCGGACATCGGCGGCTTCACCGTGTACGACGAGATGCGCCGGCTCAACCCCGACTTCTTCCTGTGCAGCGGCGACACGATCTACGCGGACGGCGTGATCGAGCCGAGCGTGACGCTGCCCGACGGCCGTGTCTGGCGCAATGTCACCACTCCGGAGAAGACGAAGGTCGCGGAGACGCTGGCCGAGTACAGGGGGAACTTCCGGTACAACCTGCTCGACGAGAACGTACGGCGCTTCAACTCCGAGGTCCCGTCGATCACCCAGTGGGACGACCACGAGGTGCGCAACAACTGGTACCCGGGCCAGATCCTGGACGACGTGCGCTACACCGAGAAGAACGTGGACGTGCTGGCCGCCCGCTCCACGCAGGCGTTCCACGAGTACTTCCCGATCTCGACGCCGGCCGCGCGCGGGGCGGACCGGCGCGTCCACCGCGTGGTGAACCACGGTCCGCTGCTCGATGTGTTCGTCCTGGACATGCGGACGTACCGCAACGCCAACTCGCCCGGCCGGCAGACCGATGACACCAACGGCATCCTCGGCGCGGAGCAGCTCGCGTGGCTCAAGCGCGAGCTGTCGCGGTCGCGCGCGGTGTGGAAGGTGATCGCCGCCGACATGCCGATCGGTCTGGTCGTGCCGGACGGTACGGCGGACATCGAGGCGATCGCCCAGGGCGACCCGGGCGCTCCGCTCGGCCGGGAACTCCAGATCGCCGAGCTGCTGCGGTACATCAAGCACCACCGGATCACCGGCACGCTGTGGCTGACGGCGGACGTCCACCACACGTCGGCGCAGCACTACACGCCGGAGCGGGCCGCCTTCAAGGACTTCGCGCCCTTCTGGGAATTCGTCTCGGGTCCGATCGCCGCGGGCCAGTTCCCGGCCAGCAAGCTGGACGACACGTTCGGGCCCGACCGGGCCTTCGTCAAGGCGCCGCAGGGTTCGAACCTCTCCCCGATGGAGGTCCCGCCGCTCTTCGGCGAGGTGGACATCGACGGCGCCAGCGGTGAGCTGACGGTCAGGCTGCGGGAAGAGGGCGGGACGGTGCTGTTCACCAAGGTGCTCCAGCCGGGGAAGGTCGGCCAGTAGGAGCCCGCGGCTCCGCCTGCCGGGGTTCGCCCGAAGTCGATTGTCCGTGTCGGAGCGGCTCGCCGCCTGGCTGACCGGGGACGGGACAGCGCTGCCCGCGCGCGCCCGGAGCGGTGGCCCGGCGGGCCGCTCGCTGGGGAGATTCCGTCCGTGGCCGCCGAGTGCTGCTGGCCATATTGCGCCGCTGAAGCGAACACTCCGCGCCAAATTTGACCAAAGACAGGCCAAAAGGGAACAGATCCATCCTTAACCCATCAGTCACAAACCGTTCGTGATCACGCAACACCATTCCGTCAAAGTGAGGTCATGACCAATGTGACTTCTGCGAAGAGTGTCCGCCGCCCGCACCACTGGCGGCGGGACCTCGTTGAGCTGGCCGCGCTGTTCACCGCCGTGGCCGTGGCCGACGCCCTGGCGAACATGATCGCTCATGGACCCGATGGCGCGTTCCTGCTGGTCGCCTCCGCCGTGGCGCTGATCGCCACGGCCACGTTCCACACATGGTGGGCACGAAGGCACGGTCATGCCCCTCCGCCGTCCGGCACCACGGCCCCGCCCGCGCCGGTCGCACGGGAGGGTGCGACCCCGGCCGAACCGGTGGAGACGACGCTCTGGCGGACGCGGACCACCGTCCGGGACGAGCCCGGGAGTCTCGCCGCGCTGTGCACCGCCTTCGCCACGCACCATGTCGACATCCTCACCCTCCAGACGCATCCGCTGGCCGACGGCACCGTGGATGAGTTCCTGCTGCGCGCCCCGTCCGCGCTCCAGGCGAAGGACCTCACCCGGGAGATCTCGGCCGCGGGCGGCAGCGGTACGTGGATCGAGCGCGCGGACGCCCACGATCTGGTGGACACCCCGACCCGGGTGCTCGGTCTCGCCACCCGTACGGCCCTGGACGCCGCCGAACTGCCGCTCTCACTACGCCAGTTGCTCGGCCGTTGCACGATCCGCTCCCGGCCCGCCGGATCCCTCGCCGACCGCTCCGCCGGCGAGAGCGCGCCCGTCGAAGGAGTGCTGGACGGAACGGAGATGCGGCTGGACGACCCGCACGGCGGCAGCATCATCGTCGAGCGCCCCTATCTGCCTTTCACCCCGACCGAGTTCGCGCGGGCCCGCGCGCTGGTCGAGCTGGACGCCCGGCTCGGCCCGCGTATCCCCCGCGGCCAGGATGTGCTCACGCTGCCGGAGGGCGAGGAGATCACCGTCCGCCGCGCCGACCGCGGCGATCTCGACGCCGCGCTCGCCATGCACGCCCGCTGCTCCGAACGGACCCTGGGCCTGCGCTACCACGGCCCGGTCGGAGACGCCGACCGCTATCTGAACCATCTGCTCAGCCCGCGCTTCGGCCGTACGCTCGCGGTCGAGACGGAATCCGGCCGGCTCGTCGCCCTCGGCCATCTGCTCTGGGACGGCGACGAGACCGAGGTGGCGCTGATCGTGGAGGACGCCTGGCAGCGGCGCGGTATCGGTTCCGAACTGCTGGCCAGGCTCGTGGCGCTCGCCGTCGAGGCCCGGTGCGCCAGCGTGTACGCCGTCACCCAGGCGTCCAACACGGGCATGGTCGCGACCATGCGGGACCTCGGTCTGCCGCTGGACTACCAGATCGATGAAGGAACGCTCGTCATCACGGCCCGGCTGGAGCCGACGGCCGCGCGGATGCTGCCTCCGTACGGCGACCCGGAGATGTTCGATCACGACCATGAGCAGGCCGATCGCTGAACGCCCGGCAGAGGACCTGCCCGGTCCGGGAGACCGGACCGGGCGGGTCCGGGGTGGTCCGGGGGCGGTCCGGGGTCGTTCCGGGGCGGTCCGAGGTGGTTCCCGGGTATCGACCGGGCAGGATCTACGTCGTGATCCGGCCAAATTCGGCCCACGAACTCATCTCACCGCCCGAAGTCCCAGGTGGCGACCCTGGTTGGTCTGCCGGCAGAGGGAGCGCGGTCCCCCGACGCCGCCGTCATCGGCCAATCCGCCCGGCCCGGCGGGAACTAAGGATGTGACGCGGAGTTCTCTCTCGGAGAAGATGTCCGCATGTCAGACACATCCGGCAGCGCGCTGCCCCGCCAGGTCGCCGACGCCTACGTCGACGCACTCATCGAACTCGATCCGATCACCGGAACCTATCTCGGCGTCACGGAAAGCTCCCGTCGCCTGCCCGACTTCTCCCCGGCCGGACAGCAGGCTCTCGCCGATCTCGGCCGGGCGACCCTCGCCCGGCTCGATGTGGCCGAGACACTGCCGGGCGCGGACAGCGATGCCGAGCGGCGCTGCGCCCGGCTGCTGCGTGAGCGTCTGACGGCCGAACTCGCCGTCCATGACGCCGAGGAGGGGCTGCGGCAGGTCAGCAACATCCACTCGCCCGTGCACCATCTCCGCGACGTGTTCCCGCTGACTCCGGCCGACACGGACGAGGACTGGTCGGCGATCGCCGAGCGGCTGCGAGCCGTGCCCGCCGCGCTGGCCGGATACCGCGAATCGCTCACCCTGGGTCTGGAGCGCGGGCTGCTGGGCGGTCCCCGGCCCACCGCGACCTTCATCGGCCAGCTGACCGAATGGGTGGGCGAGGAGCGCGGCTGGTTCGAGGAGTTCGTCTCCGCCGGGCCGGACGCCCTCCGCGCGGAGCTGGACGACGCCGCCCGCTCCGCCACCGCCGCACTCGCGGAGCTGCGGGACTGGATGCGCGAGGTGTACACACCCGCCGTCGAGGGCGCCCCGGACACCGTGGGCCGTGAGCGTTACGCCCGCTGGTCGCGGTACTTCAACGGCACCGATCTGGATCTGGACGAGGCGTACGCGTACGGCTGGTCCGAATACCACCGGCTGCGCGCCGAGATGACGACCGAGGCCGAGAAGATCCTGCCGGGTGCGGACCCCTGGCAGGCGCTCGCCCATCTCGACGAGCACGGGGAGCACATCGAGGGGGTCGACGAGGTCAGGGTCTGGCTCCAGAAGCTGATGGACGAGGCGATCGACGCGCTCGACGGCACCCACTTCGAACTCGCCGAGCGGGTACGGCGCGTGGAGTCCCGGATCGCCCCGCCGGGCGGCGCGGCCGCCCCGTACTACACCGGTCCCTCCGAGGACTTCTCGCGGCCCGGCCGCACCTGGCTGCCGACGATGGGCGAGACCCGCTTCCCGGTGTACGACCTGGTGTCGACCTGGTACCACGAGGGTGTTCCCGGACATCATCTGCAGATCGCGCAGTGGACCCATGTCGCCGATCAGCTCTCCCGCTATCAGGCCTCGGTCGGTCAGGTCAGCGCCAACGCCGAGGGCTGGGCGCTCTACGCGGAGCGGCTCATGGACGAGCTGGGGTTCCTGCCGGACGCGGAGCGCAGGCTCGGTTATCTGGACGCACAGATGATGCGCGCGTGCCGGGTGATCGTGGACATCGGTATGCATCTGGAGCTGGAGATCCCGGCGGACTCGCCGTTCCACCCGGGCGAGCGCTGGACGCCCGAGCTGGCGCAGGAGTTCTTCGGGAACCACAGCGGCCGTCCCGCGGACTTCGTGGAGAGCGAGCTGACCCGCTATCTGTCGATGCCGGCCCAGGCGATCGGCTACAAGCTGGGCGAGCGTGCCTGGCTGCTCGGCCGGGAGAACGCCCGAAGGGCGCACGGCGACGCGTTCGACGCGAAGGCCTGGCACATGGCGGCGCTGTCGCAGGGCTCGCTGGGCCTCGACGATCTGGTGGACGAGCTGTCGAAGCTCTGACCCCGCGGCCAGTACGTACGAGGTGCGTACGGAGTGGCTACGAGGTGATCGAGGAGTTGGTCGGCCACGGGTTGGCCACGGGTGACCGCGGGAGTGGCTACGGCGGTGGCCGGGCTCGGCCGAGAGGCATGAGCCCGGCCACCGCCGGCTCCGGTCAGCGGCGGAATCCACCCTCGGAGTCGATGACCTGACCGGTGATCCACTCGGCCTCGTCGGTGGCCAGCCAGGCGATCAGCCGGGCCGGGTCGTCGGGCATTCCCCAGCGGCCGGCCGGGAACAACGCCGCGATCTTCTCGTACGCCGCCCCCGTCAGGTAACCCGTGTCGACGGGCCCGGGGTTGACGGTGTTGACCGTCACCGCCCGCTCCGCGAGCGAGGTGGCCAGCGACCGGGTCGCGGAGGCGAGCGCTCCCTTGGCCAGACCGTACGCGATCTCCCCCGGCATCCCGCCCGCGATGTCCTGGCCGGACGTCATCATGACGACCCGGCCGCCGGGCGTACGGCCGGGAAGAGTCGCGCGCAGCCGGGCGTAGGCCTGGATGAGCAGGATCACCGACCGGGTGTCGGTCGCCCAGTGGGCGTCGAGCATCGCCGCGTCGATCGTGTCGAGTGTGCCGTCGTCACCGCTGAGCGCGTGGTTGGCGACCAGGATGTCGAGCCGCCCGCCGAGGGCTTCGGCGGCGGTGGCGATCAGCGCGGCGGGCGCCTCGGCCCCGGACAGATCGGCGGGTCCGTGCACCACCCGCGCCTCCGGATCCGCGCGCGCCTCCCGTACGGCGACGGCGACGCCTTCGGGACCGTCCGGGTCGGCGCCCCAGGGCTGACCCGCGTCGTGCGGCACATGGTGATGGAGATACACGCTCGCGCCGTACGCGACGAGGCGCCGGGCGACCGCGTATCCGATACCGCCGCGCCGGCTGGCACCGGTGACCAGCGCGGTACGGCCGCGCAGCGGCAGCGGATCACGGCGGAGTGTTTCGGCGGCGGGGGGTTCAAGTGCGGGCATGGGTAGCGATGATGGTCTGCGGGGCGTCTTGTGTCATTCGGTTTCCTCCCCGCCGTGCCCGTGGGGGGGTGGCGGGCGGAGGTCCTCAGGGGGATCCCTGTGTCCCCTGGCGGATCGCCGAGCCGTGCCGGTCCTTGACGATCTCCAGTTGGGTGGGGATGCGGCGGCGCAGGTCGGCGACGTGGCTGACGATGCCGACGCTGCGGTCGCGCTCCCGGAGCGAGTCCAGGACGTCCAGGACCTCGTCCAGCGTCTGGTCGTCCAGGCTGCCGAAGCCCTCGTCGATGAAGAGGGTGTCCAGTCGTACGCCGCCGGCCTCGTCGGTGACGACATCCGCGAGGCCGAGCGCGAGCGCGAGGGACGCGAAGAACGTCTCGCCGCCGGAGAGTGTCGAGGTGTCGCGCGTGTTGCCCGTCCAGGCGTCGATGACCTGGAGCCCGAGCCCCGAGCGCCGCTGGCCGCCCGTTCTGGCGTCGGAGTGGACCAGGGCGTAGCGGCCGGAGGACATGCGCTGGAGCCGTACGGTGGCGGCGGCCGCGACCTGTTCGAGCCGGGCCGCCAGGACATAGGACTCCAGGCGCATCCTGCGTTCGTTGTCGGTGGAGGTGCCCGCGGTGAGACCGGCGAGGCGGGCCACCCTGTCGTACTCGTCGCGCACCGGGCCGAGTACGCGTACCTCCGCCTCGGCCAACCGGGAGAGTCTGCCCAGCTCGGCCCGGCGGCCCAGAGCGGTGGCGGCGGCGGACGACACGTCGCGCAGGGCGCGTTCGGCGGCGCTGTGGGCGGCCTCGGCGGCCTCGGTCCTGGCGGGCGGATGATCCGCGGCGGCCCGGGTCTCCGGTTCCGCGAGCCGGTCGGCGACCGCGGCCGCCTCGGCCCGCCAGTCGTCCAGCCGGCGCTGGAGCACGCGCCGGTCGGTGTCGGTGAGCAGGGCGTCCGCCGCGGCGTCCGGGGTGTCGAAACCGGCCCGGAAGGCGGCGCCCGCGAGCCGGCCGTCGGCCTCCTTGAGCCGGAGCGCGGTGGTTTCGACGGCGCGTACCGCCTCGGCGGCCTCGGCGAGCCGGCCGGCCCGGTCCGCCAGCTGCGCGGCGCGCTCGGCGACGCTGTCCGCGTCTCCCCGGGCGCGGCTCAACTCGGAACGCAGCGCGCTCTGTTCGCCTTCGAGGGCGTCGCGTCGCGAGGTACGGGCGGCGACGCGGCGTTCGGCTTCACGCTGCGCGGTGAGCCTGCCCTCGTACTCACGCTCGGCGCGGCCCAGCGCCTCACGGGCCGCGTGTGTACCGGCGGCTACGTGGCGGGCCTCGGTGTGTTCGCGTTCCAACCGTTCGGTGAGCGTGGCGAGTTCGGCCACACTCGACTCGCCTGCCGCCGCGCGGGCCGCCGCGTGTCGCTCCCGTACCGCCGCGTGTTCGCGCTCGGCGAGTCCGCGGGTCTCGTCGGCGCGCCGGTACGCCGCCAGCGCGGCGTCCTCCACCGCCGGGTCGACGTGCCCGTCGGCGGCCAGCGCGGGGCCGGGGTGCGCGGCGGAACCGCAGACCGCGCAGGGTTCGCCGTCGACGAGCCGGGCGGCCAGCTCGGCCGCCATGCCGGCCAGCCGTCGTCCGCGCAGGTCAAGCCAGTGCTCATGGGCCGTATTGGCGTTTTCCCGGGCCGAGTTGAGCCGCTGCCCGGCCTCGGAGGCCGCCTCGTCCAGGGTGTCACGGCGCCGGGCCGCGGCCAGCCGGTCGCGCGCGGGGTCGAGTTGTCCCGCGAGCTGTTCGGCGCGGGTCGCCGCCTCCTGCGCGGCCTCGATACGGTCCTGGAGGGCACCGCGCCGGGACTCCCACCCGGCGAGCCAGTCGGCCGCTTCCTGGAGGACCTCGTCGTCGGCCCGCGCCTGCCGGTCCAGGTCGGCGCGCTCGGCCGTGATCGCGGCGTCGCGGTGCTCGGCGCGCCGGGCGGCGTCGAGCGCGCCCAGTTCCTGCCGCAGATTCCCTTCCAGCGCGGCGAGTTGTTCCGCTCCGGCGTCCGTCAGACCGGTGGGCAGCAGCGTGCGGGTGCGCGTGTACTCGGCGGTGGCGGAGCGGTGTGCCTGTTCCGCGTCGGCGCGCAGCGAGAGCGCCGACGCGACCAACTCCGCCTTGTGGGAACGCTCCAGCCGGGCCCGCGTCCGCTCATGCTCGGAGCGCTGTTCCTCCAGTGCCTCGGCGCGGCGCCGCGTGTCCGCGAACCGGCTTTGCAGCGTGACCAGTTCACGCTCGGCGTCCAGCGCGCGCCGGGCGGCGGCGGCGCGGCTCTCCGCGGCGGACAGGGCGGATTCCATGATATCGGCCCACTCATGGGCGCCGGAGCGGACGACCGCCGCCCACTCCAGAACCGCCGGGGCGAACCCCGCGTCGCCCGGCCGCAGTTCGGGCAGGGGTGGCGCCGTGGAGTCACCCGGGGACAGCGCGGCCCGGTTGCCCGAGGGTGACGCCGTACGCTCGCGCCGGTCGCCCGGGGGTGACGCCGTACGGTCACCCGCACCCGACTCCTGGGCGAGGCGCTGCGCGACGGCGAGCAGCCGGTCGTCCCCCGCGCGTACCCGGTGCTCGGCCGCGCGCCGCAGCTCGGCGAGGCGCTCCTCGACCGCGGCGAACCTGCGGGTGTCGAAGAGCTTGCCGAGGAGTCTGCCGCGCGCCTCCGCGTCAGCGCGCAGAAAACGGGCGAAGTCGCCCTGCGGCAACAGCACCACCTGGCAGAACTGATCCCTGCTCATCCCGAGCAGTTGGCCGATCTCCTCGCCGATCTCCTGGTGGGAGCGGCTCAGCGCCCGCCATGTGCCGCTCTCCGCGTCGTACTCGCGCAGCCAACTCTGCGCCTTCTCGGTGGTGAACCCCTTCGTCCGCTTCTTCGGCCGGAGCTGTGCGGGCCGCCGGACGATCTCCAGCCGCCGGCCGCCCACGGTCAGATCGAGGCCGATCTCGGTGGGGGTCCCGGCGGGTGCGTGATCGCTGCGCAGAGTGGCCCCGGGGCTCTGGCGGGCGCCCGGCACGGCGCCGTACAGCGCGTAACAGACCGCGTCGAGCACGGAGGTCTTCCCCGCGCCGGTCGGGCCGTGCAGCAGAAAGAGTCCGGCGGCGCAGAGCGCGTCGAAGTCCACTTCCTCGGTGGTGGCGAAGGGACCGAAGGCGGTGATGGTCAGCCGGTGCAGCCTCACGGGGTCACCTCGCGCGCCGTCGCGTCGACCCGTACGTCCTCGAAGGCGGCGCGCAGCACGCCGCGTTCGGGCTCGTCGGGCCCCGATCCGCCCCGTACATGCGCCACGAAGTCCTCCGCGATCTGCTGGTCGGTACGGCCGGCGAGACGCTGCGCGTAGGAGGAGAGCGGGTCGTCGTCCCCCCGCTCCGGGTCGAAGACAAGGCTGAGTGTGTACGGGAAGCGCTCGGCGAGCCGGGCCATGGGCTCGGCGGGCCGTACCGGATCGGTCAGGGTCGCCTCGACCCATGACTCCGTGTGGCGGGCGAGTACGGGATCGTCGAGCAGTTCGTCGAGCGTTCCCCGGATCCTGGCCAGGGCGCGCGGTACCGGACAGTCGATCCGCTCGGCTTCGATCTCGCCCTCCGGGCCCAGCTCCACCAGCCACATCGTCTTGCTATGCGTGGTCTCCGAGAAGGAGTACGCGAGCGGCGAGCCCGCGTAACGGACGCGTTCGGTGAGGGTCTGGGCGCCGTGCAGATGCCCCAGGGCGACATAGTCGACACCGTCGAAGACTCCGGCGGGCACGGCCGCCACACCGCCCACGGTGATGTCACGCTCGCTGTCGCTGGGCGCGCCGCCCGTGACGAACGCGTGCGCGAGGACGACGGAGCGGATGCCCGCGTCGCGTCCCGCGAGGTCGGCCCGTACCCGCTCCATCGCGGCGCCGAGCACCGTCTCGTGACCGGCCTTGGCCACCTTGAACTCGTCCCGCACCAGGGCCGGTTCGAGATACGGCAGTCCGTAGAAGGCCACCTCGCCGTGCGCGTCCTTCAGCAGGACGGGGGTGGCGCAGCCGGCCGGTTCGGTCCGCAGATGGATCCCCGCGCGCTCGACCAGACCGGAGAGAACGCCGAGCCTGCGGGCCGAGTCGTGGTTCCCGGAGATCATCACGGTCGGGACGCCTGCATCGGCGAGACGGTGCAGGGCCCGGTCGAACAACTCCACCGCGCTGAGCGGAGGCACCGCCCGGTCGTAGACATCGCCCGCGACGACGACGGCGTCCACCTCGCGGTCACGGGCCGTGGCCACGAGGTGGTCGAGGAAGGCGGCCTGGGCGTCGAGCATGCTCACGCGGTGGAACGACCGCCCGAGATGCCAGTCCGACGTGTGCAGAATCCTCAAGACCGGCCCTCCATGGGGCGACAGATGTGGGACATACCAGACACGTCGCAGGCGCCGTACACAGCGCGGGCGTTGTACACATCACAGGCGTTGCACACGTCACTGGCGTGGTACTCGTCACTGGCGTGGTACTCGTCGCACAGGGTGTACTCGTCGCACACATCAGGCAAAGGCTTCTCCGCCCAGCTCCAGCACGGCGGTCCCCGCCGTCGTATCGGCCAGCCACGCCCGGAACGCCGGTACCTCGGAGTCCGGGAGGCCGATCTCGATCGTCACCGCCTCGGCGTACCGTACGTCCCGCACCACACGCCCGGTCGCCCGCAGATCGTTCTCCAGCCGACCCGCGCGCTGGTGGTCGACGGTGACGGTCGCCAGCCGGAAGCGCTGCCGGGTGAGGGTGCCGACGGCGTCCAGGGCCTCACCGACGACTCCGCCGTACGCCCTGATCAGACCGCCCGCGCCGAGTTTGACCCCGCCGTAGTAGCGGGTGACGACCGCGGCGGTGTAGCGCACCTCGCGTCGCATCAGCATCTGGAGCATCGGCGCCCCCGCCGTACCGCCGGGCTCGCCGTCGTCACTGGCCCTCTGTACGGAGGCGTCGGCGCCGATCACATAGGCGAAGCAGTTGTGCGTGGCCGTCGGGTGCTCCTTGCGGACGCGGGCGACGAACTCCTGTGCCTCCTCCTCCGTCGCCACGGGCGCCAGCGCGCAGAGGAAGCGTGACCGGTTGATCTCGGTCTCGTGCACGCCCGCGCGGGCGACGGTTCGGTACTGCTCCTGCATCCCCCCACCCTATGCGGGGCACGATCGGCGCTTCGACCGGCGTTCGATCGGGCGGGTGAACCGTGGTCGCGCGGGCGTCGCGCGCGTTTCGGGCAGTGCGGAAACTACTTGTCGGGTTTCGCGCGGTTACCGGAGTATGGGCGAGCGGCGCAGTTCCGCGCCCGTGGTGTCCCCCGTTCCGGGGCGGCCGGACAACTGGACAAGAAGGCAGGACTGTATGACGGCGACGACCACCGAAGCCGGCAAGGCCCCCACGGGCCATCCGCAGCGCTGGCTCATCCTCGGCGTCATCTGTCTCGCCCAGCTCACCGTGCTGCTCGACAACACCGTGCTGAATGTCGCGATCCCGTCCCTCACCAGGGAGCTGGACGCGTCCACGACGGACGTGCAGTGGATGATCAACGCGTACTCGCTGGTCCAGTCGGGCCTGCTGCTCACCGCGGGAAGCGCCGCGGACCGCTACGGCCGCAAGATGATGCTGATCGCCGGTCTGGCACTGTTCGGCATCGGCTCGCTGGTCGCCGGACTCGCCGACTCCACCGCGCAGTTGATCGCGGCGCGCGCGGGGATGGGGGTCGGCGGCGCGCTGCTGATCACGACCACGCTCGCCGTCGTCGTGCAGATCTTCGACGAGACGGAACGGGTCAGGGCCATCGCCCTCTGGGCGACCGTCAACTCGCTCGGATTCGCCGTGGGCCCGCTGGTCGGCGGCGTCATGCTGGACCACTTCTGGTGGGGCGCGATCTTCCTGATCAATATCCCGGTCGCGGTGATGGGACTGGCCGCGGTGACCGCCCTCGTACCGGAATCGAAGACCAAGGAGGGCGACCGGCCCGATCTGCTCGGGGCGCTGCTCTCCACCATCGGGATGACGGGCGTCGTGTACGCGATCATCTCCGGTCCCGAGCACGGCTGGGCCTCCGGGCAGGTGATCACCTCCGCGAGCATCGGCCTGGTCGTCCTGGCCGGGTTCGTGGCGTGGGAGCTTCGGATCCCGTACCCCATGCTGGATATGCGCTTCTTCCGCGACCAGCGCTTCGTCGGGGCGGTCGCGGGCGCGGTGCTGATCGCCTTCGGAATGGGCGGCTCGCTGTTCCTGCTCACCCAGCATCTGCAATTCGTGCTGGGATACGGTCCGTTGGAGGCGGGTCTGCGTACGGCGCCCCTGGCGCTGACCGTGGTGGCCCTCAATGTCGTGGGCGTGGGCGCCCGGCTGCTGCCCAAGCTCGGCACTCCTGTCACCATCGCCGTCGGCATGAGCATGCTCGCCGCCGGTCTCGCCGCGATCGCCTTGCTCGGCGAACACGCGTACTCCGGGATGCTGCTCGGTCTGGTCGTCATGGGAGCGGGCATCGCGCTCGCCTCGCCCGCCATGGCCAACGCCATCATGAGCGCGATCCCTCCGGAGAAGGCGGGCGTGGGAGCCGGCGTCAACGGCACGCTCGGCGAATTCGGCAACGGCCTGGGCGTCGCGACGCTGGGCGCGGTGCTCAACTCCCGCTTCGCGGCCCTGGTCCCGGGAGCGGTGGGCGCGGCGTCGCTGCCGACGGCGCTGGCCGCCGCGCACGACGCGGAGGAGAAGCGGCGTGTCGCCGAGGGCTTCGCGTCGGGCCTGGAGACCAGCCAGCTGGTCGGTGCGGTCGCGGTACTGGCGGGCGGACTGCTCGCCGCGCTGCTGCTGCGACGCGCGGAACGGTCCGACGCGGCGGGTGCCTGAACCGCTGCCGGGGATGCCTGAGGCACCACCTCGGATGCCTGAAGCACCGCCGCGGATGCCTCAATGGCCGTCGCGAGTCCCTTCGCGAGTGCCTGCAGCACCGCCGCGGACGCCTGCCTGAGCCGCCGTCGCGGATGCCCTCGACAGCCGTCGCGAGTGCCTGCTGAAAGCACCACCGCGGCGGCGAAGCCCTTCGCCCGCGCTTCCACCCCTCGCCCGCGCGTACGTTATGGGCACGGGCGAGGCCCGTCCCAAGTCCTCTGAGACGGGACTCCTTACGCGACCGGAACCGGCCGCCCGGATCCGTTCCGCGTCACCGCCGACGGGCATGGCCGCGAACCCGATCCGACCACGCCCTTCTCGGGGCCCTTTCCGGACCTTCTCCGGCCCTCTCCGGACCTTCCCCGGACCTTCCCCGGACCTTCCCCGGGCCTTCCCCGGGCCTTCCCCGGGCCTTCCCCGGGCCTTCCCCGGGCCTTCCCCGGCGTTCGCCGCTGTCGGCTGTCGGCCTGTCGCGGCGTCCCCGTGCATCAGCCCTCCGCGCTCCGCTCCGCGATCTCCCCGAGCGCCCGCGCGTAGGCGGTCGCCAGCCCGTCCACGGTCTCGCGCGCGTACATCGCCGACGAGTACGACCAGCTGACGGCCAGCCGGCCGTCCTGCACCACCGCGCCCACGTCGATCGCGTGCGGGCGCTCCTCGTCCAGGCTGAAGTCCCGTCCGGCCACGTCCAGTTCGGAGCGGATCAGCCCGTCGCCGACACTTCCGCGACCGCTCGCGACATCGAAGCGCCCGAGGTAGTTGAAGCTGATCCGCGGCTCCCGGGCGGCTTCGGCGGCGAGCGTGGCGCCCGGTGAGTCCGGGGCGCTGAACGCGCGCAGCGCCCCGTAGCCGACGCCATGGTCCGGGACCGCCCGCAGCTGCCGCTTGACCGACCTGATCGTCTGGTCCCAGTCGGCGTCCACGGTGGCTTCCAGCGCCACGGGATGAATCGCGGTGAACCAGCCGACGGTGCCGGAGAGATCGATGTCGTCGAACAGATCCTCGCGTCCGTGGCTCTCCAGGTTGACGACGGTACGGTCCCGGCCGGTCCAGGAGGCGAGCACGCGGGCGAGCGCCGCAAGGAGCACGTCGTTGATCTGTGTGCGGTAACGGCCGGGGGCGAGGTTGAGCAGGGCGTGTGTCTGCCCGGCACTCAGCGTCGCCGCGACAGCGTCCAGTTCCGCGCCGGTGTTGGGTGCCCCGGGCCGGTCCACGGGGAGAGGCACGGCGGCGGGGTCGGTGACCGCTCGCCAGTGGTCGAGCTGCGCGTCGAACCCGCCGCCGGCGACCCGCCGGGCCAGGCGTTCCGCCCACTGCCGAACCGACGAGGTCCTCGGCCGCGGTACGACGGGCTCCCCGGCCAGGGCCTGCGCGTAGGCCGCTTCCAGGTCGTCCAGCAGGATGCGCCAGGAGACTCCGTCGACCACGAGGTGGTGTGCGACGACCGTGAGCCAGGGCGACCGGGCCGAGCCACGCGTCCCGAACAACACGCGGAAGAGCGGCCCGGTCTCCAGCCGGAACCCCGCCTGTACGTCGCGGACCAGCGCGTCCCACCGCGCCTCGGGATCGGTGGCGACGGCCAGCTCGTGGACGGTGAACACCGCTTCCTCGCCGACATGTTCCGGCTCCAGGATGCGTCCCGACCAACCCCCCGCGCCGGTCGGCGCGAAGACCGCGCGCAGCATGCCGTGCCGGGTGAGCAGCGCCGCCACTGCCCGGCGCAGGGCCGATTCCTGGGCGTCGGGGGCGAGTTCGAACGACATCGTCATGTCGAAGTGGGCCGGGGCGGTGGTGTGTGTCGCGAAGAACCACTCCGCGACGGGCGTGGGCGGCAACGGCCCCGCCTCGGATTCCTCGCCGGCCGGTGCGGGGGTGGCGGAGCCGCGGGCGGCGTCCATCTCCGCCGCCAGGCCGGCGACCGTCTGTCCCACGAACACATCCCGGGAGTACAGCTCAAGGCCCGCACGGCGAGCTCTGGAGACCACCTGGATACTCAGGATCGAGTCGCCGCCCAGCTCGAAGAAGCTGTCGTGGACGCCGACCTGGTCGATTCCGAGGATGTCCGCCCAGATCCGGCACAGGGTGCGCTCGGTCTCCGTACGGGGCGGGGTGTGCGGGGCGCGGTCCGCGGCCGGGTCGGGCGCGGGCAGCGCGGCGCGGTCGATCTTGCCGCTGGCGTTGACCGGCAGCTCGGGTAGGGTGACGAAGGCGGTGGGCAGCATGTACTCGGGCAATGAGGCGCCCGCGAAGGCGCGCAGCGCCTCAGTCGACAGAGCGTTCGGCAGGGTCTCCTGCGCCGCCGCTGCCGGAAGGGGCTCCGGCGCGGCTTCCGCTTCCGTTCGCTGATCGGGGACCACGTACGCGCTCCCCGGCGCGGCCACCATGTGCGCGCTCCCCTTTTCGGGTACTACGTACGCGCTCCCCGTCTCGGGCACCACGTACGCGACGATCCGTTTGACGCCCGGTCTGTCCTCGCGCACCGTCACCGCCGCCCGCGCGACCGACTCGTGCCGGGCGAGGACCGCTTCGATCTCTCCCAGCTCGATCCGCAGTCCCCGCACCTTCACCTGGTCGTCCGCGCGTCCCACGTACTCCAGTTGGCCGTCGGCCCGCCAGCGTGCCAGGTCGCCCGTACGGTACAGCCTGCCACCGCCGGAGGGGTCGGCCACGAACCGGGACGCCGTCAGTGCCGGCCGCCCCAGGTATCCGCGGGCCAGCACGGCGCCCGCCACATACATCTCCCCGGGCACGCCCACCGGCACCGGACGCAGCCGCCCGTCGAGTACGGACACCGCGGCCCCCGACACCGGCCCGCCGATCGGTGGCGTACCACCGGGCGCGAGCGCGCCGCTCATCGTCGCGACGACCGTGGTCTCGGTCGGACCGTAGGCGTTCACCATTCTCCTGCCGCCACCGGACCAGCGCTCCACCAGGTCGGGGCCGCACGCCTCGCCGCCCGCGAGCAGCGTCCGCAGCTCCGGCGCGCGCCCCCGCGGGATGCTGCCGAGGACGGTCGGCGGCACCAGGGCATGGGTCACCCTGCCCTCCTCCAGCACGCCGGCCAGCTCCTCCCCGGCCAGCGGCCCGTCGACCGCGGGCAGTACAAGTGTGCCCCCGCCGCCGAACGCCATCAGCAGTTCCAGTACGGAGGCGTCGAACCCCGGCGACGCGAGCTGGAGAACCCGGGCGGATCCATCGGCCGCGCAGCCGTCGGCCAGCGTCGCGGCCAGCGAGGTGAGTCCGGTGTGCGCCACGACGACGCCCTTCGGCCGCCCTGTCGAACCCGAGGTGTAGATCACGTACGCCGCCGCCGTCACAGGCACCGCGACCCGAGGGGGCAGGACGGGGTGGAGGGCCAGTTCCTCGGCCACCGCCGGATCGTCCACGGCCACGAGCACCGCGGCGCCGACACCCGGCGGCAAGCCGCGAGCGTACTGACGATCCGTCAGAAGTACGCCCGCGCCGGAGTCTTCGAGAACGTACCGCAGCCGGTCCGTCGGCCACGCCGGGTCCACCGGTACGTAGACGCCGCCGGCACGTACCACCGCGAGGACCGCGACGACCCACTCCACCGACTTCGGCAGCAGTACCGCGACCGGTGACTCGCCGCGCACACCGCGAGCGCGCAGCAGCCGTGCCAGCCGGTTCGCCCGCCGGTCCAGCTCCCGGTACGACAGTTCCTCACCGCCACAGGCCACGGCGGGGGCGTCGGGGTGCTCCGTCGCACGCCGGGCGAACCACTCCCCCAGGGGCTCGGGCCGTGCCGCCGCCACGCCCGTGCCCCAGCGGGCCGCGCGTCGCGACTCGTTCGCCGACAGTGGCGCCACGTCGCCCAGCACACGGTCCGTTCCCGGGGCTGTGCCCGTTCCCGAGGCCATGCCCGTGCCCGTGCCCGTGCCCATGCCCATGCCCGGGGCCGTGTCCGTGTCCGTGTCCATGCCGACGGTCAACTCCTCGACCATCCGGGCGAGATGGGCGGCCAGCCGGTCGGCGGTGGGGGCGTCGAACAGCCCCGGGTCGTACGCCAGTGTCATGCTCAGCCCGTCGTTCGCGCCCGCACCCGCACCCGCACCCGCACCCGCGATCAGGGTGAGTGGGTAGTTCGTCGCCTCGATGGCGTCCACGTCGCGCAGCGCGATGCCGTGCCTGGCGGCCGCCTCACCGTCCACCGGATAGTTCTCGAACACCACCAGGCTCTCGAACAGAGCGGCACCCGGCGGAAGTTCGGTCTCGACGTCGCGCAGCGCCACATACTCGTGCTGTCTGGCCTCGGAGGCCCGCTCCTGGATGTCGCGCAGCCACGCGACGAGCGGACGGTCCGGGTCGACGTCGACACGTACCGGCAGGGTATTGATGAACAGACCGAGGATCTCCTCGGCTCCTGGCAGCTCGGCCGGGCGTCCGGAGACCGTGGCCCCGAAGACCACGTCCCGCACACCGCCGTGGTGTGCGAGGAGCAGCGACCAGGCGCCCTGTACCAGCGCGTTGAGGGTGACCCGATGACGCCGGGCGAACCCGGTGGCGCGGCTCGCCGCCACCGGGGTGAGGGGCACCTCGACCCGCGCGGTGGACCGGCCGCGGTGCGCCCACGCGGCGGGACGGTCGTACGGCAGCGCTACCGGCTCGGTGAATCCGGCCAGCCGTCCGCGCCAGTACGCGCGTCCCTCGGCGTGGTCGCGGTCGGCCAGCCACGTCAGATAGTCGCGGAACGGACCGCGCGGCGCCGCCGGGAGGGCCGACTCGGGTGCGGTGTCGAGTGACGCGTACTCGGCGATCACGTCGGAGAGCAGCGCGGCGCTGCTCCACCCGTCGAGCAGCAGATGGTGGAACGTCCAGACCACCTGCGTCCTCCCGCCGGGAAGACGTGCCAGCAGGATCCTCGTCAGCGGGGCCGTCCCCAGGTCCAGACCGCGTTCCCGCTCCTCGGCGAGCACCTCGGCCACCTTGGCCGCGCGCTCCGCCTCCGGGCAGCCGGTCCAGTCCACCACTTCTACGGGCAGCCGGACATGGCGGTGCACCACCTGTGCGGGCCGCTCCACCTCCTGCCAGGCCACCGAGATCCGCAGCGCGTCCGACCGGTCCACGACCCGCTGCCAGGCGCGGGCCAGCGCGTCCGGGTCCGTCACACCGTCGAGCACGCAGGCGAACTGTTCGAGGTACGCCGCGGCGTCCGGTTCGGCGAGGGTGTGGAACAGCATTCCGGCCTGAAGCGGTGTCAGCGGATAGACATCCTCCACGTCACGGCCGTCCCCGGCGAGCCGGTCCACCTCGTCCTGGGTGAGGGAGACCAGCGGGAAGTCGGCAGGGGTGCATCCGCCGGCGCCGGGCTCCGCGCAGTGCGCGACGAACCCGGCCAGTTCGGCGGCGAAGGCGTCGGCGAGGTGCCGTACCGTCTCCTCGCGGTGCAGCCCCGGCGAGTACGTCCAGGCGAAGGTCAGACGTCCGTCCTGGATTCCGCCAACGACGTCCAGGAGATGACTGCGGCGCTCGCGACCGCTGCGGTCTCCGCCCGCGTCGGGGAGTTCGGCGCGGTACAGGCCGCTGTCGTCGTCCCGGCCGCTGTCGTCGTCCCGGCCTCCGTCGCCGTCCCGGCCCACCACATCGAACTGGCCGTGGTAGTTGAAGGAGATCCGCGGGCCGGGCAGCGCGCGGAGCGCGTCCGCGGAAGTGGCGCCGACTCCGGTGCTGGTGCCGGTGCCGGTGCTGGTGCCGGTGCCGGTGCTGGTGCCGGTGCCGGGAGCAGCGGACGCACCGAGGGCGCGCAGCGCCCCGTAGCCGATTCCACGGTCGGGTACGGCGCGGAGCTGCTCCTTGACGGAGGTGATGCTCCCCCTCCAGTCCTCCCCCGGCGGCAGGGCGAGCGCCACCGGATACAGCGAGGTGAGCCACCCGACGGTACGGGTCAGGTCGATGTCGTCGAAGAGTTCCTCACGGCCATGGCCCTCCAGATCGACGGCGACGCGATCGCGCCCGGTCCAGCCGCGCAGTGTGCGTGCGAGAGCGGCGAGCAGCACCTCGTCCGTACGGGTGCGGTACGCGGCGGGCACGCGGTGCAGAAGCGCTTCGGTCTGCTCGGCGCTCAGCGCGCACATGACCATCGCCTCGTCGCCGACGGCGTCGGCGCCCCCCGGAGTGTCCACCGGCAGTTCGGTCACGGCGCCGTCCAGTACCGATTCCCAGTAGCCGGTCTGCGCGTCGAAGCCACCGGACGCGACATGCGCGGAGAGGCGGTCCGCCCACTGCCGTACGGAGGTGGTTTTCCGGCCGAGATCGATCCGGCGGCCGGCGAGTGCCTGCCGGTACGCCGTCTCGATGTCGGCCAGCAGGACACGCCAGGAGACGCCGTCGACCACCAGATGGTGCGCGGTGAACTGCACCCGCGCGTGACGCCCGGCACCCAGCCGGCCGAGGGCCACCCGCAGCAACGGCCCGTCATCGAGCCGGATCCGGGCCGCGATGCCTGCCGCCAGCTCCTGCCACGCGACGTCCGGGTCGGGCGCGCCGGACAGGTCGTGCTCCGCGAACACCTCATCGATGTCGATACCGCTGACGGGGAGAATCCGGCCGGTGGTTCCGAAGGTGGAGCGCAGTGCGTCGTGCTGGGCGAGGACCGCCTGTACAGCGGAGCGCAGGGCAGCCGTATCGGTCCCTGTCGTCAGCTCGAAGGCCATCGACATGGCGAAGTGCCCCGGATCCACCGGATGGGTGGTGAAGAACCATTCGCGGATCGGAGTGGTTCCCACCGTGCCATGCGACTCGCCCTGCTCCGCGAGCACTTCGGGGCCCGCGGGACGGCCTGCCGAGGCCACGGCGGCGAGGGCCGCGACGCTCTGCCTGGCGAACACATCGCGTGAGGAGATCTCCACTCCCGCGCGGCGCGCCTTGGCGACGAGCTGGATGCTCAGGATCGAATCGCCGCCCAGGTCGAAGAAGTTGTCGTACGCGCCGACCCGTCCGGCACCGAGCACCTCGGCCCAGATCCCGGCGAGCACTTCCTCCACGCCCGCGCGGGGCGCGACATACCCGGCGCCCCTCTCGGCGGCGGGGTCGGGGTCCGGCAGCGCGGCGCGGTCCACCTTCCCGTTGGCGTTCAACGGAATACGGTCGAGCGCGACGAACGCCGAGGGCACCATGTAGTCCGGCAGCGCGGCGGCGGCGTGCTCCCGGAGCGCGGCCGGGTCCACACCACCGGGATCCGCCGACCCGGCCTCGGACGCCGACCACGTCCCGGACGCGGGTGCGGACGCGGACCCCGTCCCGGACGCGGGCACCACGTAGGCGACGAGTCGTGATCCGCCGGGCGGGACGTCGACCGTCACCTGGCCGACCGACTCGTGCAGGGCCAACACGCTCTCGATCTCGCGGGGTTCGATCCGGAAGCCGCGTACCTTCAGCTGATCGTCGCGGCGCCCGACGTACTCCAGTCCGCCGTCCGCACGACGGCGCACCACATCTCCGGTGCGGTAGAGGCGGTCGCCGGAGCCGAACGGGTCGGCGACGAAGCTCCCCGCCGTCAGCCCGGGACGGTTGAGATAGCCCCGGGCGAGGGCGCGCCCGGCAACGTACAGCTCGCCGGCCACCCCGGCGGGGACCGGGCGCAGCCAGGCGTCCAGCACATAGGTCCTGGTGTTGGCGATGGGGGCGCCGATGGGCGGCGTCCCGGCGGCGCCCGCGCGCAGTTCGGTGCTCATCGTGGCGCATACGGTGGTCTCGGTCGGCCCGTACGCGTTGACCATCGTCCGGCCCGGGGCGCAGCGGTCCACCGTCTCCGCGGGGCATGCCTCCCCCGCGACCACCAGCACAGGCGGCAGATCGGCCGTGTCCAGTGCCGCGACGAGGGCGGGCGGCAGCGTGGCGTGGGTGACGCCCGCCGAGGCGACAAGGGGCCCGAGCCTGGCGCCCCAGTCGGCAGTCTGCCCGTCCGGTCCGGCGTCCGGCTCGTCCACCACGAGTGTCGCGCCGGTGAGCAGCGCCATGGACAGTTCCCACCAGGAGGCGTCGAACCCGGGCGAGGCGAACTGGAGGACCCGGGCGCCGGGCCCGGCGCCCAGCCGCTCCGCCTGGGCCGCGGCCAGACTCGCCAGCCCGGAGTGAGTCACCAACACGCCCTTCGGGCGGCCGGTGGAGCCGGAGGTATAGATCACGTACGCCCCGGCGGAGAGCGGCACCTCGGCTGCCACCTCGGCTGCGTCCTCGGCTGCCTCCTCAGCGGCGCCCCCGGAGGTCTCGCGCGTACCGGGGGCGTCCGCCGCGGCGGCACCCGACAGAGCGCGGACGGTCTCCGGTGCGTCGACCGCGAGGACCGGAAGCCCTTCGGGGAGGGGCAGTTGGGCAGCCCGCGCCTGACGGGTAATCAGAAACTCAGCGCCGCAGTCCGCGAGGATGTACGCGATCCTGTCCGCCGGATAGGACGGGTCCACCGGGACGAACACCGCCCCCGCCCGGAGCACTCCCAGCACGGCGACCACCTGGTCGACGGAGCGGGGCAGTACGAGGGCGACGCGGGACTCCGGACCGATCCCGGCGTCGCGCAGGTGGCCGGCCAGCCGGGCGGCCCGCGCGTCGAGTTCGCGGAAGGTGAGTGCGGAGCCGTCCGCACGCAGGACGGCGGGGGCGTCGGGTGTCGTCGCCACCCACTTCCCGAACAGGGCCGGGGCGGAGAGGGCCGGCACATCGACCGCCGTACGGTTGTGCCCGCGGGTCGCGGCTTCGCGCTCCGTGGCGGCGAGTGTGTCGATGCTGTGCAGCGGCGCGGCCGGAGCCGCGAGTACCGCCTCCGCCAGATTCAGCCAGTGCCGGGCGAGCCGCTCGATGGACGCGGCGTCGAACAGGTCGGTGCTGTACTCGATGCCCGCCGCCATGCTCCCGTCGTGGTCCCGGAACCCGAAGGTGATGTCGAACTGCGCCGTCTCGCGGGGCACCCGCACCGGAGCCACCTGGAGTCCGAGCAGGTCGAACGACTCGTCGGGGGTGTTCTGGAGGCTCACCATCGCTTGGACCAGAGGAGTGCGACTGGTATCGCGGTCGGGAGCGAGATCATCCACCAGCACGCTGAACGGTACGTCCTGGTGCGTAAAGGCTTGAAGGACCGTCTCGCGCGCCTCGGCGAGCAGATCGGTGAAGGAAAGCGACTCGTCGACGCGCGTGCGCAGTACGAGAGTATTGACGAAGAAGCCGACCAGATTCTCCAGTTCGGCCCGTTCCCGTCCGGCGACCGCCGTACCCAGCGCGATGTCCCGCTGACCGGTCCACCGGGACAGGAGAAGCTGGGTGAGGGCCGTCAGCGTCATGAACAGACTTGTCCCCTGCCCCTGCCCCTGCCCCTGTGCCTGCTCCTGCCTCTGGCCCTGGACCTGGCCCCGTTCATGGCCCGCCTCCCGCAGACGGCGGGCCAGCGAGTCGGGGACATCGAAGGAGTGCAGCGAACCGACCGAGGTACGGACAGCGGGACGCGGCCGGTCGATGGGCAGGTCGAGCGTTTCGAGTCCGGCCAGTTGCCCACGCCAGTACGGGAGTTGGCCGGTCAGCGGGGCGGCGCGCTGCCAGGCGGCGAAGTCGGGGTACTGCACGGGAAGGTCGGGAAGCGCAGGGTCCGCTCCTCGTACCGCCGCGGCGTAGAGGGCGCTCAGCTCGCGGGTGATGACGCCCATCGACCAGCCGTCGGTGACGATGTGATGCATCGACAGTACGAGGACGTGCGTGGAGTGCTCGTGCCGGCCTGTGTCGGCGCTCGGCCGGGACGTGGGCTCAGGCGTCCGCATCCGTAGCAGCAGAACCCGTATCAGCGGTCCGGTGCGCAGGTCGAAGGGTCTCGCGCCCTCCGCACGCAGTACGTCATCCAGCTCGGCCGAGTCGCTCACCTCGGCGGCACGGATCGGGACGTCCGCCGACGCGTCCACCGCATCACGCACACGCTGCACACCCCGTCCTTCGACGGAGTCGAAGGTGGTACGCAGCGCCTCGTGCCGCGCCACCAGCGCCGACACCGCCGAGCGCAGCGCATCCACGTCGAGAGCCCCGGTCAGCCGGAGCGCGTCCACGACGTTGTACTCGACGCTGCTCTTGGCGAACTCGTCGAGAAACCAGAGCCGTTCCTGTGCATAGGAGAGCGGCAGCTCACCGTCCCGGGGAACGGGGACGACCGTACCTCCGAGAGCGGTCGCGGACGAAGAGCGCTCTTCGGCGACGGCAGACGCCAGACCGGCCACGGTGGGGCGGTCGAACAGGGCGCGCGGCGACAGCGCGACCCCACAGGCATCCCGTATTCGGGAGACGACCTGGAGGCTGGAGATGGAGTCCCCGCCGCGAGAGAAGAAGTTGTCGTTGACGCCGATCCGTTCGATGCCGAGGACGTCGGTCCACACGGCGGCGACAGCGCTTTCGGTCTCGGTACGCGGGGGCACGTACTCCTCGGCGGCGTCCAGATCAGGCGCGGGCAGGGCCCGGCGGTCGACCTTTCCGTTGGCAGTCAGGGGCAGCGCGTCCAGTACGACGAAGGCCGACGGCACCATGTACTCGGGCAGAAGCGCGGCGGCGTGCTCACGTAGGCCGGTGACGTCCAGGTCTCCGGACGGTACGAGGTACGCGACCAGGCGCTTCGATCCCGGACGGTCCTCGCGGACGATCACCGAGACCCGCCCTACGGCAGGATGACGCGACAGTACGGACTCGATCTCACCGAGCTCGATACGAAAGCCCCGCACCTTCACCTGGCTGTCGTTCCGGCCAAGGAAGTCCAGCCGGCCATCCGACCGCCACCGCACCACATCACCCGTGCG